>JBIIEK010000219.1:0-4527 GCA_044237895.1 Bdellovibrionota bacterium
CGCACCATAGGAAGATAAAGGGCGTGCTCGGGAAATACGCCAAGCTGTCCGTTTGACATGAGCTCTAGCTCAATCGTTACGCCCTCAATCTCGACAGGCCATGTCGCAAAGCGATCCTCGGAGAAGGCCCACCGATCGGGAGGGGTGTATGTCGCGGACGCATCTTCCCACGCCTGTTCCCTCTTTCGACGGGCCCATGCACTCAAAGAAGATGGGCGGTCGATAACTTTTGAGCCAAAGCGCTCAAGCTTTCTGCCCTCTCCTGAGTCAACGAGGGTGTATCCCTTAATCTGGTCTGCCATGGGCCGGAGTATTGCACGGGCTGTGCTCTTATTCGACTGGAGGGGAGTAAAATATGTCGATAGTGGGCCGCCTCTAGGCGGGGCGATTGGCCCTCTAAGATGCTGATTTCGCAGCATGTTCTACTCTTCGATGGTTGGCGGCGCTCCCGAACGGAACCCCTCGTTCGAAAAATCAAACGAGTCTTAAAAAAGTCCTTTTGAAAAAATCTGGAGGTGTCGATTGCTTCTCTACAGGCAGTAAGGAAGTAGCGCAGTACCAGTCGTAAAAACGTAGTTGGTAGTACTGAAGTAGCAGTACAAGGAGTTTGCAGTGACAAATCGTAGCAAGATAGATGAAGTGCAGTTTTACCTCGATCGTAGTCAAGATTCTTTGCTCGCGGTGCTTCGCAGCATCGTGGGGAACCCCCGCTTACAAGGTGACGAGCGTCTTAACGCACTCAAGATGATGGGAGACTTTCATCATGAGGTTGCCAATTTCATCTGGCAGAAGATCTGCGAAGGTGAGAATCGAGGGTATGCCCTGGCGAGTGACGCAATCGAGGCTCAGCGACAGGCGGACACGCATGAAAATCTGTAGGTGACGCTAGTTCGCTTGTAAGGGGCCGGAGTTCTCTTCGAATTGGTCGAAGCTCTCGGGGTTTACCCCGCGGTGGATTACCTTAAAGCGAAAAACGTCACGAAACATACAGAGCGAATCCACGACCAAGTTTACCTTGGAGCCGGGTACGTTCGTCCAATTTATTGGCACCTCTTTTACGGCCAGCTTGGCTTTGTGTGCCATGTACAGTAGCTCCACGTCGAAGCTAAACCTATCTGCACGCTGCCTCTTAAAGAGGAATAGCGCTGCTTTGCGCGTGAACATCTTAAATCCGCATTGCGTGTCTGCGATACTTGGAAGCAGGAGCATATTCACGCATTTATTAAAGATCCTGCCTAATGCTCGGCGATGAATCGAGGTGGTAACCTTTGTCTCGGTCGACGCGAGCGCGCGTGACCCTATCGCGATATCTCCATCCGTCGCGAGCGCCTTCTCGAGCCGCCCGAACTCCTGAATTGGTGTTGCTCCGTCCGCGTCCGCAAAGAGTACTTTCGCCCCTCTACTGTTAAGTACGCCGAGACGAACCGCATGCCCTTTGCCGTAATTTTTGGGGAGCTGAATTAAGCGTACTTGGTGACGAACGCGCTCAAATTTGCGAACGACTTCGGCGGTTCCGTCTTTGCTTCCGTCGTCAATGACGATAATTTCATACGATAATCCCCGTCGATCGAAGTAGTCGATCGCGTCGATGAGAGTGGGCGGAAGCCTTCGCTCCTCATTGTAAGCGGGTATAACTATACTTATCTCTATTGGCGCAGAGGTGATCGGTTGTTGGCCTATCCAGGTATCTACATGCGCCGGGTTGTGCGGGGTCTCAGGAGTCATAAGCGGTCACGAACAGGTTGCCGCCGGATGATATACTAATATGACAATGGTCGATACCCCGTACGGGCCGGCGGTATGGAAGGGAAGGCGTCCCCGGCTTGAGGCTCCTGCGTGGTCGGGGCCCCTTTAGGGCTGCGCCAACTGACTGAAGATTGGTATACGTTTAAGCGTAAAGCCTCTTTTTATTACGTCGAGGAAAGTCATGCGCTTTCAGAAAATGGTTGGCCAGACACAGTCAGCTTTGTGGTGGGTGCTAGCCCTCCTCATCCTCAGGGTAGCGCTCGTTGAGGCCCAAGCCCCCTTAAAGATTGACGAGGCTGCGGTGCAGCGAGCGTTTAAGGAATCCCTTACTCGGGATGGCGGATCGAGCGACGAAGATACAGAAGAACTCAATCCCGATATTATTGACGAACAGGTGGCTCGCGTACGAGGGGGAGATGTTCCGGTCAGGCGATGGATAGAAGGCGCGCTTGCAAGGGGGCTGCGGTCGGTAGACCCTGTATGGGGCGGAGCCTATCGGGCAAACGGTAGGAGGGATCTTGAGGCGACGGGATACGACAAGCCTCTCGAACTTCAGGCTTCCTACATCAGCGTGTATTCAAACGCGTCGATACTCTTTCAGAACAACCGATATCGAGATGTCGCTATTCGGATAGCGGAATATGCGCTCAAGACGCTTCGCGCCAACGAGGGATACTTCTTTGATAAACAGAGTGGGAGAGTTGGGCCTCACATCTCTGTTGCTGAATACTTCAGCCTCCGTGCGGTGCAACGAGAGGACCTCGCTTCGCCTGTGTTAGCTACGAGCGCTACTATCAGACCTAACGCTCTTATGGTGCAGGCTCTATGCGAGCTTTACGCTACTTCGCTTGATCAACGATTTCTCGACGCGGCGAAAGGAGCTACTGCCTGGCTTAGTAAGCAGCATCCCCTGCGTAATCAACCGGGGTCGATAGTCGGTGACACAATGTACGACGACACAGAGGTGGCTGCGGCGATGCTCTCGCTTTATTCGGTTACTGCGGATAGAAGCTGGCTCATCGGCGCGACCGATCGATTGCTTCTTATCGCAAAGGCGTCGAGGTTGGGGAGTATGGCACCCTCCGCGGTAGATAGTCAGATTCGGGTTGTGCGGATTTTTAATCGAGCCGCTTATTACTCAGGGCGGAGAGAGATCCGAGATTTTGCTGATAACCTGAGTGGCGCGCTCCACACCGAGTCCCTCTCAGGACGTGTCGATACGACGGCAGCTCTGCTCCTCATGCTTGAGGAGCTTCGAACCGAGCCGGCTCACTTAACCGTTGTTGGAGGAAAAGATGATGGAATGGCGAAGGATTTATGGCTTCGGTCTCTAAGGCTAGGAGTGCCCTACAGTAGACGAGAGTGGTTGGATCGTCGTGAGGGCCCGCTGTCCAATACCGACACCCAATTCCCTCAATTGTCAAAGCCCGCAGCCTTTCTGTGTGTACATAAGCGATGCTCTTTGCCCCTCTTTACGGATGGTGAGCTAAGCGAGAGAATCGAGATGGCCTTCCCTCATTTATAGGCAGTCGTATGCGTGTAGTGGACACTGAAGTTCTTTATCAAGGTAAGCTCCGAGCGGTGAGAGATACCGTTGAATATCCCAACGGCTCTCGCCATGCGTACGAGACCATTGAGCATCCAGGCGCCGTGGTGATACTTCCGATTACGGCGAACGGCTCAGTTGTTTTCGTGGAGCAGTATCGCCATTCGATTCGGCAGACACTCCTTGAGCTACCGGCGGGTACCCTTGAAAGGGGAGAGGACCCCGCGGTTTGTGCCGCTCGTGAGCTCATGGAGGAGATCGGTATGGCTCCAGGCAGCCTCAAGGCCCTTGGATCTCTTTTCCCCGCGCCCGGATTCTGCGACGAAATCCAATATCTTTTTTGTGCAACCGACCTGCGAGAGCAAAAAGCGACGCCGGACGAGGATGAATTCATAACGACCGTAGAGCTCTCTCTCGTTCAGCTTGATGAGGCCATAATCTCCGGAAGGTTAATGGATGCAAAATCTTTGGCCCTAATACTTCGAGCGCAGCTGGCGGGGCTTTTGTAGGAGGCTCGATGGTTTCAATTCTTGGTAGTTCAAAAAAAGCGATGGGAGTATTTGGCGGAGGTCTCGTAATACTCTGCTCATTCCTCCTGATGTGGTCCGCTGTATCGAAAGAGGTTGTTACTGGTGACACGGTATCTCAGGCGGCGGCTAGGGCGATCGATATAGATACCTCTAAGCCGGACCCGACGGATAATGGAAAGTTAGTAGTTGCTGCTGGGGAGCT
Source organism: Bdellovibrionota bacterium (assembly GCA_044237895.1). GTDB lineage: Bacteria > Bdellovibrionota_C > UBA2361 > UBA2361 > OMII01 > OMII01. The sequence goes on from JBIIEK010000219.1 coordinate 4,025, forward strand.
TCAATCCCTTGAACAGTTGGAGGATGAATTCTTGAAGCCCGGACCCTATCTCGTGCTTTCTCGGCGTGTAGAGATGTTTCAGTGGGGTGAGTCGTTGGATCGAGAGGGGGGGGCGCCCACCTATGCGATGGGTTGGTATGATGACCAAAAGGATTTCTTCTCGTTTGCGGTACCGGAGGGTCATGAGAATCCCCTGATGCAAGTGAAGCCAGAGAAACTTCAGGTAAATCAGTCGTCTTTTGGGCGCTTCGATGGGACCCAGGTCGTTGCTCACGTGAAGAAGCTGCGCCCCCTCCAGCTTAGCCCCGATCTCCTTAAGGAGCCGACGCAGGAGATCGTGGATAATAAGATCGTTATTCGTCGTAACGGAGTTGGAGCGAGCTCGGCGCTCGGGGATATGCGAATCTCCTACGAAGCGCTCTCTAAAGGCCCTTATACCGTCATGGCTGTCCAAGAAGATGAACGATCGCTCCTCAGTGCATCCCCTGGCTCCGTGCTCGTCA
>JBIIEK010000084.1:0-12437 GCA_044237895.1 Bdellovibrionota bacterium
TTATATCTTTCGAGCGCAACAAAAGTTCTTCCGAGAGTGAGTAGATACCGTGTACATGGTTTATTCGAGAGTCCCTCCGAATTTCCCAACGAATGTGAAAAATTACTTGGAGGCGATTGTGCTTTTGCGATAATCTTGAAGGGTCTTGGTGGTTGTGAAGAGGTAAAGGCTCCGATGATCGTTACGATAATCAAGATAATTATAGGGCTCACATAGTAAAAGGTGTCCTCACCGATCGCCAGCAGTTTTGCTAAGCACTTTATCGCCGCGCTCGATACGCGTGGGAGGAACTGTTTCGGAGCCGGAGCGCTAGAGTGTTGAACAGGGGATCCCCTGGTTCTATTTTTTGAACAGATCTGGATCAGGCTGATAGCCCGCACATGTAGACCCATTACCGAGGTAATCGGATAAGCTCCCTAAATTCTTTAGAAACTGCGTTCCTTACGTGCGTGGTACTCCACGTGTCGCGTGCGATAGTATGAGGACCAGGCGCAACGTGGTGAAAAGCTAAAAGTCCGTACGAGGGGCTCGTATGCGAAAAACCATGACCGAGGTGCTGGCCTCCTGACGAGAACCCTAATCCAAGCCGCTCTTTTTGCTCGAAAAAAATCGGTAGGTCCAGGCATGAGCTTGCTTTTGCCAACATGGGCCCCGGTAGTCTATAGTTCTCGCGGGCTTACCCCTTTTTGTTTCACGAAGTAGAGAGATTCACATGACCGAGGTTCGGACACGATTTGCACCATCACCAACTGGATTCCAGCACGTCGGGGGGTTTCGTACTGCTTTTTATGCATACCTTTTGGCCAAGCATTTTGGAGGCAAGTTCCTTCTTCGCGTTGAGGATACTGACCGAGAGCGAACGGTTCCCGGCGCTATCCGATTCGTAATCGAAGAGTTGAAGTGGTTCGGTATCGAACTAGATGAGGGCCCAAGCCGCGAAGATTTGAAGGCGTTGGGTGAGGATTGGGATGGTGCTCCGGATATTGGGGGGCCCGTTGGCCCCTACATTCAAAGTTTACGCATCCCTCGCTACAAAGAGGTCGCAGAACAGCTCGTCGCTTCAGGGCATGCGTATCGATGTGATTGCACCCCCGAGATGCTTGAGCGTGAACGAAATGAGCAGATGGCTCGCAAAGAGTTGCCGGGGTATTCGGGCTATTGCCGTACGAGAAATGTAGCGGCGGATAAGCCACATGTCATTCGTTTTAAAATGCCGACCAAGCGCTCCGTTAGCTTTGTGGATGCGATCCGCGGCAAGGTGCAGTGGGATACGATTCCACTTCGTGACACGGTGCTTTTAAAGAGTGATGGATTTCCGACCTACCATCTTGCGGTCGTTGTTGACGATCACGACATGAAAATTACCCATGCGTTACGAGGAATTGAGTGGCTATCCTCAACGCCGATCCATCTCCTTCTCTATGAAGCGCTCGGTTGGGAGCCGGTGACCTTCGCGCACCTTCCGGTCATTAACGGGACCGATGGTAGGAAACTTTCAAAGCGTCATAACGCGACTAACTCTAAGGAGCTTCGCGAGCAAGGATACCTTGCTGAAGCGATCATGAACTTTGTGACTTTGATCGGATGGGCGCCAGGAGAGGGAAGTGATCAAGAGGTTTTCACGCGTGAGGAGTTAATCCAGAAATTCACTTTAGATGGAATTAATGAATCGAGCGGAGTGTTCGATCCCGTAAAGCTTCAGTGGATGAACGGTCTTTACATCCGGAAGTTGCCGGTTGCAGAGTTCATTAAGCGCTCGCAGCCGTTTCTTGAGAAGGAAGGTGTCGTTGTTCCGGCTGATCAATTCGCGGCGCTCGCCTCGCACGTCCAAGAACGTGTGAAGACGCTCACTGAAGTTGGCAGTATGGTGGACTTCCTCATGGATAAGCCACTGGAGCGGCAGATGGATGCCATGCTTGGAAAGGGGATGGACAATGAGAAGGCTCGTCAGGTTTTGACCCTCTCGTTGGAGCGGTTGGGTGATCTTCCGGAGTTCTCAACTGAGGCGATTGACCAAACGTTACGAGGGGTTGCGACTGAGCTTGGACTCAAGCCGGGGCCGGCGTTTGTCGCGCTGCGTATTGCAGTGACCGGTAAGACGATTACACCACCTCTTTTTGAATCATTTGCAGTCCTCGGGAAGGATAAGGTACTATCCCGCATCCGAGAAACACTCGAATTGTTACCGAAGTAATGAAGTAAAGGGTCGTATGAAAGCTAAAGACGTTCGTAAGGGTACGGTTATCATCTACAAGAACACGCTTCATAGCGTTATGGATTTCCACCACCACACGCCGGGGAACCTTCGAGCGATGGTTCAGATGAAGCTGCGAAACTTGGTGAGCGGTACGCAGGTAGAGCACCGTTTCAGCTCAACTGAGGATATTGAGACGGCCGACGTTTTTCAGCAAAAAGGAACCTACCTTTACTCCGATGCAAATGGATTCCACTTCATGAATGGTGAGACCTTTGAAGAGGTTACTATCTCACTCGATATGATCGGTGATGGTCAGTATTACGTGAAGGAAGGTATGGAGGTTCAGCTCTCTATGCACGAGGAGAATCCGATCGGCATTCAACTTCCGCAAACCGTCAACCTCACTATCGTTGACACTGAGCCGGGTATCAAAGGCGCTACCGCAACCAACTCGCCGAAGCCCGCTAAAACAGAGACGGGGCTTCAGCTCACCGTTCCTCAGTTCATCAACGTCGGTGACGAGATCATTGTTAAGACTGACACCGGCGAGTATTTGAGCCGGGCATAACGTCGGAGAGTAATCATGAAACGCCCTATGACACCGCGTGGATATAACACGCTCAGAGCCGAATTAATGAAGCTCAAGGCTATGCGACCTGAGATAGCGCGCATGATCGAAGTGGCTCGGGGGCACGGTGACCTCTCAGAGAACGGCGATTACGATGCCGCCAAGGAGAAGTCGGGAATGACGGAGGCCAAGATTCGGGACATCGAAGCCCGACTCGCCGTGGCCGAAATTATCGATCCGAGTAAGTTTGGCAGTGTTAACCGAGTGGTTTTCGGCTCAAGCGTCAAGATTGAGGATGTGGATAGTGGTGAGAAGAAAGTTCTCAGCATCTACGGCGCAGAGGAATCTGATATTGAGAAGGGCTGGATCTCTTTTGAGGCACCCCTCGGAAAAGCTCTTATCGGCAAGGAAGAGGGCGACGTTGTGAAGGTTCCTCTTCCCGGAGGTGCGCGGGAGTACGAAGTACTTGAGATCTTTATAAGCTACGAGTACACCGAAGTCCCGGTGGCTGAAGAGTCTCAAGGGTAGCTTTTGAAATAGGCGTGCCTCTTTGGGGGACCTCTATCCTGTATACCACCATTTTTTTCGGCAAGATCGCCGGGCGTAAGTTTCGTATGCGCCAGCTTCGTTTGAAGCCGTCGAATCTCGGCTTATTTCTAGCACTTTTCGATAGTTGTGATAGTGTCCTCCCGTGATTTCACAAGAGAGTATCGAGCGCGTAAAGACATCCGCCAACATCGTTGAGGTCGTCTCTGAGACGGTGAAGCTCCGTCGTGCTGGGATGTACTACTCAGGGCTGTGCCCCTTTCACGCCGAGCGATCCCCGTCTTTCTTCGTCCGAGAATCGACCAACAGTTATACATGTTACGGGTGTGGGGCGTCGGGTAACGTCATCTCTTTTGTGATGTCGATGCGTGCGATGACCTTCCCGGACGCGGTTGAGTACCTTGCAAGTCGTTCGGGGATTGAACTGAAGTATGAGAATACGAAACGAGTAGGCCCCTCGATTGACCGTGAAAAGCTCTTTGATGTGTGTCGAATAGCACATCTCTTTTTCAGAAAGTCTCTGCTCGAAGTAAAGAAGGGACAGGGTGAGTTTAAGAAAGTGGGGGAGTATCTCAAGAAGCGTGGGCTCACCGCTGACGCGATCAACGAATTTGGAATTGGATACAGCCCGAATCAACGCGGAGTGTTGATCAACGTTCTTAAGCAGAACGGCATTAATGAAGAGACTATGCTTCAGTCTGGGCTCATACGTCGCAGCGCCGGAGGGGATCTCTATGAATTGTTTCGAGGTCGATTGATCTTTCCGATCTTTGTTGATTCAAAACGGATCGCGGGATTCGGTGGGCGCGTTGTTCCTGGAGTTATGGAACCGGCGTACGAAGACCAATCTCCAAAGTACGTAAACTCCCCTGAGACGCCTATCTATCAAAAAAGCAGAACGATCTTCGGGCTGCCCCAAGCGATGAGTGCAATTCGTGAGCTGGGAGAGGTGTATATCGTGGAAGGATACATGGATGTTGTTGGGCTCGCGATGCGCGGGGTTCACAACGTCGTCGCGTGTTGTGGCACCGCGATGACGGAGCAGCATGTCAAGCGACTCGCGGGCGCGAGTAATCGTGTGCATCTCTTGTTTGATGGAGATACCGCGGGGCGAGGTGCCGCGGCGAAGTCGTTCACGGTCGCGCGTAATGCAGAGATAGACGTCACTGCATGTTTCCTTCCGGACGAGGTGGATCCTGATGACTTCGCAAAACTGAATGGTGATAAGACTGCTGAGGCGTTGAGATCGCTTCCGAAGGCGGAGCTCATTGACGTGTACATCGATGGGCTTCTCACCAGATACGGATGTTCCGAGAATGAAAAGCCGGGTCCGAATCTTTTAGGGAAGGTGTGTGACGAAGCCTCAAAGACACTCGCAGGAGTTGAGCGAGAGGTTGTGAGGTCTGGGCTCATCACGAGAGCCGCTCGTCGGCTCGGTGTAGAAACGAAGCAACTTGAAAAGCTCATTCTCGGGTCGTCAAAAGTGAAAAGCTCCACGGCAGAATCCAAGCCCGTGGAGCCCAAGCTCCCAGTTGCGAACGGGACGGCTTCAGTCCAGAAGGCCGGGGCCATGCGAGGGGTTGAGAGCCTTCCTAGGATAGATCTCGATATCTTGAGAAGTGTCATGGTTGAGAAGGAGTTTCTCCTCTCCCAGCTTCTGAAGACCCCTGAGATGTGTGAGGGGCTCCAGCCGGAGACCGTGCGTTTTGCGACTGTTTTTAGTGAGCTTCTTCGGGAATCTCCGGACGATGAGGAGCATCAGCGCCTGTCGACTAAGGAGCTTTTACAGTCCTTGGGGTCGGCATGGGTAGCGCTGTGGAAGGAGGCCTATAAGATGGTAGAGGCAGGCGTAAGTATGCGAGACCTGTACCAAGAAAGCAGGCTTGCCCTCCGCCGAGGCAAGCTGAAGGGGCTCCTTTCAGAGTGTCAAAAAGAGCTTCTGGAAGGGGGCCTTGGGGCAGAGGAGCAGCTTCAGGTATCCGAGCGGATAAGAACCCTAAAGAACCAGATAGATAGCGTTGGGCGGGGGGTGGACCTCTAGGCCCTAAATAGTTAGTATCCCACGATCCTTTCTGGAGTGTGTTGTAAAGAAAGGTGTGCCCCGCGCCAAGTGTGATGGTCGATAGTCACGGTTGCTTCGGGTGGGGAGAGTTCAGTTTTTGATCGCGGATGCGTGCGCGCTCGATGGGCCGCACGTGTATCGCACACAGAGATCGCTTCAATGCGATCATGTCTAGTACACGTGGAGTTGCGGTGGTGGTTCGAAAGAAAAGTGGAGCAAGTCGGGGAAAGATTCTTCGAAAAGCTGGAAGTAAGCCGAAAGCTAAAGGCGCTCTCAAAAAGGGACTCAAGAAAAACATCTCAAAGCGATTGAAGGCCCGAAATGTTCGCGTGACCCTCAAGAAAGATTCCACGCTCAAGGCGGCCGCTCGCGTGCGATTGGATCGCTCAGCGGCCCAAGCTCGTGGAGAGCAGGTAGCTCCGCTCCCTCCAAAGAAGAGTAAGGAGAAAACGATCGCTCCGATCGTGACGTCTGGCTCCGCCGCAAAAAAACTAGCGCCCGTTCCGGCTGTTGAAAAGCCACTTACGAAGCCTCTTACAAAGCCGCTCACAAAAGAACCGCGCAAGGGTCGTGACGGAGAGAAAGAGGGAATGGATCGCGAACTCGTTGTCGCGGATTTGGATGATGGTTTGCAGGAGTTGACCGGTTTTGAGGTGAGTGTAGAGGCTGACCTCGGGGATATCGATAGCGCTATAGATCTTAAAGAGCGTGGGGATATCGAGAGTCGGATCAATCGTCTCTTAGAGATCGGCAAGGAGAAGGGATACCTCACCATGGATGAGGTGAATGAGGCCCTTGCTGGCGAAGTAATGTCAGAGGATCAGGTTGATGAAGTGATCGCTATGTTCGGCGAGCACGATATCGACATCATTGAGGCCCCGGCAGATTCGCGTGAAGAGGATTCGGAAGCGCCGGCGGGGATCGAGCCCCCAGCAGAGGTGATTGATGCAGGTTCGTTGGGTCGTAGTACAGATCCCGTTCGTCAATACCTCCGTGAGATGGGGAACGTGAGTCTCCTTACTCGTGAGGGTGAGGTTGAGATTGCGAAGCGAATCGAGTCTGGTCTTGTCGCTGTTCGTGAGCAGCTTCTCAAACAGCCCCTCTCTCTTGAGTACGTGGTTACCCTCTTTGATATGGTGAAGGATGATCAGATCCGTCTGCGAGATCTCTTCGCCGAGGATGATGCCGAGCCAGATTCCGAGAAGGAAGACGAGGAGGAAGAAGAGCCGAAGTTTGACGAGGATGGTCAGGAGATCGCTCCAAAGCCGACTCCGCAAAACGAAGAGGACGAGCAGCAGAAGAAGAAGTTTTTGGCTAAAGTTACTCCGTATCGTAAGGCTCTCAAAGATACAAAGGGTCTCTATGAGGAGCTCATGGAGCTTCCGGTAGAGAAGCGAACGGAATCGGATCGTGAGAAGAAGTTTCAAAAGATCCTGTCCAAAAATGCGGCAAAGATTGAGGAGCTCAATCTCAACCAGAAGCAGTTTCACAAGATGATTCAGTTGGTGAAGGATGCTGATGAAGAGTGTCGCGCTATCCTTCGTGGTATTGATGGCGCCGCGCGTAAATTGGGCACTACCTCTGATGAGCTCGTTGATTCGTTGAGCGATCTTCTCTCGCAGGATCAGGTGGCCGTTAAGCGCGCTGGTAAGCGATTAAAGCTTAAGAGCACTGAGCTGAAGCATTGGGAAGAGCCGCTGCGACGCGCCCTTGGGACAACCAAAGGGCTTGAGGAGCGAGTGATGATGAGCCTCTCCCGTTTCGGCGACAGTATCCGTATTCTCAAGGATGGAGAGGTGCGGGCTCGTTTGGCGAAGGATCAGCTTATCGAGGCGAATCTTCGTCTCGTTGTGTCGATCGCGAAGAAGTATACGAACCGTGGCCTCCAATTCCTTGACCTCATTCAAGAGGGAAATATTGGGTTGATGAAGGCGGTTGATAAGTTCGAGTATCAACGAGGGTACAAGTTCTCCACGTACGCGACATGGTGGATTCGCCAAGCGATCACCCGTGCAATCGCGGATCAGGCGAGGATCATTCGTATCCCTGTGCACATGATTGAGACGATCAACAAGCTTGTTCGAACGTCTCGACAGCTCGTGCAGGAGCTCGGTCGTGAGCCGACTCCCGAAGAGATCGCCGAGAAGATGGAGATTCCGATCGATAAGGTGCGTAAGGTCCTTAAGATCGCCAAGGAGCCCATCTCTCTTGAGACCCCGATCGGAGAGGAAGAGGATTCTCATCTTGGAGACTTCATCGAGGACAAGCGGGTCGTGTCACCAGCAAACGCTGTGGTGAACATGAACTTGCAGGAGCAGACCCGAAAGGTTCTCGCGACCCTGACCCCACGAGAAGAAAAGGTTCTCCGCATGCGTTTTGGTATCGGAGAGAAGAGCGATCATACCCTTGAGGAAGTTGGTCAGAATTTCGACGTGACTCGTGAGCGTATTCGACAGATTGAGGCGAAGGCTCTTAGAAAGCTCCGTCATCCGAGTCGTAGTAAGCGTCTCCGTGGTTTCATGGATAAGTAAAAGGAAGCTCTGATGAGGAGAGCTCTTCTCGCGCTCGTTTTCTTGGTGTCGGGTTGTGGGCGTTTCAAGCCGCCGCTTCCACCTGAGATGTTCGCTCCAAAGCCGCCTGAGGCGCTTGTAGTTACTCCAAGCTCCCAAGGTGTCGGATTCACCTGGGTCGCTTCGGATGAAGATATGCAGGGCAAGGAGCTTAAGTATTCTGGCGGATTCACCATAGAGCGGAAGACGATCGTACAGCGAGGAGATGAGACCAACCCCGATGTTCGTTTCGAGAAGATCGGATTCGTCCAAGACAGGCACGTTACGGTGAGAGAGGAGCTGCGTAAGGCAGCCCGCGCGGAGGGTAAGATAGGTCGAACGATCGAAGCCCCCTCTGCGATGATGGATTTCGCCTACCTCGACAAGACCGCGGTGAACGGTACTACCTATATCTATCAGATCGTTCCGCTTAATCAGGGGAACGTTGAGGGAGGTATCGCCGAGGTTATCCGAGTCGTCTTCAAAGGGAGTTCGAGTGATGTGACTCGCCTCTCCTCGCTTGATGTTCCGGAGGATGCTAACCAGGTTGGCAAAACGCCAGGAGCCGGGGGGCCGATGACGGTTGGTGCGACCCCTACGTCGAGGGGCAATTAGCCCGAGTTTGCTCGCAGAGCTTAAAATTACTTGGTTTTCAGAGTTCTTTTGATTTTTCAAAGTTGGCGCGGTACCGTCTTTCTGTGGCGTCGCGACGCCCGTCTTAAGGCATGCTGTTTATAAGGAACGACAAATGGCACCTCATTCACTCCCCCTTAGAGGGATCTTCACTGCGCTCGTTACTCCCTTTTCAAAAGATGGGGGCGCTGTCGACTACGACTCATTATCTCGGTTGCTAGACGCTCAGAAATCAGCTGGAGTAGCTGGGGTAGTGGTGTGTGGGTCTACTGGTGAAGCGGCCACACTCAGTGATGTCGAATACGTCGAGGTAGTTCGATTCGTTAGAGAGTGCACCCAGGGCGCGCTTCCGTGTATCGCGGGCATATCTGTTAGTGCAACCGCTCGTGCAGTAGAGCTAGCAAAGATATCCACTGAGATCGGATGTGATGGTCTTCTCGTTGCAACGCCGCCGTACAGCAAGCCCGCCCAAGCCGGTATCGTTGAGCACTTCAAGGCGATTCGTGCCGCCAGTGGCTTACCACTTGTTGCGTATAACATCCCGGGGAGGAGTGGTGTCGCGATAACATCCGCGACGCTTGGCCACTTGAGTCGTGAGGGGATAATCGTTGGTATTAAGGAGTCGTCAGGTTCAATCGACGCGTTGGCGGATACGATGGTATCTGTAAGGTCCGATTGCTGCGTTGTCTCAGGTGACGATTCTCTTCTTCTCGCAACGCTTGCGTATGGCGGAGTTGGCGCCATCTCGGCGTGTTCAAATGTGATGCCTGAAGAGTTTGTGGCGCTTTTTAACGCATGGGTCGGAGGGGAGTGCGCCAAGGCGAAAGAGATTCAGCTACAGCTCCTACAACGAATCAGAACCCTTTTCGTTGAATCGAATCCAGTTCCCGTAAAGGCTGCGCTCGCGCGTAAAGGCATAATTACACATGCAACCGTTCGCTTGCCGCTTGTTCCACTTGCCCCGGAAAATCTAGAGAGAATCCGCGAGGAGTTTGTTGCATGAGGCGGATAGCGGTTGTTGGCGCAAGTGGACGGACCGGATCGTGGGTGGTTTCTACGCTGGTATCTGAGGTGGGGAGCTCTCTGGGGGCAGCTATCGTTTCGCCGTCCTCTCGTGTGCTTGGACAAAAGGTGGAGGGGAGTAGCATCTCATATTCAAGCGATCTGGGGGTCCTTAAGACCTGTGATGGGGTGATCGATTTTTCAACGCCGGAGGTTTCGACTCGCGTCGCTGACATGTGCGTCAAGTACAGCAAGCCACTCCTGGTTGCCACAACAGGACACTCTCCGGAGCAGCGAGATGCCCTTGTGGCGAGTGCTAGAAAAATCCCTCTGTGTATCGCCGCAAATACCTCGGTAGGAGCTACTGCCCTTGCTATGGCAGCTCGGTATCTAAAGAAACTTCTCGGTGAGACGTTTGATGTTGAAGTGATGGAGGTGCATCACCGGATGAAGCGGGATGCTCCCTCTGGCACGGCGAAAGCGATCGTGGCAGGGATCGCCGAGAGTTCCGCGCAGGTCGTTTTTGGTCGGGAAGGTCAGCGTCACGAAGGCGAGATAGGGGTGGTATCGTTGAGGGGCGGTGATGTGCCTGGAGATCATACGGTATTCTTTCTTGGTAATGGCGAGCGTTTGGAGGTGACTCATCGGGCTCAAAATCGCGAGATATTTGGGCGTGGCGCTGTCGTTTTGATGTATCGTTTGTGCGAGCTTCCACCGGGGTTTTATTCCGTGCAGGAGCTTCTTCTAAGTGGCGTTGAGTAGTTCTTTGCCCCTCACGCCCTGTCCCTGATCATACGTCAACCCCATTTTTGGGGCCGCCTCTTCAATGAAAGTCCATTAAAAATAGTACGTTGTGTTTTGGGGATCCCCCTGTTATACACGCCAAAGAGGGCGATAGAACGTCATTGTGCCAACGCGCTTTGACGGGCCAGGCCTCCGCTCAGGGCGATAAGGCGTTTGTTTTTTGCCTCCCGGGCGACAACACGATTACGAGTCAGGAATGTACACACTATGAAGCGCGAGAAATCTAATTACATGATCCAGTCCGTGTCTCATGCTCTCGACGTGCTCGAGGAGCTCTGTAAGGCAGCTGGTGAGGTTGGCGTAACTGAGCTTTCAAAGCGCCTTAAGCTTCACAAGAACAACGTCTTCCGTCTCTTGGCTACCCTTGAGTTGCGTGGCTACGTCGATCAAAATCGTGAGACCGAGGATTACAGGCTCGGTGTGAAGGCTCTTCAGATGGGGCAGTCATACCTCACGCAGAGCTCTTTGGTTGGTCGAGGGTTGCCGATCGTGAAGGCTCTCTCGGACGCTATCGGTGAGACCGTAAGTATCGCTGTTCTTCAGGCTGGTAACGTTCAGTTTCCTATCAGCATAGAGTCCAAGCGTCCAGTAAAGGCTGCGCCTCGTGTCGCGATATCCTTTCCGGCTAAGATGAACGCGGCGGGACGTCTGCTCACTGCTCAGCTCACGGATACTGCATTGAATGAGATCCTTGCGGGGAATACCGTTCAGGACGTTGCTATTCGCAACCAATTAGCCGAGCTCAGAACGACCGGGCAGATTATCGATCGCGGAGCTATCGAAGCTGACGTCGTGTCTATCTCTAAGATCGTTCGCGGAAATAACAATGAAGTTGTAGGAGCGATTGAGGTTCTCGTTCCTCAATACCGCGCGAAGATAGACGCTATCATGCCGAAGATTGATGAAGCTGCAGCAGCTCTCTCAACAGCCCTTGGCGCATCGAAGACGGGCCTTACCACCTCGCTCGAGAAGGAGGTTGTTGCTCCCGCTCATGGTCAGCAGCCGACTACACCTCCGCCGACGGGCATTCAGCCGCAGCCGAGCGCGGGTGTGGCGACTCGGGTCATGAAGTAAGCTTCTGCGAAGCTCGATGGGCCCCTTCAAGGGGCCCTTTTAATTTTGTGATGGCGATATAGGTTCTTATGCTTCCCTTTAGTGGTTTGACGTCTGAGCAGGAGTCCTTGAGGGAGATCGCTGCTCGATTTGCTGCAGACAAGGTTCGACATGCGGCGCCTGGTTTAGATGAGCGGGCAGAATTTCCTGCCGGGCTTATCAAAGAGGGGCATGCACTCGGTTTGATCAACTTAACGTTGCCCGCCGAGTTGGGGGGGAGTGGGCTGAGTCTTTTTGACGCCTGTCTTGTTATCGAGGAGATCGCGTGGGGATGTTCTGGATTTGCGACCTCTATGGTGGCGAACGATCTCGCGCTTACACCTATCGTCATAGGTGGAACCCTAGAACAGAAGAGAAAGTTTGTTGAGCCGATCGTCTCAGGTGGAGGGTTGGCTTCTTTCTGTCTTACGGAGCCCGGTGCTGGTTCCGATGCCGCTGGTCTTCAGACCACCGTTGAAGATGGTGGTGATCACTGGATACTCAACGGTTCAAAGCAGTGGATTACGAACGCGGGTCACGCAAGTCAATTCACCGTGTTCGCTACTCACGATAGAGCTAAGCGAGCGAAGGGGATCTCCTGCATTGCGGTCCCGAGATCCGCGGCTGGTATTGAGGTTGGGCATCATGAGAACAAGATGGGGCAGCGATGCTCAGATACCTGTCGTGTGACCTTCGATAAGGTCAGGGTTCCGAAGGACAACATGATAGGGGCTCCGGGAGAGGGGTTTAAGATAGCAATGCAGACGCTCGATGCCAGTAGGCCACTCACGGCGGCGATCGCCGTTGGAATTGGCCGAGCCGCATTGGAGCACGCCATCGGATACTCAAAGGAGCGGAAGCAGTTTGGTGCCGCTATTAGTACCTTCCAGGCTATTCAATTTATGATTGCCGATATGGCAACGGGAGTTGAGGCTTCGCGGTTGCTCACGTGGAGGTCCGCGGCGTTATACGATCAGGGGCACC
>JBIIEK010000053.1:0-15690 GCA_044237895.1 Bdellovibrionota bacterium
TCCTCCTTCCTACTTAGACTCTTCAAGTAAGACATGGACGACCGGTTTTGGCTCAAGGTTAAAGGCCCTTGCAATCTTGTCGATAGCAATCGAGTGAACGTAGACATCCTGCGACAATACGTGTTTGGTCCCGCAGCTTAGCGGCGGGTCGGGTTGCCGAGGCACTGGTGATGACAGGTATGTGGGGAAGGGGAAAAAAAGATATGCTTTTGAGACGCATTCCTGCCGAGCAAAATCGATACATTGCTCAGCGTATCGACGATCCTCTTGATACGCGTCGGACGACGATATGAACAGAACGGTCTCGAGCTGGTTGACTGTCACCAATAGTCCCGAATCCGTCGATGCAGCGAAGGTTGACAGCGCCGATTCCCTGTAACTCCCCTGACCAAACCTCTCGCGTTGTACGCCACCCAACTGGGCAGTCCACCCTATAGACTTATCTGCAACAGAACCCGCCATCCTGACCACCCATGAGGGAGAGATCTCCTTCGCTAATTGTGTCCTCAGCGACTCCAGCCTTCGCAAAATAGCTCGTTCAACGACTCCTGCATCTGGGTCATGTCGCGAGAGCGAAATCTGCCCCAACCTCGTGGTTGCGGCTAACCATGAGGCACTGCCAGAGGCACTTGGCGAAAAAGAGACTCGCAAATCCGGCGAATCGAGTGAGACGATATCCCTCGCCTCATCGACATCCCACTCAGAAAGAGCGGTTTTACGAACGACTGTTAAAACCTCCCTCAGAGGCTGACGTAGCGTTAAGCAACGCAACAGCGATGAGAAGGATTCTCCGGCTAGCGATGCGAAAATTCCCGCTTCCGATGGAGAATGAGTGCTTATCGTAGAGCGTTGTCCCATGGTGATGAACTCCTTCTTGTCCACCTTCTACCATAGGGTCTAAAGACCAATGGGGTCCCTCAAAATCAGAATGAATAACCAAGGCGCCCACACTTCGCATGCTCGGATGATACCCTTGTTTAATCAGGGCTGACTGATTTCATGCCAAGAACTGTTATTCCGCTTCCGAGGTTTGAGTTGTCCACAAGGGACCCTGTCTCAGCAGGTGCTCGCAAGTTCTTTATGCCCTGCGTTTAGTGAAGCAGCGCTACCATCGGATAGAACCCTTGAGCCGGACTCGTCTCCCAGATGGGAGTAGTTGGAGTTGCCATTGATAAAGTTACCGAGGCGGCTTGCCAATAAAGATGGTGCTGACAGGGAATTCCTCGTTTGGGTTAATGTCTAAGAATCTCATAAGTGGTTGATCATGAAAAGCGCCGTACAAGCAAGAGTTAAATCCCTCGGCCGCTGCTAGAAGTTGCACATTCTGCGCCGCGTGACCTGCCTCAAGGAGACAGAATTGGTAAGCCCGCTCTAGAAATCTGAGATACCCTCTCGTGTGGCATGCCGTTAAGATAATCACGACCCCCGCGGCTGAGCACCAAGGGTCTTCCGGGAAGCATGACTTGAAGTCTTTCGCCGAGATTGGCCACAATTCCTCAAGTGAATGGGTCCGCACATGATAGTGGTAGAGGTGCCGCTTGAGACCTTTTACTCTGATCGGAAGTAGGTACACCTCCAGAGGGTAGCATGAACCAGCAGATGGATATCCGCGCCTGGCATCGAACGGACCGGGTCCCGCAGAGGTAATCTGCAAACCTGAGAGGATTCGCGAGACGTCAGCAATGTCTAATGGCGCATCCTTCGAGAACGTTCTTTCACTTCTCCTTTCGAAAATAATTTTTTGCAGCGATTGTGAACTGTGGGACAACGGCGAGGGAAGGGAAACCTTGGTGAAGCGAGAATATCCCTTATACAAAATTCCTTCCTGGGCCACGGGAATAGGAGCGTCCAATATTTCATCACCGCCTCCCGCGAAAAGGGTTTGCTTATGGTATCGCAAATACAGAGGGGCTTTTCTTGTCATGGCTGCTTATTCCTAAATAATGAAAGCCGTTGTGAGGGACGCAGGATAACCGCGTCCCGTAGAAAGAGGGCAGGAGAGGATGCTTGCTGTGGACTAAGTCGGGTCTTGATAAGTGCAAAGAGGTAGCCAATGTGTGGACCTTCTTTGAGTGAGGCGTTGCCTCAGATACAGCACACTCTTGAGGCAACGCTAGAAGGTTTCGAATTACGAACAAAGTAGCTTTGCTGCAAATGCGTCGGATCTGTATGGCTTGCAACCGCACGGGCCGGTGCTTGCACAAGGTTGACACATAGCAGTGATGCGAGGAGGTGCTCCATCGGTAACAGTGGAACTAGGCTGTCGCGCCTCGGCCCAACGGTTTGCATCGAATTGAGGTGCTCGCTCATGCATACGATGAGTGTCCAGCCTCAGACTTTGTTCCTCACGTTGTGAGCCTATAGCTCGCGGCTCTGTCATTGTACTTATTGTCATATTTTCTCCTTTTGTAGGAGCGTGTCCAACGTATAAAACTCAATTCGCTGGCGCGCCACTCGGCGATAGATAAACGCGCAATTATTTTAATCACAAGGCAAATAGCTTCGTCTGAGTTTTCGACCTGATTTTTCAATTCACAGGGCATCGGATATCGAACGCATCCCTTTTTGTAGGAGAGGAAGGCTGGAGCTATCGCCCAACATGGAGAAGCCGTCGCGGCAGACGGGCTGTCCTAGGCTGAGATGAACAGGTAAGCGCCATGTCGATACAGCGGTGATACGGCTCTGCGCTACGTGCCTGCTTGCAAATAAGCAGGGATCCTAGGCCCGTCGCTAAGGCGTTAAGGTTGGCTTGCCGACAAACATGACATGCATCACTAGTTCCTCACTTGGAGCTATATCAAGGAGACGCATAATCGCCTCGTCATTCCCTCCTCCGAACGAACAGCAGGCAAATCGTTCCGCTGCACATAGTAGCTGGATGTTTTGAGCGATCTCTCCAGCCTCAAGAAGACAGAACTGGTAGGCGCGGTCACCGTATTTCATGCTAGTTCGTCCGTGACATGCAGTAAGCACAATGGCAGCAGCTGAATCACCGAGCCCCTCAGCGTGAGGGAAGCAGCTTACAAATTGCTCTCGTGAGAATGGCCAGAGCTCTTCTAGGCTGTGGCTTCGAATGTGATAATGAAAAACACGTGACGATAGATTATCGATTTTAAGCGGCAGCACGTATGCTTCAATCGGATATCGACCACCGGCAGACGCGTAGGCTCGTCGAGAGTTGGGAGCGGACTCGCCGAAACCTGGTGTTAGCTCCAGCCCTACCATGATCCGCGATAGCTCCTCCACTGTCAGGGGCGTGTCCGAGGCAAAACTACGTGTGGTATGGCGGGCTCGCATTACCTCCTGTACGGGAAGAGCACTGCTGAAACGAGCAGGGGGCAGGGGAATCCGAGAAAAGCGCGGGTATCCCTTGAAGTTAACGGTTACCCACTCGTCTGGCCACGCGTCTACTGAGGGCGGAGCCTCCAGAGAAAAGGTTCGCGCTTCACGATGATAATCTAAAAAACTTTTCGTTGTGTCGTTCATAGCCATGGCTCACAGAAAGAAGTGCGGAATGGGATTTGGCTCTTGGGCTTTCTGGTCACAGAGGCCAAGCGTGTAAGGCACCGTCTGCCATCGGGAGGACGATAGCGGAACAAATGGCTCTGTCAGATAAAACTGTTGTAGCGTCGGCATGATCGCCCGGGTTACTGTTAAGCCGTGAGCCTGAACCTCCGGCGCAGTTACATCCGATGCATAGACAGAGTGTCCCGAGTTGCTGCAGAAATTGAGCAACCTGTCTAACGTCTGCTTCGGAGAGCTTCCCGCAAATGATGGAATTTCGCCGAAGGGTATCACTTTTTTCGAGGTAGTCAGGAAATCTATGTCATTCATGCGCTCGGGGCGATTCCAATAGAGCGCGCGGTCTGAAATTACGTCTGCGGCATCCTCCGAGCAGAGAGTCCCGCCGTTATTGAACATTTTCTCCAACAGAGATCTCACATAGATGCGGACCTGACATGCCTCTTCGATTGCGCCAAGGATTGAGCGAGTTGGGTCAAAACTACATTTAAGCCCAGCCGCCAGCCACGGTAACGGAGAGCCATATTGGAAAGCATCGGTAATCAGAGCAAGGACCGGACACACGGGAAAGTCGGTGCCGAGCCAGTATACATTTAGACTAAGTCTAAATCGTCGAAGATAATCCTCAACCTCTGAGAGCACGGGACTGGAGCTCATGTCTATGCGGGTTCCGTTGGTACGGCTGAGGTAATGAACCATGAATGCATCCCGCTCCAATAGTTCAAGCATAGCCGAAAGACAGCTCTCGTCGGGCGTTTGCCCGCAGGCAGCCCCGGTGGTCGTTACCGGAAATAGCGCTGGTTCTGATGTCTGGTGGTGTGGATTTAAGTGAAGATAAACTAGCTGCGCCGGAAGGTTAATATCTGCGCCAGTGACGAGGTTTTTGCCAGGGGTCCAAAAGAAAGAAGCATGATTATCCCAATCGAAGCATTGAAAATCCTTGTTGGTGAGTTGCTCCTTTAAAAAAAAACGAAATTCATTTGGAGATAATGAAGGACTTTCATCTCTAAACCGACCGTTTGAAAAATTCAGGTGGCTTACCCGCTCAAGAGAGAAGCGTTCGGCAGCTTCGCCAGCAGCCTTCATGAGCGATACGCTGGAATCAAAAGATACTCCGCACGCGCCCTCTCGTGTAGGTCGGCACTCCAGGGCGTCTTCGGATTTTATGCTAGCGGCGTAAGAGTAAAGAAAAGGCTCGTCATAGTAGCGGCCCAGCAGCTTGTAGCCCTCCACGATTCGAGAATCTTGGAGTAGTTTCTCAGCCCAATCGGGCTTCTCTGCGACTTTCGGATAGTTGGCAATCGGCGAAAAGTTCCACATAGCTCGTCCTCCGGAAACGGGTAGCCTATGAGGTATTCATACCCGCAATCGGTCTCGGATCAACGTTTAAGTGGGGTTCTGATTTTTCCACCTGACATTGCGCCCCCCTTTGTTCTGCCGGCCACTGCATTTGATACAGCCATCTCGATGGGCGGTGCTCTGCGCCTACTCGATCGGCTCAGTTTCTGCATCAGGTCAGTTGTGTTTCAAAGCCGGGCATCACCTCATTTTAATTGGCAGCTTCAAAACGCTAACGCTCGAACTCACCTTCAAGTGGAGATGCCAAAATAAAAGACTGGGAAGGTCCTCAGTTCTATTTTGTGCGACTCACACCTGTTGCGCTCGTGATCAAAGGGGGAACGCAATTTCAGGTTAAAAAATCAGAACGCTACTTAAAGGTTGATCCGAGACCAATACCGGCTAAGAAATGGCGCATAGTCCACCTGCTTGCGGAGTACGAGCTATGGAGCTTCGGCGCAGTACGATCCCCGTGGTTCGTTAATCGTTGAATGGAATACCTATCGGCTTTGCTTCACGCAGGGAGGTCAAAAGGAGCGATCCTCAAATAGGCGGCTACCCTTGAAAGGTGCACGAGAAGGAGGCAGATGAACGTCTTCCATGTCAGCGCACAACAGACTAAGCTTGAGGCTCTCTCCTATCCAGGAGTGGGTCAACGAATGGTTGAAGCCATTGTAGGTTCTGTGCGCCGCGAAGCCCTTACAATTTTGAGGACTGCGCCTTACGGGGAATTAGAGCCGGGGAAAATCCTCACCTCGCTACGATTCGCCAACGATACTGGGGAGGTGCGCTTCGCATTCGCTCGTGCTCTAGAGGCGGTACACATCCATACTCCAAGAGGATCGCTCGATCTCTCAGGATCGTGCGAGATGGCGCAGCGACTCTCGCGCGTTGCGGCACGAGCCATGGGAGTGCATCATGCTAAAACCAAAAATGCTTGCATTAAGGATGTGATGAGCTTGGCCGCGGGTGATGACCACGGTCAAGCGCTCTCCTCATCCTATGACGCTTTTCGGCGCGATGAACATCACGGAGCTGGATATGACTGTGGGAATATCGAACGTGGAAGTATTACTACGAAGCATGGCGTGCTTATCTTGAGCTCTGACAAGCGTTCGTACCGGATCGGTGGTTTGCTTGGTCAGCAGATGGACCTCGATGCTCTTTCAGCCCGTGCGCGCAACAGTATACCTGCTACCCCTTGTAGCAGCGGATCAATGATGGATAGCAGATTGCCACCTCTACATGAGTATCTTCCGCCCCCATCGATTAGTGAAATTGATTCAGTGGAGGCGACATTTTCAAACGTTGAGATTGAGACGATGCTCAAGCTTCTTGGTGTGGATGAGCGGCTTGGGAAGGTCGACCTGGATCGGCAGAGTGTCTGCTCACTACTCCGGTGGGCGAAAAAATCGCGAGATCGAGCTCAACTATAGCCAAACCACTTCCCCGGATTCGTTTGATCCTCAGATTTTCGTCAAACGCTGCCTGAGCGTGCAAAATGGAGCAAAGCTTTTGCTCGTCACCCAGTCTTCTTTGGCCGAAGAGCTAAGACGCCATATCCTCTCTTCGAGAACGCTACGAGAGGTAGTTTGATGTCCGCTTTTACAGTAAGATCGAACCTGCGCTTCGATTCTAAATATCGAGATTATGAGGGCTCTTAAACGATGTTAACTCAAGACACCTCAAAAGACGTTCGCTACAAGGATTTGTTTCAGAAATATTCCGCGAACACTGATGGCAAGGAGAAGATTGCTGCATTTCTTCAGGGCCTAGCGCCAGCTAATTCACCCCGGGTTCTCTTAGATTTAGGGGCTGGCGACGGACGGCTAGCCAGCCAGCTAACAAGGGCCTTCGATTCAGTCATTGCCGTCGAACGAAATGATGCTTTTGCATCAATGCTTTCAAATATCCCGGGTGTACAACCGGTAAAAAGCTCGGTGGAGGATTTTACGCCTGCAGAGCCATTCGATGTGGGACTCTTCTGTTATTCATTGTCCGGTGTATCCAGTGCACGACAGCAAGATTGTCTTAATCGTCTCCTGACATGGAGGAAGCCCGGGGGCCGATTGCTCTTTGTGACCTACGAAGATGGCTGCGAATGGGATTGTTATGCCGACACCGTCTACTCTGAGCTGGGCATTCCTCGTTCGGGAGGGCTCGCTCGCCATTCTCAAGAACTAAACCGAAATGGATTTTCAGTCTCTACTATTGGTCGCTTGGAAACGAGCATATGGGGAAGCTGCTCGAAATCACTATTCGATAATCTCGCTTTTTTCTTTGAGAAAAAAGTGCAGGATGATTACGCAAAGCAAGAGCGCTTTATGCAGGCGCTATCTTCACTCGAACGCCAATCGAGCAAAGGGGTGTTTATGGGTGTTACTGAGGTGATCGTTGAGATATCTCCAAAGTAGGATTCTCTAAACTATTGCTTCTGTAGCGGGGCTTGCCACTCAAGGAGAGCAAAAAATCAGGCGAAATAGTCGGCTGGGAGTTAACACAGCAACTATCTCTCTGTGATTTCGTCTGGTGCTTCGACTAGACAGTAAATGCATGATCGCAGACCTCCCCTGCGTTGCTTGTAGTCCTCTTTAAGCAGCAGTCCAGCTCCCGGTGGAAAACTTGAAGCCACCGGACAAATTATCTTATGCAGCTACGACGTTAGGTGTCGGGCTCCACGTTGCACTGACTGGAGCCTCTTCTCCCTTATCCGGAGCATGCCCTTTATCAGATGACCTTGCCGCTAATTCATCAGCCTCAATCCGTGCGAGCATGGCGCCAAGCGTCTCCGAGCTGCTAACGATTGTTCCGTCCAGCACTATCTCCACGCAGTGTTGAGGACAGGTATGTGAATTGAGGGATATTGCGACGGGACCGCTTCTTTTTCGATGGGAATTGGTTACTCGGAACAACCGTCTAGCCAAAATCCTCCCGTTCTCAGACTCTCCAAACATATCCACGAGCCAAACCGGACGTTTAGTGAGGGCATAGTCAAGCGAGACTGCCAGTGACCCGGCTCCCCCTATTAACAATGGTTCTACCCTATCGTTTTCATCGATGAGCTTTGCTTTCAAGAATAGACATGCCATTGCCCTGACCGCTGACGACCAGTTGAATGTGCCGACCCCTCGGTACGCACCTGTGGTCCTCCCCCTGACGGAGGTGAGAGGTGCAGCCCCCCCTAGTGAGCAATCAACGCGAAACAATTCGACCGTGTTACCTGAACAGAATGTTAATTTTATCTTAAACATTGTCCGAGCCTCCCTCTTTTTTATAGGCGACGATTAACCCTTTATCATGACGCCCCGATTTCTGATTCCTGAGCTGATTTCAGATTGGATTCAGAACCTGTTGGGTTACCATTCTGCGGTGCCCTGCACCGGAGGGTGATGGCGCAGACAAAAATCAGTTCGGAACAGCCCGAATGTGGAGATACCTGCAGAGTGCAAATGAAATGTTTTGTCAGACATAAAATGAGCCCTCCAAGGGGAAAGGTTTGAGAAGGAAGATAGCCTGATGTCTCGAGGGGGAGCGCCTGAATCAACTTCGGAATCAGATTCGGAATCAATTTCCGAAATATGGAGCTGTAATTCCTAGTTGGTCCTTAATGAGGAGCTTTTGAAAATACTACGATTTCACACGGGTTACCGCCTTCAAAGTCTGGCCAAGCATGCCTTGAGGTTCACTAAGGAGCCTCGCCAGGGCTAATGCCCCACAATAGCAATGAGTTAGGTGGTGACTCGAAGAGGATATTAGAATATCGATGAACTTTGGGATGGGAGGAAGGGCGTGAAAGTCACGGAGCTCGTGAGCCTTCATGATGTCCGTGATGGAGAGTTTTTCTACGATGAAGGAGGATAATATGCCTCTGAGAGTTGCACTTGGGGAATTCCAAGGGGGCAATCACCTCTGCGCGCGGCCCATTCAAGCTCCCCCGATTGTCGCTCTCTGGGTTCTCTTTGAGCATCGAGGCTACCTGCTGGGGCTGGTCTCCTGACGAGAAAACGACAGTCTGCGGTTACTCTGACGTGTCAGAAGCGCCTAGTCCTGACGGGGAGGAGGTGTCCTACCCATACAAATTTATCCGTACAGAACTTCCCCCTGCGCAGTTCCTGAGCAGCTAGGTGACTGCCGCGCCCAATCGGGCCGGAAGACGTGAGATGAAAAGCCCTTGAGGATCTCGAAAGTAGCTCGTGAAGTCAAGATTCGCACGCTGTCACAGATCCGTACGGGGAGCCTAAAAGAATGTCGGAGTACCGAAAGTTAGAGAGACCGCAGGACTCTTTGAAAAATCGCATGAATCGAGGGGTCTCTAGAACTGGACGCAGCGTCAATTCTAATGCCGAGCGATTGCTGGCAAGAGCGGCCCAACTTGCCCGACAGAGAGACCTTAGTGCATTCCCAAGCCGCTTATTAAGGACAAATTCCTGGTGAAGGAAAAGAATGTTCAAATCGCTACCAGTGTTGACGGGCATAATGTCTGTCGCATAAAGATTATTAAACAAAACATTCAAATGGTAGTGTGGAAACCACAGTATCGCCGAACTCTCTTGCTCCTCGCCTAGGAGAGCAGGCGCGAGCTCTTGAGGAACCGAAGTTGAATTAGACAACTTCATAGGATCGCCAACCACTTCTCCCATAAAGAGATGGGAGGTCGACAGAGCATCGGTGATAAAAATGTTCCTAGTCTCCGTTAGCTGTTTGAGATGGCGCACTGGCTTTCGGGAAACAACTTGATGTGAGGTATGAGGTAGTACCATCACGGGGCTAAAAGCCCTTGCCCCGTATTTACTAATGAAGCGAGACGCACAAGCTGCGCTGAAATTGCAGCCGTCTAAGAGGGACGCCTCGCCCTTTGACCCTATGTGAGCAACTAGCGCTTGCGTGTTAGCGAAATCATAGTGAATCTCTATCGGAATGCCAAACACAGAGCGGAGATAGCTGAATATGGCCAATGGTCCAAAAGACCCCGTTCCAGTACCAAATACTAAGGGACGCCCGCGCTGTTGAACGAAATCCTTTAACATTATGACCGCCGCCGAGGGATCTAAAGGGTCGTTTTGGCAGAGAGGCGCGAAAACATCCCAAACGTGCTTCTCCACATATCGGTGGAGTAGTTTATTTTTCCGAAGGGCTTTGAGTCCTGAAATATTTCGCTCCTCAAGGGGTTGTCCGTTTCCAACTAAGACCTTTGCAGCTTCAGATATTAGATCGCCAACCAGCCGGGCTTGCCAGTGGTAGCTATTCAAGTCAGGCTTGACGGCACTTGATGAGGCGTCGTGCGCGAGAGATGTTCTCGATGAGTCCGTGTTAGGGGTCCTGGGCGAGGCGCCGGTAGTGCGCAGCCCCTCTCCTCGTAGCTGACGGATAAGACGTTTAATTTCGTGCTCCTCTTTTAGCTCCTGCCCGTTGAGATAGAGTGATACGGTTATTGAATGAATCAGGCTGGACTTAAGGAATACAGTCACCGGGCCAGGTCTTTTCAATTCCGGATTGTCTCGAGAAACTAACCGTCGCAGGAGAGCGTTTCCCTGAGCGTCTACGCCAAACACATCTAGAAGCCACGTAGGCTGCTTCGCTAGGGCTGCGTCAAATGATGCGGCCAGAGAGCCTCGCGTCCCAGAAAGTAAACTTTCATTAGGAGCGTCTTCGGTAGTTGTCGGGGTTAGCCTGTGTTGCGCAAAAAGCAGGCTCATTGCCTTCACAGCAGAAGACCATCTGAAGGACCCGGTCATGCCGATTGATTTATGGTTGTTGGTTCTAGAGCAGGACCGCTTTCCCGATAGTAAGGGAGAAGTGAATTCGGTTTTTGAAAGTTCGACTGTTGAGTCTTCAGTGAACCAGAGCCTTAAGTGATGCATTCCTTCTCATGCAATAGACAAGCCAGGTAGCGTTCAAGGGTAGTACATCATTGCGCTAAATCAAGAATAATCTGTCTACCACCGTTCGAGCATGGAGTGCTCGCCAAGCCTTCAAGGGATCGAATTGTTTTAAGAACTGCGCACTAGTGATGAGAATTGCAGCTGCGTCAGAAAAACGTGATTCTATGCCACAAGAGATTCCAAAGAGTTATGGTAGCTTCAGCTCCAACATATAGCGTAGGAGGAGCGTCTGTTAGGGGCGGCTCTCAGGGCGGCAAATTTCCTGCTTAAATACGTTGCCTTGCCGAGTGAGAGTTGTGGATGGGCTATTTATACAAGAGATATGTCACAGTCGGAGGTTGTGAAAAGAAGTTGAGTCCCGAGCTCTTTAGTTATTGGCTAAGAGGCTAACAATTATCATCGAGGCTGGAGAGCAGCGTAAGAGAGAGGCAATGCTGTTTAGCGCTCCTTTTCAAGTCGGAAGAGAATGAAGAGCGGAAATCGTGAGCGGATCTCCCAGAACTGAGGGTCTCTCTGTTTTGCTTCCTCAATCGGAGAGGGCTCAGTGCAGTCAACAACTCGAAACCCTGCTTGTGAAAATTCTCGCCACATTCCAGAAAACGTTTTGTGAAAAAATGTAGCTTCAAACTTTCCAGAGAACTTCGTCGTTATTGGTCGCTCGTTGAGGTAGTCCCCGTAAAACTTTAGCTGACCAGAAGACTTTTCCAGCTCGTAGCCTAGGAGTTGTCTCTTTGAAGTTTCATTCTCCTCTCGTAACGCCGACCACGCTGCTGGGTGGTGTGTGGACAATACAACTATCCCTTGAGGACTGAGCACCTTATCAATCTCGCCTAATACACGGCTCCAGTCCTTTAGGTAATGGAGGGCAAGACTCGAAAATACGATATCGAAAGAGGCTTCCGGAAAAGCTAGCTTCTCCATGTCCATTACTTGAAAATCTATGTTCCGATATTTTTCCTTCGCTTCGGCTATGTTGTTTTCAGACAAGTCAATCCCGACGATTTTAGATGCCCCTAGGTGATGGATTCGAGCACATTCTTCTCCGTAGCCGCACCCCAAACAGAGAACTCGCTTATTGGTGACATCCGGCAAGAGGCTGTATATGGCTGGTTTCTCAAGTAACTCATGCCCGCTTCCCCGCTGAGCATGCCAGTCTTTACCGTGTTGATCGTACTGAGCAGAAACTACTTTTTGTATATTCGTGTCCACAGCTACATCTCAATAAAAAAGCCCCGGAATACGGTAGAGTGTTCTAAAGTGTAAATCAAACAAATTCGTCCTTGGGGCAACTCACAGGCGAGACCAATTTATTGAGAATGTTTTGTCCGAACTTCATCCTTCCTCCTTAGAGGAGGAGTCTCGAGCATGAGACGCAGTTCATATATTGATTGTAGAAGTGCGAATACACTAAAGAAGTCGCTCAAGTGATTAAGTGCTAGGAGCGAGCGGTCAAGTACAGGTGTCATTTTAGGGAGGTAGTCGTATCCGGTCTGGCTCTGAAGAAGGCTCTATCCGTCTATCCTCACAAGAGGCGGCGAAGTGAGCCCTCCCCTCAAAGGTGCTTTCCCTATTATGGCATCCTCATGACGCTCGTGGCTTGGGAGGTGCCATGTGGTCCCTTGCGCGATTTGCTCGAGGGGCTTTTGCTTTCTGCGTTTCTTGAGGAGCACCTGATTGGTTCAGGGCAACTATGCAGCAGCCTAAATTGCTTAATCATTTCTGACCAAGCGAGCTGCTCACTGCTACGACCTAACCGCCGAATCGCCTAAACTCCATGGGCGAAAATCATACTGGCAAGTTGGGTTGTACCAGTGAGCGGCGACCAGTGAGCGGCGACCAGTGAGCGGCGGGATTTTTAATTTCTCAACTGGAAACACCGACAGATCACCCAAAACGAAAGATAGGTTTTTAGGAATAATGTTCGCGAGACAGGCGGAACACCAGTCTCACAACAAACGACTAGTTTCCCGAGCACGTAGGACGTTTAGGCCGTCCTGTCCTCGTTTTTGTTATGGCTCCAGGAAACTAATCCTCATTTTCAGCGATTGGTTTGTTTGAGGTGCTATGGCCGACAATTCCCTTCTACCGATGAACGTTGAAAACCTGATCTACCTGGTCCGCGGTCACAAAGTGATGCTGGACGAAGACCTTGCTCGGCTTTACGACGTTGAGACGAGAATTCTAACCCGGGCCGTGAGGCGTAATGCCGATCGCTTTCCGACTGACTTCATGTTTCAGTTGTTAGATCAGGAGGTTGCAAACTTGAGATCCCAAATTGGGATCTCAAGTTCCTGTTATGGTGGACGCCGTTATCGTCCTTTGGTTTTCACCGAACAGGGCATCGCGATGCTATCCACCGTCTTACGAAGCAAGAAAGCGGTAAGGGTAAATATCGAAATCATGCGCGCCTTCGTAAAGCTCCGAGCATTCATTTCGTCAAATCAAGAGCTTGCTCGTAAACTTGCGGAACTCGAGCAGCGCTACGATCGGCAATTCAAGGTAGTTTTCGATGCTATTCGCGAGCTGATGTCGCCAACCGAGCCGCCCAAAAAGAGGCGAATCGGCTTCGGAGGTAGCGGGGATTCATAGCGTCGATTGATCGGGGAAGCGTCACTCAGTAAAGCCTTCATGGCTTACGCTCGTAGGCGGTGATACTCAACATGAATTCTCGGCGTAGAGCCCTATCTACCTTCTTTATGAATGGGGAACTTTGTCACGGATCCACCCCAATATTTGGATTGCTTTATCCACAATCGCCGGCTCTGGATCCGCACCGAAATGATTCCACCGTCGCCATTCCGTATAAAGCGCCATTCGCAAATCGGACACTATTGAGGCGGAATCAACATCTTGCACACCTGAAATGCTGTTTCCTCCCACCGTCTCCGACTTCCGGCCAATGGAGGGGCACCGGCCTCGGTGCCCGTATGGCATTCGTACCTGCGGCCGGCGGGGCCTATCGAGATCAGGCAGTGGCGATCTCTAGAAACACACGCTGTGCGAGCTTCTCGATCATCTCTGGAATGCCCTGTCCGGTGACACTTGAAATGACGTGCACATCGAGTCCGCGAGCTTTGAATTTTTCAACGTAGTCAGCGATGCGCTCCGGTGATGACGCGGCATCCGCTTTGCTTAACACCACGAGCTGCTCTCTTGCGGCTAGCTCCTCGGAGAACTGCGCGAGCTCATGATTGATAGAATCGAAGAGCTGAACGAGGTCCGCCTCTTCACCATCTTCATTTAAGTGCGCCAAATCCAAGAGGTGTGCGATCACTCGCGTGCGCTCAACGTGTTTCAAGAATCGGATTCCAAGACCCTTTCCTTCACTCGCGCCTGGGATAAGTCCAGGAATGTCCGCGACAACGAAGGATCGTCCACCCTTTGCTTGAACCACTCCGAGATTTGGCACGAGCGTGGTAAACGGATAGTCAGCGATCTTTGGACGCGCTGCTGAGATACGAGAGATGAGCGTTGATTTTCCGGCGTTCGGGAATCCTACAAGTCCGACGTGAGCAACAAGCTTAAGAGAGAGCATATAGGCGCCCTGCTCTCCCTCTTCTCCGGGCTGAGCATGTTCAGGGGCCTGATTCGTCGAGGTCTTGAAAAACGAATTTCCCTTACCTCCTCGGCCACCTTGCGCAATCGTGAACTCTTTTCCAACTTCATCGAGATCGACAACCAACTCTCCGACCTCTTGGGACTGGAGGTTTACTTTCAGAACCTGAGTTCCGACCGGTAACTTTACGACAATGTCTTGTCCAGCACGGCCATCTTTGCGAGCGCCCTGCCCACCTTCTCCATCACCAGCTTTCCATGCGGGTTGAAACTTAAAATCGAGAAGCGTCTGCACGCTTGGATCCGCACGAAGAATCACGGAACCTCCACGACCTCCGTTTCCACCATCGGGACCACCAAGCGGCACGAACTTTTCTCGTCGAAATGACCGACATCCTGGGCCACCTTTGCCGGCGCTAACTTCTATGGTTGCTTCGTCGATAAATTTCATACTTCACGGTCGGCGCGGACGCCGACCCTCCATAATTCAACGTGATATGTGCATAGGTAGTTTGCGAGGCCCTTCATCGACTTCACTACACCTAAAAAAAAAGGAGCCGGGGCCACATACGCACCGAACTCCTCTTTTCATAAGACAGAAGGCTCTGCGCTAAAGCAGGGCCCCTCTCCTTACGCAGCCAGCGGCTTGATTGTGATGTACTGTCGAAGTCCTTGCTTGAACTCAACAACACCATCAACGAGAGCGAACAACGTGTAGTCACGGCCTGTGCCTACGTTGTCACCCGCATGGTATGTGCTGCCACGCTGACGAACGAGGATGTTTCCAGCCTTCACTACTTCGCCACCGAACTTCTTCACACCAAGACGCTTACCGCGACTATCTCGACCGTTTCTGGTACTTCCTACCGCTTTCTTATGAGCCATTATTGCACCTAACTAAAAATTGAATCTCTCGATTAGAGGGAAACACTCTCAATCACGATCTCGCTCTTGTCTTGGCGATGACCCTGCTTCTTGGTGTATCCACCCTTAAGTCTCTTCTTGAAGATGATGACCTTCTTGTCTCTCTTCTGAGCAACGATGCGTCCTGTAACGGTAACGCCAAGTGGCTTAGCATCGCTGGAGAGGATCTTGATCTCAGATCCACCAGTCTTGCCAGCCATGAGCACATCAGAGAATGTGACCGTGTCGCCAGCGTTCTTGTCCTGGATCTGATCGATAGAGATCTTCGTACCTGCGCTTACTCGGTATTGCTTTCCAGCAGTTCGAACTACTGCGAATACCTTTGGCTCCTCAACAACTGCTTCTGCTTTTTGATTCTTTGCCATACCGCCTACACCTTCTACTCGACCGGCGCGTCTTCGCCCTTCCGGTCCTTCGCGCTGCTTCTATCAACTCTCCCCTTTCGCTCCTAAAGACCCTTTCGGACTAG
>JBIIEK010000215.1:0-4685 GCA_044237895.1 Bdellovibrionota bacterium
ATTCGGTGTTTCCCAGGGCTGAAACCGGATATTTACGAAAACAATGGCAATGGGTTTGCTCTGAAGCATTTATAGTAACGTACAAGAACCGCTGTGTTTCGATTCCATACAATTTGGGCCAGAGCTCTCAGCAACCTTTGAGGTAGATCTCCACACTTTCGCACTCCATTCCTTCTCTGAGTGAGCGCGCGGCAGAGGACTGCTTTTTTTGGGGGGGGGCATTACGCAGACTCTTGGGTTCATGACGTGCACTCACAATCCCCTCAAAAAAATCCCTCAAAATAACGATAAGCCTCGTTTGTCTTTTCGTAATCAATAGCTGATCCTGGCGTTGAAGTTAGCCGTTTAGCTACCTCTCTAAATGCAGGGACAGATGTCCTCGCGCTAAGGGTCTGATCAATTCGAAACATAACCCCCTCTAAGATAAATATGCTCTTAAAGCATACGAATCAGGTCCCTACGCCCACATTTTCCGCAGGACGCAGTGTGTAAGGGTGCGTATCTCCTCGGTAGATGTATATGCTTTTAAAGCCTATTAGAGGTGGTGTACTACCGCGCGGTCTCTGAGAGAGGGAGTGTGGGTGCGTATCTCCACGGTAGATACCTATGCTTTTTAAGCCTATTTGAGGTGGTGTGTTACTGCGGCGTCTCTGAGAGAGGGAGTGGGAGAGCGAGTAGGGTATAGACGTGGTCGCGACCTTACCCCGAAGGGATATAACTACTCTTAAAAAAGACCGGGTACCCAGAGGCACCCGGTCTCGGTGTTAGTAACGCAACACCCACCTATCCTTTGTACATCACATCGAAGTGCTTGTGAGCGCTCACGACGGCGTGCCGCATCATATCTTCAACGCGACCGGTCTCTCGCACAGAGAGCGCCTTGTTCATCTCAGCCAGGTTGATTTCAGCAGCGGCTTTTTGGCAGGCGTCCCATGAGAGGATGCTTCGAATAACGCGATCGAGGCCTTGCGTCTCGTTGTCGTATGAACGAGCTTGCATGTCGTGCCCGTACCAACGATCGTACTTCGCCTCGGCGAAGAGTGACGCAATAGAGATGTTGATCCCTGAGATCTTGAGGCCGTGATCGATGTCGTACTTACCTGGTCCGCCCAGAGTAACTCCATCTTGGTATCCTTGGCTGTTGAGGTGTACGTGCGCTACTGCCTTGTTGTCGATCTCCTCAACCGTATCGTAGACCGAGTCGAGCCCGATCATCTCTGAGTGTCCGAACTCCTTATTGAGTCCCCGTTTATCGATGTTAATGCCGAACTCCTCTTTGAGCCTCTTCCAGAAGAGGAGCGCTGAGGCTACGGTTGGCAGGAGCATCGCAGGGTGCCCCTCGTTTGGTTTTGGCTCTATTCCCCAATAGAGATGGGCACCTTTAGTGTCCTCGTATTTGCACAACTCCGCGACGCTCTGCTTGAGGTTCTGATACATCTGCTTTATCGCCGGGGTTGCCAGGTCGTATCCGTACGAACCGTTCCAAAGAACGAGCGTGGGGGCTTTGTCAGCTTGGGGATGCCAGGCCTTCTTGAGGGGGCCGTACGCGAGGTCGACAGTGCGCTTTCCAATAGCGCCTGATTTTTCCCGCTCTGATGGATCGAGAGAGCCTGCTCCGCCGTATCCGAAGTGTGAGTGAAGCCCCGGCGTTATCATCGCAAGATACATCCTCGCGTCGACGAGAGCGTCAGCGACAGCGGGAGCGCTCTTCTCGTCGATCTCGGTGTCGTAGTGAACTTCGAATCCGAGCTCAATGTGCTCCGGGAGCCGCGGACGGATCTTCGTGTTAATGAGGCTAATGATGCCAACGACGTCGAGCTTATCGCCTGCCCAGGTTGGTCGGATGTCTCCCGGTACGAAGCCTCCTTTGCCCGCGTTAAAAGTCCAACGACAGAGGCTGTGGTACTGTTTTTTAGATGCCATACGATTCTCCTATGGTTTACACGTGGTGAAGGTGAAGGACTTCCTTCCACCTCTCGTATGCCTCACGAGTTGACCGAGTCGTTTCTGAATCGGGCTCCATCACCGCGTGTTTGGTGACCCCCGTAAAGGCATTTGAGAACGTATAGAGACCAGCGCCAATGCCGGCTCCTCGAGCCGCTCCCTCGGAACCATCGGTCGTGAAGAGTTCAACGGGCACGCCAGTAACGGTCGCGAAGGTTTTTTGAAAGAGGGTGCTTTGAAACATATTGGCCAGCCCCGCGCGAACGCACGTTGGTGCGAGTCCCATGCCGCGCATGATCTCGAGCCCGTAGTTGAGGGCGAATACGATCCCTTCAAGTCCTGCGCGGAAGATGTCTGCCCGGGTATGGCGGTTGAGATCGAGCTTCTCAAGAGAGGCTCCCAGGGTTTTGTTGCCGAGAGTTCGTTCTGCACCGTTACCGTATGGGAGGCTCGTCATGCCACGAGCGCCGACCTCGGAGGTTTCCGCGAGCGAGTTAATCTGCGCGTACGAGAGATCGGACCCGAGCGTCGCGCGGAGCCAGCGATAGAAGCTTCCGGTTCCGTTCACGCACATGAGCACTCCGACCCTTGTGGTGCGCTCATTGCTGTTTACGTGCAGAAAGTTGTTCACACGCGAGCGTGGATCGATGCCGAGCAATGAGGTTACTCCGTACACGACGCCTGAGGTGCCAGCGTTAGCCCCGATCTCTCCCGGGTTTAGGACGTTGAGCGCCAATGCGTTATTGGGTTGGTCTCCTGCCCGGTAGGAGACTACTGCGCCCTTTGCGATCCCAAGCTCGCTTGCGACTTGATCGGCTAGAGGGGCGAACTCGCCACAGTTGGGGGTCACCGGTGGGACCATGGAGGGGGGGATCTTCAAGTGGTCGAGCAGGAAGAGGGCAGGTTCGCCCTTTTGAAAATCCCAGAGGATCCCCTCTGAGAGCCCAGAGGGGGTGGTTCCAAAACGGCCCGTCAGCTTAAAGGCGATATAATCCCCCGGGAGCATGAAATACGCGGCCTTTTTGAAGTTCTCAGGCTCGTTCGCTTTCACCCATGCTAGCTTGGCGGCTGTGAAGTTCCCCGGTGAATTTCCAAGCTTTGAGAGGCAGGTGTCCTCTCCGAGCTCCTTAAAAGCCCGGTCTCCAACTTCTACCGCTCGACTGTCGCACCATATAATGGCGGGGCGAACAGGTTTGCCGTCCCGATCCACCAGTACTAACCCATGCATCTGATAGGCGATTCCGACAGCTTTCGTGGCTGCAAGTTGGCTAGGAGCTCGCTCCTTGATCGAGGCGACGCAATTCGAGACATGCTCCCACCAGATATCGGGGTGCTGTTCGGCCCAGCCTGGATGGGGGGAGAGGATCTCCATCTCGTGCGCGGGCGAGGTTGCTTGGGCGATGATTTTGCCCGTTTGGCCATCAATGAGGGAGGCTTTTACAGAAGAGCTGCCGATATCGAGTCCAAGAAGAGTTTCTGCCATAGGTCCTCCACGTTCGGGGAGAGCCTAGCCCAGAGGTGGCTACTGGCAAGAAGAAAATTGCAAGGCTCGAGGTCGGGCTTTCCGCGACCTGCGGTAGGCAATGGCCCGGGAAGGGCCATGATGACGCCCAGCTTCCTCACATACAGTGTTGGATTTTATGACTAATTCCGGGTTTTGACCTTGTGAGCTCGACGTGTCTCATGTAGCCTACCTGAAGGTGCTTCAGCGGAAATTATAGATGAGACCTTCGTTCGGGCGCGCTCTTTGAAACATTCTTTCAAGTGAAGGGGTTTCGAGTGGTTCGCAACATGAGGGTGGCGCATCGTACTTTACAGAGGTCTTCGCTCTCTTGAGCGTTTGTCTCGTTGAGTTTTTTGTTCCTTCGAAAGTCTTTTACGTGCGGAGAGTGAGCGTGGGGTCCGGTTTTTCGGCTCGAGAGAAGATTCTATCAGGTGTGTGTGTGCTCTTTGGAGTGACTCTCGCCTTCACTGGCCTTAATCTCCCTGAAGTTAGCGCAAAAGAGAAGTCGGGATCGAATCTCTTCGATGAGCTAAAAACCTTTACCGATGTTCTCTCGGTCGTTAAGCGCGACTACGTTTCCGAGGTGGAGAATAAGAAGCTCGTTGAGGGCGCTATAAAAGGGATGCTCGCCACGCTCGATCCGCATAGCGGATATCTCGATCCAGACTTCTATCAAGACCTCCAAGTTCAAACTAAAGGTGAGTTCGGTGGGCTCGGCATTGAGATCACAATTAAAGATGGTCTCCTCGTTGTGGTCGCTCCGATGGAGGATTCTCCAGCTGAGAAAGCTGGCGTTCGTCCCGGCGATATCGTCGTTAAGATCGATGGCAAGTATACGAAAGAGCTCTCACTCGTTGACGCCGTCAAGAAGCTCCGTGGGCCGAAGGGTAGCCCTATTTCGATCTCGGTAAGCCGCAAAGGAGTTTCCGACCTTCTGGATCTCACCATCGTTCGCGATAATATCGAAGTGCGAAGTGTGAAGGGGCGTTATCTTGAGGATGGTTTCGGTTACGTACGGGTCAGTCAGTTCATGGAGCACACTGCTGACGATCTTAAGGCCGCCCTGAATGCAATGGTCAAGCAGAGCGGACTTCCTGAGCTTCGAGGACTTATCCTTGATCTTCGAAATAATCCGGGAGGACTTCTCGCGCAGGCTGTTCGGGTGAGCGATATGTTCCTTAAGGAAGGTGTTATCGTTTACACAGACGGACGTATCGAATCGCAGAAGCAGAAGTTC
>JBIIEK010000096.1:0-10959 GCA_044237895.1 Bdellovibrionota bacterium
TTGCGCACGGACGGGGAACTGAGCCCGAGTATCCGATCGTTATTCTTGTAAATGGTGGCTCCGCGTCGGCATCAGAGATCGTTGCGGGAGCGTTAAAGGACCACGGGCGTGCTCTGATCCTAGGAACGCAGACATTCGGCAAGGGCTCGGTGCAGACGATCACTCCGCTTGAGAACGGCGGTGCGCTCGCTCTCACAACCGCGCTGTATTATACGAAGAGCGGTAACTCGATTCAGGCTCGTGGAGTTACTCCGGATATAGAGGTCGAAGCGGCTGGAGCGCAGAATGTGGAGCCACAAAACTCAACACGCTCCCCAATCGGTGAGATTCGGGAGGAGGATATCCCGGGCGCTATTCAGAATCCTTCAGGGGCGTCCGAAGGTAGCGGTGCGCTGAAGAAGATCAACAAGACGCCCTCGATAAGGCCCGATCTTACCTCTGTAAATCCGGAGACTGAGAACCTGGCAGAGTGGGAACGTAAGGACGTCCAGTTCCAGAGAGCTCTTGACCTCCTTAAGACGTTCAGCGTCTTCAAGGGGGGTGAGGCGACCTCCTCAACGTAAACTTGGGGCTTGCTTCCCTTCCTTAGAGATCTTTTGCTTCGGACGGGTCGTGATATACCTAAAAACCTTATGCGTGGCTTGAACCTATAGCTCCTTTAAGACTATACTGCGGGCCGAATTTAGGCGTGTAGCTCAGTTGGTTAGAGCGCTTGCTCGACAAGCAAGAGGTCCACAGTTCGACTCTGTGCACGCCTACCAAGTTGTCCTAAGTCCCCTTTCGAACACGGAAAATAGAGAGGGTATCGCCATGGCGGGAGAGGAGTTTAAGCTCCCTCGGGTGCCGTTTTGGCTTAAACTTGTTGGCAAAACAGGGGCTCCCCCCCTTGAATTGAAACCGGGGAAAGTGTAGGAAAGGAGGCTCTATGCCAAAGATGAAGACAAACCGCACCGCACGTAAGAAGTTCACCCCCAACAAGAATGGGAAGGTGAAGAGAGCTCAGGCGTTTCATAGCCACAACACCGCTAAGAAGAGCCCTAAGCGCCGAAGAAATCTCGGAAAGATGGGACAGGTTGATAAAACCAACCTCCGAGATATTCGTCGTATGCTTCCATACGCATAGTTGATTTTAGTGAGAGGTACCTATGAGAGTTAAGCGTGGAACTGCAGGACGTGCTCGTCACAAGCGACGTCTTAAGTTAGCAGAAGGATTTCGTGGACGTCGTAATGGATGTTTCAAGCTCGCTAAGCGAGCGGTTGAGAAGGCGTTGCAGTTTTCATACCGCGATCGCCGGGCTAAAAAGCGTGATTTCCGTGGTCTCTGGATCGTTCGAATCAACGCAGCTGCTCGTCTGAACGGGCTTTCCTACAGCAAGTTCATTCGTGGTCTCTCCAACGCTAAGATCGAGCTCGATCGAAAGGTTCTCGCTGAGCTTGCGTTCTCTGACCCAGCTTCCTTCGCAGCTGTAGCTGAGAAGGCTAAGGCAGCTCTGTAGTAATTTCCGTATGGGTAACCCGGATGCAAAATCACCGGGAGATCCAACGAAGGAGGCCGGCGCTACCGTGGATTCGTTCCAGGTAGCGCCGGTTTCGCATTTGTGGCTCGGGCGACTCGTTGAGATAGATTCGAATTGGAATCCGAGGTCGTGGTCCGTTCAGCTCTTCGAGCGAGAGCTCTCTAATCAATCGAGCCGCGTCAGGGGGCTTTTCGTTAAGGATCTCCTAATAGGGTATCTGATTGCTCACGTGGTGTGTGATGAGGCCCATATCGTTTCGTTTGGGATCGCTCCGGAGTGGCGCGAGAAAGGGGGAGGGAAGTTCCTGCTCGCTGATTTTCTCCGCATGGCCCCCCTGGAGGGTGTGTTTGTGGTATCCCTCGATGTTCGCGCTGGTAATCAGAGAGCGCAAAATCTCTATGTCAGGTACGGTTTTTCAGTGGCAGGCGTTCGAAGACACTATTACTCTGACAACGGCGAGGACGCGTTGACCATGCGAGTTGAGCTGCCTCGACCGACTGGAATTCGCTCTGAGAAGGAGTAGCTATGTATTCATCACTCATACGACCGTTATTCTTCTCTATGGACCCCGAGCAGGCGCACGATCTCATGCGGCTTGGAGCCCGTTTAGCGAACAACAATCTAGCCCTCTCTGCGTTGCGGTCGCTTTATAGGGTGCAGGATGTTAGGCTTAACGTCTCGGTGGCGGGGCTATCCTTTGAAAATCCGATCGGCCTAGCGGCTGGGCTCGATAAGAATGTCGAACTTCTTGGTCTCTGTGCAGGGATGGGATTTGGGCATCTTGAGCTTGGAACGGTTACGGCTCAGCCGCAGTCAGGAAACCCAAAGCCACGTATCTTTCGATTCGCAGAGGATCGTGCGCTCATTAATCGAATGGGTTTCCCATCTGAGGGCGCTGATGTGATCGAGTCTCGCCTCGCTCGTGCTCGTCAATCGCTCGCGCCTCTTCCGCCTATCGGCATCAATATCGGTAAATCCAAGGTGGTCGAGCTAGATAAGGCTATAGACGATTATCGGTATTCATTTGAGAAATTGGCGCCCCACGCGGAGTATGTGACGGTGAACGTTTCGTCTCCAAACACGCAAGGGCTTCGTCAGCTTCAGGAGCGAGGGCGGTTGCAGGAGCTCCTCTCAACACTGAGTGAGGCAAATGTGCTGAAGAGGCCAATCTTCGTTAAGGTCGCTCCCGATCTTGAGTTTAGTGCTCTTGATGAGGTTGTGGATGTGTGTGGTGAAACGGGTATCTCTGGAATTATCGCCACCAACACAACGCTTACGCGTAATGGGTTGAGTCGGGCGACCACTGAATCTGGCGGTCTCTCAGGCGCGCCGTTGCGTGAGCGCTCCCTCAACGTGGTTCGTCATCTCGGACGCGCTGTAGGTGGTCGGTTGGCTCTTATAGGCGTCGGCGGGATATCTACTTCGGAGGATGCTCTTGCGATGATCGGAGCGGGGGCTTCAATGGTGCAGGTTTACACGGCGATGATTTATGAAGGGCCAGGGATCGTAAGGGCCCTTAATTCGGGGATCCTGTCATTTATGGAAAAAGGGGGGTATCGCTCCCTGCGCGACGCCGGCGGGGCGTGGCTGGAGCAACGTAAGGTTGCTTGAAACTCGTTTAAGTACCTCTATTTTCGACCTTTAAGAAAAATCCGGTGTTTTGCCCTTCGTTTGACCTTTGGGGGGCAAATAGGGTACAATCCCTGAGCTAATTTGGTTATTTTATAGGTTGTCCCGTTGTTGCAGCGCTTCTGACAACCCGGGTTTCTCCGTGGTTCATCAGACAGCAAGAGCTGCTCAGTCGCTACGAAAGGGCCTCGCAACCGCAATCTCTTTTGTACGACGAACTGGAAACAGGCGTCCGTAAAACCGACGTCTTCCCATGGGAGGGGAAAAACTTTGAAAACTAAGAGTACGGGGCCAAAGTCACTGACAAATAAGTCAACGAAGTCTGACAAGGGGAAAGCCTCCGTGTCGGTCAAGTCCCTGAAGAAGCCTGCTCAAAAAGCGGCTGTTGTCTCTTCATCCTCTAGACCATCAACGAGCAAGCCGACTACGAGCAAGCCGAGTGCTAAGGTCTCCCTCGCTGAACGTATTTCAAAATCAACGCTCGTGAAGAGCGCTGCGGCCGTAAAGATGAAAAACCAACGCGCGAACCTCAAGCTCGTAGCAAAGGGCGGCAGTAAGATTCCAGTTTCAAAAATCACACGATCCGATGGTGGTCCTTCGAGCAATCTCACCTCCGGCAAGGTTATCGCTGGTAAGTTTGGTTCAGATCAACCTACAGCCAAGCCGATCTTGGCTGTGCGTCAGAGCGTTGAGAAGATCGTAGAGATGCAAGTGACAAAGCCGGCAGAGTCTGTTTCGTTTAAGCTCGGCGACAAGATCGTATATCCCGGTCACGGTGTTGGTGAGATTGAGGGCGTTCGCACGACCGTTCTCGGTGGCCAGGAGCACCACATTTACAACATCAAGATCCTCGACAGTGGCATGAAGGTCATGGTTCCAGTTAGCCAGGCTGCCGCAGTTGGACTCCGTCGCATCGTTGATAAGAAAGCGATTGAGACGGTGTACGACATCCTTCGTGATAGAAACTTCAAGATTGATACTCAGACATGGAACCGCCGCTTTCGAGAGTACTCTCAGAAGATCAAGACCGGCTCGGTGTTCGAGATCGCTATAGTGCTTCGAGACCTATCGGTGCTGAGCGCTGATAAAGAGCTCTCTTTCGGCGAAAAGAAGATGCTCGATATGGCTGAGGCGCTTCTTGTGTCAGAGATCGCAATCGCCAAGGCGCGACCGCACGATAAGGTAGCCGGCGAGCTTAAGTCTCTCTTCGTTTAACCGATGCGGTACTCAGTAATCATCCCAGCCGCCGGTAATGGCAGCCGGATGGGTGCTGACGTACCGAAGGTTCTCTTGCCACTAGCTTCAACAAGCGAGTCTATCCTAAAAGGCACCGCGTCCGTTTTTCAAGCTGACCAGCGATGCGATCGGATCGTCGTGTGTGTTCCTCGTGAGTGGCGAGACCGCTTTGAGCGTGAGTTGGTCGATCTATCTAAGGTCGTTATGACTAACGGTGGAGAGACACGGCAGGAGTCCGTTCGTCTCGGAGTTGAGGCTCTCGGAGGAGTGCTTGACCGTGCGGGTGAAGGCCGTGAAGGGGTCTGCGTGTTGGTTCACGATGCCGCGCGGCGGTGCATTACGTTGGATGTTATTTCGCGCGTACTAGAAGGGGTGCAACGTGACGGGGCAGTAACTGCAGCGGTTCCGGTTCCCGATTCCCTTGCTAGAGTCTCTGGGCGTGAGATCGTCGGGACGGTTGATCGTGAAGCGGTGTGGGCGATTCAAACTCCACAAGGGTTCCTTTTTGAGGACCTCCGATCTGCGCACTATGCCGCGCAGATCGATGGGTTTGTCGGTCTCGATGACGCGAGTGTCGTTGCACGAATTCGACCGGTATCAGTGGTTGAGGGGGACCGTTTAAATATCAAAGTAACGCATCCCTCCGATATGAGCGTGGCGAAGCGTATACTTGGTGAGGAGTAGTGATATGGATATTAGAGTAGGACAGGGCGTAGATATTCACCGATTTGCTGAAGGTCGTCGGTGTGTCCTCGGCGGAGTCGAGATCCCGCACAAGGTAGGACTCCTTGGTCACTCTGATGCTGATGTCCTCATCCATGCTCTGATGGATGCGATTCTGGGGGCGTCGGGGCAGCGCGATATCGGATATCTCTTTCCCGATACGGACACCGCATTTAAGGACGCCGATAGTTGTGTGCTCCTCAAGAGGGTATGGGACCTCACTAGAAAGGATGGATGGACGATTAATAACGCCGACATCTCCCTTTTGGCTGAAGCCCCTCGGATAAAGCCGTACGTTACCCAGATGCAGGCACGCATTGCGGAGGTGTTGGGGTGTGAACCCGCTAGAATAACTATCAAGGCAACGACGACGGAGAAGCTCGGGTTCGTTGGACGAGAGGAGGGGATAGTCGCTATGGCAGTGGTGCTTATCTCTCGCCCCTCATAGAGGCTTCTCTCAAACTTAAGGTTGTCTCTCGTGATCTTTCGTGAAAGATTTCCTCTAGTAAAGGAATCGTCATGGAAGATCGTCTCATAAATACCTCTTATCTACGCCAGGATTTCGGTGCCGGATTGGTCGTGTTCCTTGTAGCGTTGCCTCTGAGTTTGGGGATAGCGCTGGGATCTGAAGCTCCCCTTATCTCTGGGATAATAGCCGCGGTGGTGGCGGGGCTTATAGTGTCCTTCGCCTCGGGAAGTCAGATAAGCGTCAGCGGCCCAGCTGCTGGTCTTGCGGTAACCGTTATCGCGGGCCAGAAGGCAATCGGAAGCTGGGAAGGCTTTCTTGTGGCGGTTGTTCTAAGTGGTGTTATCCAGATAGCGCTGGGGCTTCTCAAAGCTGGATTCATCGAGGCCCTCTTTCCGATGAGCGTCATTAAAGGGATGGTAGCTGGAATCGGACTTATCATCATGTTTAAACAGGTGCCGCACGCGCTCGGTATCACCGGTAGAATGAATGCCGATGAGGGGTTGTTGTGTTTTCTCTCTCCCATGTGTACCTCAGTTGAGGGTGCTACTTTTCTCGGCTCTCTCGAAAATTTTAATGTGATTACGATACTCCTCTTTGGAATTGGAGTTCTTGTTCTGTTGTTGTGGAATCGCAGGGCGCAACGTCATGGGGGATTATGGCATCGGATTCCAGCCCCTGTTGGTGCTGTTATCGTCGGAGTTACACTCAACGCTCTTCTTGCCGAATTCGCTCCTGGGTATGCGCTCACTCCGGAGAGCGGGTTATTGGTTCAACTGCCGAGAATGAGAGATGTGACCGAATTGTTTGGGTCTGCGCCTCTTCACGACCTCGAATTTCTCTCTAATAAAGCCGTGTGGACCACGGCTGTCGTGTTGGCGGTGATGGGAAGTATTCAAACGCTACTCTCGCTCGAGGCGATCGATAAGATCGACCCGTATCATCGCGTCTCAGATCCCGATAGAGAGCTTGTAGCTCAGGGGATTGGGAACATTATTAGCGGATTTTTTGGTGGACTGCCGATGACATCGGTAATCGTGAGGGGGTCTACGAGCGTATACGCGGGAGCGGTAACAAGGATGGCGTGTCTCTTCCACGGCATTCTGTTAGTTGGCAGTATCGTGTACGTACCGTTTCTCATTAACAAGATACCCCTCGCTATTTTAGCGGCTATTTTGTTGGTTGTAGGATATAGACTTGCGAGCGTTCAACTTGTTCGAGAGACCTATCGTAGTGGCCTCGGTCAGTTTCTACCGTTCATCATTACCGCGATTGGATGTGCGATGTTTGATCTTCTAACTGGAGTGGCTGTTGGTACGGTTGTGGGGCTGGCTGTCGTTATTCGAATGAATCATCACTCCGCGTTCACGATGATTCACGAGGGGGCTGATTATTACGTTCGATTCGCGAAAGACGTGACGTTCTTGCAGAAGCTGCCGCTAAAACGCGCGTTGGCACGCATACCTGACGACTCGAATGTGTTCATCGATACGGGTGGGGCGATGTTTGTAGACGATGACATCGTTGATATTATCGATGATTTTCGACGATCGGCTCTAGAGCGAAGGATTAAAGTTGATGTTCGAAGTTTGTATGAGAGGGGGATGAGGACCATAGCGGCCGATCCCCTGACAGCATAGGAGTAGGTATGGAGTATCGACGATTAGGTTCCGCGGGGCTCAAGGTAAGTGAGCTTTCTTTTGGCTCATGGGTAACCTTTCAAGGGCAGGTTGATGACTCAGCAGCGATTGAGCTCATGAAGTTCGCCTATGATTCTGGGATAAATTTCTTTGACAATGCCGAGGCCTACGCTGGTGGTGAGTCAGAGGCGATTATGGGGCGCGTTCTCAAGAAGCTCGGATGGCGTCGCTCGTCATACATTATCTCTACCAAATTTTACTGGGGGCTCAATGAGGGGCCAAATGAGAAGAATACCCTCAACAGGAAGTACCTCATGCAGGCGATAGACGGGTCGCTCAAGCGGCTCCAGCTCGACTACGTTGATCTCGCCTATTGTCACCGAGCGGACGTGAATACGCCGATGGAGGAGACGGTGCGTGCCATGAGTGACATGGTAACACAGGGAAAGGTTCTCTACTGGGGGACGTCCGAGTGGAGCGCCGAGCAGATCATGCAAGCGCATCAGATAGCGGAGCGGTACAACCTTCATAAGCCACAGATGGAGCAACCTCAGTACAATATGCTCTGTCGTGATAAAGTGGAGAGGGAGCTCGGTCGGTTGTATCAGGAGATTGGGTTGGGGTTGACTACATGGAGCCCGCTCGCCTCAGGTCTTTTGACGGGAAAGTATACAAAGGGAACCCCCGCGGGATCACGGGCTACGTTACCAGGATACGAGTGGCTTGAGGGGCGCTGGAGTCAGAAGGACCGTGAAGAGACCGTTCCGAAGCTGCACGCTATCGCCGAGTCGCTTGGATGCTCGTGTGGCCAGCTCGCCATCGCGTGGTGCTTAAAGAATAAGAACGTGAGCTCGGTAATCCTTGGAGCCAGTAAGCTTGGTCAGCTTAAGGAGAATCTGGGTGCCTCTGCCGTCGTCCCGAAATTATCTTCCGAGATGATGACAACGATCTCGGCGATTCTCGGGAACGATCCGGTCAAGCGCTAGGGACGAGCCGATCTTTCTCTCGGTATCTATGGGGTCACCGTCATCGACCACTATAAGGTTGGATAGTCGGTGTATCCTTTCTCGCTTCCGCCGTAGAACGTACCCATGTCTGGTTCATTGAGGGGGGCGCCTCTTTTGAACCGTTCAACGAGATCTGGGTTCGCGATAAACGGAACGCCGATCGCAACTAAATCCGCTAATCCTTTGCCCACAACCTGCTCTGCGCGCTCCTTTGTGAAGCCCCCGTTTACCGCAAGGGGACCGTTAAACCACGACCGTGCTTGAGCGAGGGTCACATGGACGACAGGGTCCCCCATCATCTTTTCGATGAAGTGCAGGAAAGCGATCTTTCGCTTTGAGAGCTCCGAGATGGCATATGAGAATGTCCCGACCGGGTCGGAATCGCTCATATCGTTGAATGTGCCGTTAGGGGAGAGTCGAACGCTTACTCGATCTGAGCCGACCTCTCCAATAACTGCGTCTACGACCTCTAGGAGTAATCGCGCGCGGTTCTCAACGGTTCCGCCGTATTTGTCCGTCCGAGTATTGCTTCCGTTTCTCAGAAATTGGTCGATCAGGTATCCGTTTGCAGCGTGTACTTCCACTCCGTCGAATCCAGCTTCGATCGCTCGTTTGGCGCCGTTGCGATAGTGGGCCACGATTGAGGGTATCTCGCTCGTCTCAAGAGCCCGCGGGGTTTCGAAAGGCTTGGGGCCTTGGTACGTCATGACCTCCCCCTTTCGAGGCTCGATCGCCGATGGGGCAGGGGGAGGTCCTCCGTTTGGTTGATAGGAGGAGTGTGAGATACGGCCGCAGTGCCACAGTTGAAGGAATATGAGACCACCAGCCTTGTGTACCGCGTTGGTAATCTGCCTCCATCCGTTTACATGCTCCGGTGTGTAGATACCGGGGGTGCAAGGGTATCCTCGCCCCTCGGGGCAAACCTGGGTAGCCTCTGAGACGATGAGGCCGGCGGATGCGCGTTGGGCGTAGTAGGTTGCCATGAGAGGTTGGGGATTTCCCGCTGGGTCTGCCCGGTTCCGTGTCATCGGTGCCATTACGAGGCGGTTGGTAAGGGAGAGGGAGCCGATAGGGCATGGGGTGAGGATTTTAAGTGCAGTATTCATACATGGCTCCTGATGAGTCGTGCCAAACGACGCGTGAAAGCGTTGTACTATGAAGGGTGGCGGGTGAGAAGGTGTTTCCTTTGTGGTGGATGAGCCCGAGGTGGGGTCGAACCTCGCTCATACCCCTTCATGTGGTGCGTCCTTACCATTAACGAAACCCTTACATGGAGGAGTTTATGGCAACAGTAACACCCGCTGGAACAACCACTGAAAAGCCCACGGTGAACGCCGTCATTGGCGCGTTGGCTATTCTAGCTGTAATCGCTCTCGTGTACTTTATTTCTCGTGGGCGAATTGTGCCGCTTGCGAGTCAGTCACCGGTGAGCGAGAAGCCGGCACAGCAGCAGGTTGTGCCTCCACCGCAATAGACAGGCCCCTCGAGAGTTCAAGTTTTTGGGGCGCGGGCTGTTCAAGGCCCCGTCCCCTAACTTGAACTAGACTTGAGTATTCCTGAAGGCCGTTCGACCGTTAGGGATGTAGCTATCGTTGGCCGGCTGGGGGTGGTTACGTATCGCCACGTGCGCACCCTGCGCGGGTTAACACGCCATCGATTCGCCGGGGGCTAGCTCTTTAGCCGCTACCCCTTGCTTCTTGCAGGCCGTCGAAAACTCTTCGTACGTTCCGGTCAGGAGTTCGAAGGTTTTATAATGTATCGGCACTGCTATCTTGCACTGAATCCAAGCGGCGGCTTGCGCGGCTTCGACCGGGCCCATCGTGAATCTGTCGCCGATCGGAAGGAGAGCGACATCAGGCTTAAAGGTGTCACCGATCAGTGAGAGGTCTGAGAAGAGCGAGGTGTCTCCGGCGTGATAAATCGTCGATCCGTGACCACGAAGGATAACACCGCACGCCTCACCCGCGTAGACGGTTCCGTTTTTTGTGTCGTATGAGCTGGAGTGGAAGGCGTTGGTGAGGAGGATCTCTATCCCGTGCAGTACAACCGCCCCACCTTTATTCATAGGAACAACTTTATCGGCAGGTATCCCTTCAGCAATTAAGATCATCGCAAGCTCGTAGGTTGCTGCCACGAGAGCCCCGGTATCACTCTGAACACGGATGACATCGCCAGCATGATCGGAGTGGCCATGAGAAAGAACGATAATATCGATCTGTTTCGGATTCTGCAGCTCTGCTGGACAGAGGGGGTTTCCGCGTAGCCATGGATCGATAGCGACGATAGTTTTTCCCAAATGCGCAATTACTGCCGAGTGACCTGCATAGGTGAGGGTGTTTTTTGTCATGGTGCTTCTCCTGTTAGCCGAATTGAAAATCCCTGTTCGCGGGCTTCTTGAGAGGCGAGCGGAGAGTATCGAACGGTTCTCCCCTCAAGAGTTATATCGTTGCTCATCACCCGTTGAACGACCCACGGATAGAGTCTGTGTTCGCGTGTAAGCACCCGGGCGCTTAACGTTTCTGGAGAGTCGTCTTTACGTACCTCAACAACTGCTTGTGCGATAAGAGGGCCCGTATCAACACCAGCATCAACGTAGTGTACGGTGCATCCGTGTTCAATGGTCCTCGCCTGCAGTGCTCGCTCGTGCGTATGTAGTCCTGGAAAGAGGGGAAGGAGCGAGGGGTGTATATTGATGAGCTTACCGGAGAAGGTCTCTATAAATTCAGGTTGGAGAACGACCA
>JBIIEK010000220.1:0-4476 GCA_044237895.1 Bdellovibrionota bacterium
ACCTGGAGGGCCGGCGGCCTCGCCGGCTTGCTACAGCGTTACCTCACTCCGCACGTAGAGGATAAGATCGTTTGCGAGATCGGGATTTCCACTCGGGTTCACCACGAACTGCGCATCTGGTGTTAGGGTTAGCCAGCCAGTGAGAGGGGCTCGATAGCTGACCTCATAGGTATGTTCGTTACTTTCAAGACCGGGATTCGCTTCTCTCGCTTCGTTGCTAAACTGAGCGAACGCGATACCAACACCGATAACATCGTCGTCCCTATCCGGTACTAATCCTTTGTAACGAAGACCGCCGCCGTAGTACCACGAATTCAAATTTCGTCCAGGTTGAGCCTGCGCAACCTGGGCAAACGCGCCAAAACCTTGGTCGCTGCCGGCGGCTTCTTTCCATAACTCATGCTCTCCGAGGAGATAGGTGCCGTAGTTTGTCTGCGCGTTGAGCCCTGAGATGTCGGAGAAGTCGCCAGAGCAGTGCCACGCGCCGAAGGCGACCTTTCGGTAGTAACCAGATGAGGAGTGCCCCTTAATGCCAAGCTCTCCGATTGAGTAGAGGCCATCTTGCTCGCTGACGCTAAAGTCTATCGTATTTATGCCATTATTGGAGATCGGTTTTCCATCATAGAAACCGAGCATCGCGAAGGTGTCCTCGGTGGCTTTAAAGATACCTCTCGGTCCCCAGCTCGTGTTTGGATAGAACGAGTAGGGGACCTGGGTAATTGT
This sequence comes from Bdellovibrionota bacterium, assembly GCA_044237895.1. Classification (GTDB taxonomy): domain Bacteria; phylum Bdellovibrionota_C; class UBA2361; order UBA2361; family OMII01; genus OMII01. The sequence continues at coordinate 724 of JBIIEK010000220.1, forward strand.
CGACGGCGTAAAGAAGGAGCTGTTGATAAAAGTAAATCCGTAGTCGAGTATCCCGAAATCAAGGGTGAAGTCATGGATACCAGCGAGCCATGTTATTCGTCCGTCGAGGAATGAGTGCTCGTAGTAGGCTTCGTACGGTTCGAGCTCTTGGGGGCCATCGATACTACTTGTAAACTGATAATCGCCAACGGCGTCAGAGGGGCGCTGACCGTAGATCCAGATCCCCCAGAAAGTGAATGAGCCATCCCCCCACATTCCGAGCTTCTCAGTGTCAGCCTCCACAATGACGTTCATATTGCCGATGGATCCTACGCCGCGGTCTTTCCCTCCCCGGATGTTCCCCCACGAATCATTGATTGCCAGGACCTCGAGATTAAGGCCGTGCTCTCGGAGGGTTTCTCGTCCCCAGCTCGGTAAGAGGCTCTCGTAGTCATCCTCCGCTTCCTCTCGCACTATCTCCTGCTCGATCGCTGCCTGCTCGTCGCTGAAGCACGTTGGGGGCCCCATACTAAAGGCTAGGATCGCCGCCGTAACGACGTGCAACCAAGCATATCTCCGATTTCTGAGGCTTTTGTGCATGAGTATTCTACAATCCGACACCTCTCTTAGCAGCTTGTTGACGTACCAAGCAAGGTTTTGAAGTGTCATCATCATGAAATATTTTGATTTCGATTAAGGACTGCCGGAGGGTAGTTTGTGGTTGTAAACGCGCAGATCGAGTCTGCGATTATGTGCGTTACTAGGATGTTAGGGGGGGGTAACACCTTGGAATTGCAGCGGAGAATCGCTCAACAATCCCCCCAAATACCCGATGAGCTAAAATCTCGTTTGCTCCGTATTTGACCCTTTGGGCCAGTTGGCATAACCTTCTGAACTTACTGTGCAGCCGGGTGGCTGCTAGGAATTTTGCTGTGGTCAGGGAAGTAATGAAACGAAAGAGAAGTGCTTGGAGGGCTCTGCGACGCATACGGTTGTCGTCAGGGAAGGTCCTCTGTGTGCTTTTCCTCCTCGCCCTCGTTGTGGTTGAGACCCCTGCAAAGCATTTCGTCCTCGCCCTTACCGGTCGGTTTAAGGACGCTTACGTTACCTACCGTCTTGCTAGTGAGCGCGACGCGCTTCTTGCGGCCAATCAGCGGCTCTCGGACGAGGTTCAAAGTCTTCGGAGTGAGGCCTTTGCGGGAGAGTTTGAGACGAAGGTGCTTACTCAGCTTGAAGAGCTTCAAGGGATCATTGAGTCATCCACTGAACTCGATCTTGAGCGCGGGCCCGCTCCGGCATCTGCTCGAAAAAGTGTGAGCGGTCGGGATGCCTTGGCTGCTATCCTAGAGAGTCCGACTATAAAGAACCCAAACGGCAAGCCCTCAAAGTCTGCCAAACGAAGGGGTTCAAAGAGGGATTCTGAGGTCACCGCGCAGAAGGAGAACATCTCACTCTCTCGCTCGATTTTCTCTGGCAGTCCGGGTGTCTTCAATCCGTCGGAGAGCCCTCACGATGTCGAGTGGACTCGCTCCCGTCGTGCGCTTGTCAGGAAGGCGGATCGACTCGCGCAGAGTCTGCGAGCGCTTCCCTTGGGCTATCCCGTGGAGGGCGAGATCACCTCAGGATTCGGTTATCGGCGCTCTCCAACTGCTCACGGTAGTCACATGCATGAAGGTCTAGACATCTCGCTTGACCGGGGTGGTGACGTCCTGGTGACGGGAGATGGGGAGGTTTTTAACGTTGAGTACGATGGAGCGTACGGATGGGTGGTCGATGTTCTTCACGCGCCAGGAATCACTACTCGATACGCCCATCTTTCAAAGCCCCTGGTGAAAAAGGGACAGATGGTTGGCCGCGGAGATAGGATCGCGCTTTCCGGCAACACCGGTCGATCCACTGGTCCTCACCTTCACTATGAAGTTCGGGTGAACGGAAGGCCGCGAGATCCACAGCCCTACGTATTGCTGCCCCAAAAGCTTTCGAGCGCCTTCTAAATGAGTGGGCCGCGATGTTCGCGGGTTCCGCAGCCGGCCGCCGACAATCGTTTCTTGAAATTTATGGGCGTTTCGTAGAGTTTATGAGAATCAGCGCGGCCGTGCGCCTATGGCAAGCCTAAGGCGGGACAGCCTGGTGTCTGCCGGGGCGGATGTTTGCGGATACTTTTCCCCGGCTGAAACCCCGAAAAACTAATAAGATCAATTTCCTAATTTGCCACCTTATCTATCGCATGGTAGTCAAAGGGCTGTGATGACTGCGCTGCATAAGCGCCGTCAGTTCAGTCCTAAGGTAAGACGCTCGCATGGTCTATCAACAACACAATATACGCCCCGCCCGCCCCTCCTTCCATGGGGATCGGGAGAGTGGCAGGTTCCTCGGATCTTTCCTCTTCCTTGTTGTCATGATGAGCGCGGTGCTTGCGGGTGTCGCGTTCTTTTTTGGGACGATCGTTCCAGTAGGGGCGGTGGGGGTGCGAAAGATCGCATTCGGTCCGGGCCAGGGGCTCGGTACAAAAAGTCTCGCGCCGGGCCTTCAATGGGCCATACCTGGATACTCGACTATCTATCAAGTTCCCCAAACCCTCCGCATTATCGACTTCTCGAATCGAGATGAGGGCGCTGCCTCTCCCTTCGATTCCCTTGATATTCCAACCATCGACGGAACGACGGTCGATGTCGACGCCGCGGTAATTTATCGCTTCTATCCACGAGCAGGGCGCGATGATGGCCTCGATCATGGAGGCCCCTCAGATCTTATTCAGAACGTGGGAGCGACCGATACTCAGTGGAATAAATACATATCTCAGGTCGCGGAAAATGAACTTAAGCGTTCGCTGAGTGCGCTTTCGACGGTAGAGTTTTATGATCCGCTCGCGCGAGAGGCTCGTGTGGGAATAGCTGAGCGTGAGCTGCAAAATATCCTCGCGCCGCTCGGTGTGCAGGTGCAGAGCGTTCTGTTACGACGCTATCGCTACCGTGAGGAGATTGACCAGGCGATCTTCAAGAAGAACCTTCAAGAGCTTGAGTCTGCTTACAATAAGGTTGGCGGCGAATTTGCGGAAGCGCAACGTGATGTAAACAAGGTCGCATCCGAAGGTGACGTGAGGATTAAGAATCTTGAGAGACAAGGTCTTGGCATGGTGGAGACGATTCGATCCGAGGGAGATCTCTATCGACGTGAGAAGTATGCTCAAGGGGATCTCTCTGTTGCCGAGGCCCGAGCGACGGTCGATAAAATGCGCAGCGATGTTCTGTCAAAGGTAGGGGCGGATGTGTACGTAGCTTTGCAGCTCGCGCAGCTACTCGCGTCGTTGAAGGGAGGCGTGGTTACGAACGTGGATCCCTATGACTTCGACGCATGGGTGAAAAAATTGGCCGGCACAACTAAGAATACAACAGCAGAGAACGCGGAGGCTCAAAATGCGCGTTAAATCGTTCGCCACCACTATCCTTGTAGCGGTCGCTGGTATTCTCTCTGGCTGTGACACTGGACTGCAGCATATGGGCACCACTGAGTACGGCGTGAAGTTTAGAACGCTGCCGCCGTTTCTGGGAGGAGGCGTCGGTTCTGCTGAGAGCGTCGCGCATCCCCTTCAAACTGTGGTGGTACTCCCGTGGGAGAAGATCTACCGCTTCGATACCTCGCCTCAGTATTTAAGTTGGGGAAGGGGAATGGGTGATGGTGGCGTTTCTGGACAGCTCGTTCAGGATGAGGATGTATACACCCGGGCAAAAGACGGTAACGAGGCTGCTCTAAAACTCACCGTTCGATATCGTA
>JBIIEK010000054.1:0-15625 GCA_044237895.1 Bdellovibrionota bacterium
GTGGCCCTCCAATTGAATCCCAGTCAACATTCGTACCTGCGGCCGGCGGGGCCGCCGGCCCTCCAATGGAATTCCACGTAACATTTGTACCTGTGGCCGGCGGAGCTTGATTCCCTTCTGTAACGATCTTAGGCTCCGTCTATGTCTACGTTTCTCATTCATCAAGAGCCCGGATATCTTGTACTTCTCGCCGATTCGCTTGGCACAAAAACTCATACCGAAACGGAGACTACGTATCCCCTCACCGCTCCAAAGCTCGTTCATGTCGGAGCGGGCGTCTATGCGGCACACGCTGGCACCCTACAGCCGGGGATTGATATGCTCTCCGAGCTCGGAAAAACGCTCTCCGGAGCAACTTCCTGGGACGCCCTTACTTCGCATATGAAAGAGATCGGTCTCGCCGTCCATGCGAAGTATCGGGACCGATTCAAGTCAGATTCATTTGATGTTCGAGTCGCCATCGTCCTCACGGGAGAGAGGCGCCATCCTGACGACATAGCATCTGATCGCTCATCCTCGATCGTGTTATGGGAGCTCGCTCGTGGCTTCGAACCTCATTACGTGAAGGGCCATCTGCACTTTGCCGGGAGCACACAGCTCTCGGAGCTTGCGACAAATTTTTTGGCTCAGCCCTTAGTCGCTGGAATGCTTAAAGGCGGCCCCCTCTCGGCCGCGCATGCCCTCGTAGCAGCGCACGCCGCGCTCAGTAAACTGAGCTCCTCAATTTCACCCGAGGCAAACGTGGTGGTAATAGGCGAGGAAGACGAGCATACCGTCCTTCACGGCACCCTGCTTGACCTCGGACAGGCGATCTTGATCAAGAGCTAACGGATTCGACCACTCTGGACTTATTAATAGCCAGAGAATCTCTGAGCCACCCATCCATACCGGATCGGATCTCGGTTCGGTCCAGATTCCTCAGTGGTCTCGCCGTACATAAGACGGCCATCGTCGGAGAGAACGGCCTTGCTCTCTACCTTTCCGCCATTGGGAGTCACAGTCGTAAAGATCACCCCTGGATTCTTGCCGGCCACATTCGATAACGAGCCTGTGATCTGACTCGCTATGAGCTGCTCACCGATGCCGCTCTTGTTCGGAGCGGTTTCCTGCATCACGTACGAGGTTCCTGAAACGCCATTGTCGTCCACTAATAGGGTAAACGATCCTCTCGGCATGTTTTCCGGCAACTCCTGCTTAGAGAAGTCCACCATCCGCCAATCCCAAATCCCGGCGACATCTTTTGAAGGATTTATCGCTTTTCTTGCATTCTGAGCAGAACCGGCGTCATTGCCCTCGGAGGAACCACCATACAGCGCTTCCATTCCAAATCGGCCCTCCACACTTGCACTAAACCAGTCGACCGACCGGCCTTCTATTACCTTGTCGCCAACTTTTCGTTTGTAGCCCTTGTCAGCGAAGATGTTTCCGTTCTTTAAATCATCCTGCGAGCTCTTCGTTCCGATGGCGAACACTCCTACATCCGAGGGTTTTTTCACCTCTCCAGTATCCGAGATCCCATCCTGATTGAAATCAAACCACAACGCGATCCCCTTAAGCTCCTCCCCTTCCAGCCAATCATTATGGTCTTTATCTAGGGATCCGAGCGGCTCATATCCATTCTTCCACTCCTTATCAAAGGTGTGATTTCCAAAGAGCTGCTTCGCAGCTACAATGGCGCCCGTTCCTTCAGGGTCCCATACAACCAGGGGAGTTTTTCCGGAAGCTTTCCACACGAACCATTTACCTGCCTCTTTTGGATTTAGAGGGAACTTCGATCGAGAGAAGATATCTTTAATCTTCGTGTCTTCGCCCCACAACAAGGACACAGGAGAAGAGTACGCATTAAAGTAAGCGGTTATCGGAACATCACACGTTTTGATAATTTCCTGCTTCCACTTCTCTACTGGACGACAATCACTTTGCAGATAAACGGTGGTGCTATCTCGTATAACAAATGCGCCCCTCCTCGGTTTGTCCGCCAACCACTTACCATCGACCTCATACTGTGTTTGGGTTGCGCCCGTTTGGCCCAGTGTCAAGGACGCATTGATGCAGCTATCCAAATACGTGAGCGGGGGGGCGATGAACGCTCGCCAAAGCTCTTCTGCGTCTGTCTTAACACCCTTGGCCCTCTGACCGGCAAGCCAAGTACTAAAGTTTTTACTATCTTGTGGGTCGAGAGCGGTAACCCTCTGCCCGTCGATACTCAACAATTGACGATACGAGGAAAAACCGAAGCCAGCAGTCCCGACGAATTTTTTAGCACAGTTCTCACGAACCTGATTCATGCACGGCGAGACCCCGTTCAGAGCTTGCTCTGTGGTGAGGGCCTTCGTTCTCTCAGCATCCTGTGTAAATGCATCCATGGATTGGTCTGCAGGCACCCAAGACGGGTGAAACGTCCGGACTGATAGCGCCGTGACATCGCCAATATCCTTGCAGAACTCATCATGCTTTTGGCAGTAGCAATTTTTTGAGTCTGGGTTGATCAGGTCTTGCCCCGGAGGGCAGCCTGTTTTCGAACATTTGTCGGCTGGCATACATTTTTCAGCCGCATGTAGGATCGCATCGCAACTGACACACTGCGAGAGATTTCCGGCAACGTACGCCTTTACAGCGCTATTCTCGCATGTGTAATCCGTCTTCGGTGTAGTTGGGCAACAAGAGTCGCACTTTACAGGTGGGTCGGTCTTACACGAGGGACAAACACCACCTTCCGGACCGAGGAGGCAGGGGTCTGCTGCTTGTGCAAGCGATATACCCAACACAAAGAACGTGGTCAGCACAACAATTGAGACCCGAGGGACAATCCTGCTTACTACCATATCCTGCCTCTATCGACTTTTGCCTCAACCTCACCGCACCGATTCAAGGGCCAAGGGCCGCTGAACTCTGATGGTTACCTTCAAGGTACGAGACATTGCGTCACAGCGTCTCCAAGCCCGCGAAGGACGATCCCTTCAGAGCTCCAATACGCAAAACTCGTATACCTATTATGGGCGGTATCCTCACCCCAGTCGCCTTAGACGTCGGATCTTTTTGCGAAAGGCTTTAGCCTTTAAGTGCCCCGTAACCGGATTCTCCGGATTTGGGTGGACTACTTAGTTTAAACAGGACGGATAGAGGAGCTTAAAGCGCGGAATTTGCGCGGTAAAAAACCCTCCGCTCTTCCGTTTGAAGATGTAGGAACCCCGCATTGAGCCCACCGGGTCCTTAATAACCGTGCTGCTGGTGTACTCAAACTGCTCGCCCGGAGAGAGCGTTGGTTGGACCCCGACAACTCCGGGTCCTGAGACCTCTCCCGTCTGCTCACCAGCGGATTCAATGAGCCAATGTCGCTCTATCAACTGAATAGTTTCGCTTGAATTATTCTCGATCCGCACCGAATAGGCGAATACGAACACCCCGTCGTCGGGTCGTGATTCCTCAAGAATAGGAAAGGGCTCAACGGAGACAGTTACGCTTGCTGTTGTTTCGGTAAATGTTCCCATACGATCGCTCATGTAGAGATTTCCTGTAAGCCAACTGTTTAGAATTCGTCACGTACTGGATTAGGCCGGGGCTCCGTGGTACCTGATCTGTGTGACGCCCCTTCCACTTCTCTTGTCAACTATACAGCCCCTCAATCCTTACAGGGGGGAGTGCGATCTCGCAAGCGTCATTCAGGAAACAAAGAGAGCTTGGCGCTTACTCCGAGGCTCACGCCACTGGAACGACCTCCGAAAGGAGCTACAACGCTCGATTGGGTCGTATACCCCACAAAGAGCCGCGGACACTTCTGGAGATGCCATTCAGACGCCCTCGTGTCACCTTCCTAATCTCGACCATCTCTGCACCACCCTTCTGCCGTGGCGCACCGGCCCCTACCGGCTCGGTTCATACTTCGTCGATTCAGAGTGGCAATCATTCATGAAATGGTCCCGCATCTCTGCGCTTCTTCCAAAGCGTGAGGGTATGCGCATCGCCGATGTCGGCTGTAGTAACGGATACTTCCTCTTCAAGCTCTCACAACTTAAACCTGAAATCGCTGTGGGGTTCGATCCGATTGAGCGTTGCTGGTTACAATTCGCATTACTTCACAAGGTATTGGGTATTCCAAATACCGCGTTCCTGCCGATGGGGCTCTCCTCACTGACCGCCTTTCCGCAGTTCTTCGATCTAGTCCTCTGCATGGGAGTGCTCTATCACCAACGGGACCACCTCGCCGCAGTAAAACAACTCTATGATTCGGTCCGTCCCGGAGGGACGGTTGTTCTCGAAAGCCTTGTCGTCGATCAACCAGAGCCGCTCACAATCATCGCTCCTGATCGGTATGCCAAGATGCGAAACGCATGGATTATGCCGAGCCCATCCTCAATGGAGAGGCTCTTTAACGAAGTTGGATTTAAGGGAGTCCAACTTCATGCATTTGGACCACTCACAACGTCAGAGCAACGCCGCACACCGCTTTCGCCCTACGAGAGCCTCGCCGACTTCCTGGATTCCAGCGATCCTAGCAAAACGGTTGAGGGGCACCCTGCTCCACACACAGCTGCCGTAATCGGCACAAAGCCCTCCGCATGAGCCTCAAGGCGTGGTGTGAGTACGGTTTCGCAACTCGCGCTCAAACACGAACGTACCAAAGGGGAGGCACGAGGCTATCAAGCAGCGCGCCAGCTTTGACGCCCCCCATCGTTCTTTCCCAGCAAGGATAATGGCCGCCGCGCAGTAGGCAAGAAACAGTATGCCGTGCGCCATACCAACAACGCGCACAGCCCCAGGAGAATCGAACATATACTTGAGCGGCATCGCCACTCCCATGAGGAGAAGGAGGGAGGTCCCTTCCCAGCGGCCGAGCGAGATGAAACGTTTAGGTGTAATCATGAGAGCCCCACATGACGTTAGCAAAGTTACGTAGAAGTAGCTGCGACCATACTCCTACAACGGGGTCTTGTGAAATATTCGAGGTCAAAGATGTCGTAAAATTAACGCCGCTGTCTCAAAACCGCTGATTTACTGAGACCTGTCTAATACTCCGCTCCTATCAACAACTCTTCGATTGAGACGTCGAGAGCCTTGGCGAGCTTTGAGATAGCTCCGATGCTGATGTTTTGTTTTCCGTGCTCGACTGCACTGATATAGGCGCGATCGAGGTCTGAGGTCGTCGCTAGCTCTTGCTGACTAAATCCGCGGACCTTTCGGTACTCATGCACTGAATGCCCGAGCTTGCGCAGGAAAACCCCTAGCTGATTTTCAGCGTTCATGATCCCACACACCTGTCGAGCGGTGATCACAGCTTGCTGGGGATCGGGTGTGTACGCATCAGCACCTAAACCTTCAGCGAGAGCAGGATTCAAAACAAACGCCGCGCCACCAAGGAGTATCTTGGGAGCGGGATTGATCTTCTTTAACTCTCGAATCAATTTCTCAGCGACAGGAATCAAGGGCGTGAGCGAGACGGAGACACACACGAGGTCCGCTTGACGCGCCTTTGTGTAGGGAACTAAGTGGTCGGTGGGAACATCCGCACCGAGGAAATCAACCTCCCATCCATCGACGGAGAGGAAGTCTGCTACCGCCTGCGCCCCGATGAAGTGCTGATCTCCCTCGACTGAACTTACAACCGCCTTGAGACCTAATCGAAGACGCGTCTTCAAGAGCGATTTGAGCCGTGCCATCTGTCGGAGCGTAATCTGCGTGGCGATATGCTCCTGCGGTATTGAGATCTCCCCTCGATGCCATTTGGCCCCGAGCTCGATCTGAATCGGCATCAAGACCTCAAGGTAGATCTTCGATGGAATGACACCGCCCGCGAGCCCTTGGTCGATGACACGAGAGGCCTCTTCGGAACTCCCGCTGAGAACCGCCTCTGCATAGCTAAGCCTTAGCTTTGAAAGTATTTCATTTCCCACAAAATGCCCTTACGTATCGCGTTAAGATAACAAAAGGGTACCATGTGAGGGATAAGAACACCAGCGTAGCTTTCCATGTAGGACAAACACCACATCATGGCCAGGTCCTACAAACCTTAGAAAAACGACCGTCCTTCAGGTAACATCCGACGATTACTGAGCAATACCAGAGTAGTATGACCAACACTGCTGAGAGCTTACGAGTTTTGGGACTCTCGCCACGAGCGACCCTTGAGGACGCCAATCAGGCCTACAAAGACCTGGTTAGGGTCTGGCACCCGGATCGCTTTCAATCCGACCAAAAGCTCAAGCTTAAGGCAGAGGATAACACTCGTAAGATCAACGAGGCGGTAAGTCATCTCCGCACGATCTTTAAAAAAATGCCTGCAGGTTCCAACCTAGAAGCGTTGGAGCGCTCCTCAACAAACACACGACCATCTTCGACACCAACGAGCTCCCAAACCCGTAGGGATGCGCGCGTCCCAGACGACCATGATGAAGAAGAGAGCCAACCTCTTTTTGCGAACTCTTTCAGAGCAGATCGCATAATGTTACCGAAACGATTCTATCAGACCGGCACCTTTGCGATCCTCCGCATCCTCAAGGGAGGGATCGCCCTCGGCTTTGCATACCTCAGCTACTCCTACATCGAGGCGACCCCACCCTTCCATCTCATGGCCGCTATCTTTCTTGCGAGCCGGGGCGTCTCCGGAATCCTTAGAAATAGCACCTTATTCCTCCTCCATCGGCCTATCGCCATAGTATCGCCGAGTTCCCTACATATCCTTGAGTTCGGTAGCATATCGCTGCGACACATCTCCGAGATTCGGGTAACCGGTGATATCGGACGATACAAAATTCGAGTAACGCTCTGGCAGGGATTCCTTGAACAGGTGCCGTTTGAATATCGGCTCATCCTTAAAACTCGTCACTTTTTCAAAGGCTCGCATTTCGTGCTCAAAGGCCGCGGCCTCGACGATGATCCCACACTCATTGTTGGGGCCTTCCGCTATGCGATAACAATCCCCTCGACTCGTCCAGCCACAGACAAGCTACTCCACCTGAGGCAGCTGGCATGGTCTCAGATCATCGCCTTCGCATCGGTAATAACCTGCGCAACACGGTGCTTCCTCGATGGAGACATTATTCTAGAGATAGCCGCCCCCTATGTTGTCATCTTCCTCATGTGCCGCCTGTACTCCCTCATTTTGGGCATAGCACCCCATCCAAAAGCGACAAACGGCTAATTGAAAACACGTTTAATACTCGGTATAAAACCTCTAGAGGGACCTGCAACGGTCACTTTTTGCGGATCGATCGGTGACGCTCCAGCGTCTATAGTAGAGAACGGTCCGAAAACGACGCCGCCCTAGCTCAGTTGGTAGAGCACATCATTCGTAATGATGGGGTCGTGGGTTCGACTCCCATGGGCGGCTCCACTTTGCCCACTCGGCGTTCTCGCCAAAGGGTTTGCCCACTCGGCGTTCTCGCCAAAGGGTTTGCCCACTCGGCGTTCTCGCCAAAGGGCTCCGCCCCTCTCGCCCCTCTCGCCCCTCTCAGTTTTGACTCAGCCACAGTCTCGACCTCTTTAGAGGTCGGGCGGCTCCAATTCTTCCCCTTCTTTTGTACCCATATAAAATTAGTCAACCCATCCTAAAATGGGGACCTTCGCCCTTGGAGTGTTTTCGAAAGCACCTCTAGTGAACTTGACTGGCCCGCGGCACGAGCGAATCTTTGATCAACCACTCGGCGACAGCATCGGCAACAAGCCGATTGCCCGCATCGCGATAATGGCAGTGATCGTAGAACATCTGCTCTTTCGTCATCGTTGAAGAGTACGATCGCAAGGTCGGCAAGAGGTCCATGTGAGGCACCTGAAGCTTCGCAAATATGTTTGCGAACTCTTGTTGCGGGTAGGTACTTAAAATATCGGCGTTGGCGTACACCTGCATCGCTACGGGAAAGATGAACGCCGCAAACTTGGAATTGTTTTGTTTTACTACCTCTGAGAACGCTGTGGATATCTTTGAGATCTGCGCCCAAGAGGTGGGATTCCATGCCAGTCCGAAATCCTTATGAGCATTGTAGATCTCAAAATCAAAGCCTTCTCGAGTGCTTTGAGAGTTGCCACTGGCGAGCTTGCGGCCATCCCTAAACTTCTCTCTCCAATTTTCTTCAACACCAGGAAGCCTAACGCTTCCAAAGAGCACCTCGGAATCGATCAGCTGCAACCGCTGCACCAACCAGGTTAGGAAGCGGCTCTGAGAGAATGGAAAGCGCAGCTGCTTTGCATAGAATGCTTGGGGCTCTTGAGAGTCATTGAGGTACATCGCAAGAACAACCAGGTCAGCTTGAGCGAGAGCGGCAATCTCTTGGTAGTGGTGATACTCTCCGGCGGTGTTAGCACCGGGCAGCCCGGCATTCAGAACTTTCACATTCGCGACGCCATCAGCCTTTAACTTCTGTTCAAGTAGGGAAGAGATCGAAATCGTCTCATCAACGTAATCGCAGAAGATTATTGAATCGCCTATCAGAAGTATTCGATATTCATCCGGTTGTTTTGGGCCAAGCTCAGGGCCACGCAAGCCTATCGAATTCGTACGAATAACTACATCCTGCTTACTGAGCGTATGATTATGGATATTTCCTGTGCGATTGGGAAATAGTCGCACGCCGTGTTTGCCACCCCACCTGATCACGTTATTGATGTTTCCGTCATTACTCTCAAACGTCATTGGAGCCTCCTGACCGGGCACAAGCGTGGAGGATGTCACCTTCACTTGCATGGGAGCGGGGAGGATCTGTCGGGCTACGATCTCACACGCAACCAACGATACGAAGACGGAGAGGGAGGCTATGAGGAAGTTTTGCAGTAACTTTTTCATCACGATTAAACCGGGGCGCATTACAACAGCCTCAATACTCCCCGATATAGGAGCCGTTGTGCCATAGGAAATCGTAGCGAGAAGCGCTGGGGGCCGTTAGAGCGCTACGCCTAGGGAGGGGGGCGAACGTCGAACCCCTTGGTCGGCTCCTTGCAACCACTCGTCTACCGCGAGGGCCCTACGAATTCCTCTGAAGGCGCTAACGCTAACCAACCCATACTATTGGCATTCTTGATCCGGTCTAAAAAAATAGTACTTGGTGAAGTGAATAATGGCCTGATATACTAAAGGTGTAGACAGTTTAAGGAGGCCCCACGGTCCCAACAGCTCATCACACAATCATCCTATTCAGCCCCTCAGGGAATCTGCTGCGCCCGATTCACCACTTCTCAAATATTTCTTCCGGTACAAACGATCGCAGCCGTTTTCGGTCGCTTGTAGCCTTTTCACTTTTGTCTAATGGAGGACCCACTACACTATGAAAGAAAACCTCGCTTTGGTTGGATCGAGCAGCGCCAAGACAATGGCTGTAGCACAGGACATAGTTCAGGCGTGCGAGGACGTTAAAGGAAAGGACATCGTAGTTCTTGATGTCGCTTCGATATCTGACTTCGCGGACTTCTTCATAGTCGCGAGCGGTCGCTCAGACAGACAGGTTCAAGGAATCACCAATAGAGTTATTGAGGAGCTCGCTCGCGCAGGAGTGCGCCCACTCTCGGTAGAGGGCTACGAAGAGGGTCAGTGGGTGTTGATAGACTGCGGAGAGGTAGTCGTTCACGTTTTCTATGAGCCTGTGCGAGAGGTCTACGATCTTGAGAGCCTCTGGATGCGGGCCCGACGCCTGGAGATGGTGAGGGCGGCCTAGGGATACCCTGGGAATGCGTTACACCGGGGCGGTGATTCGATCCACTCGGCAATAGTATCGAATGTCGTGCAACGAGCGCTCGGCGTATCGAGGCGGACTCGTCTCAGCGACTCTTGGCTCCCCTCGTACTCGCGCTGCTCTCGCAGATTCGCCATCTGATACTTTTTCACCCACTTTAAGGAGAGGCCTTTTTATTGAGGAAGCTCCGCCTGTGCGGCCGCCAGGTTCTCCGCCCGAAATATGGTGACCTTCTCGGTATGGTGAGCTAGCAGATCAACGACCTTCACCTCAGTGGTTCCGTTCGGGAACCGCGCCTTAAGCTTAACCAACCAACTATCGATTCTCGGATCTTCTGTCATGACGTACGTTACCCGAGACCACCGTTTGGAAGGCCACTCAACACACCGTGCCAACTCAGAGCGAGCATACGTCCAATTAAGGGTATCAATTCGTGGAGATTGAATGAGGGAATCAACAGAGATTCCATTTTGATACTGCGAGCTAACGAATCCGGTTTTACAGCTCTGCGCCTTTAAATCTCGATAGAGTGAATAAAACCAATCACATTGAAGCTGTCCCACAAGATCAACGATCAAGGTTTCGTCCTTTACCTCCTGACGAAACACCTGCCCCACGCCAACTTGTCGGGGCAACCCGGGCGCCATAGTAAAGAATCGCACGGCGCCGATCCAAGCCAACCCTCCTCCAACCAAGACCGGAAGGACAAGGGCTAGAACAGCGGAGAGGTGCCGCCCGACCGTGCGAGACAGAAGGCCGATGAGGAATGCGCCTTCTCGACCCGCGATGATGATCATAACAAGGAAGGTGGCTGCCAACCTCCTATCCGCCACGGATGTCGCCAGTGATGGCACCGCCGACCAAAACAGAGATACCAAGAGAAATAGACCCAGAGGGTCGCGCGGTCTCGCAAGGTATCGACCGATTCCCAGGATAGTTAAGATGATCGCCGCTGAAGTTACCGACCGACCGGGGATGGGGGTCAACGCGAATGTCCAATGAGCGGCGTGAACCTGGTGTAGTAATACGCCCGTTATAAATTCCGATCCGTTCTCAACCACAATACGGTAAATTTTTTCCCAGATCGTGGTCGGCAAGACATAGTTCGACGGCACGTTGAATGCAGGTTTTAACACCCACTCACCCAAAAACAGGCCGTTAATTAAGGACGTCCACCCAAACCAAAACAGAACTCCGATGGCAAGAGAAGCGATCTTCCATGTATGTGCTCGCCATTGCGGCCACTGAAACACCATAAGCACGAGAAAGAACGAAAGAGGCGCGAAGGCCATGAACATACCCGAGGGGTATATGAAGCGGCAGCACGCGGTGAAGAGGGAGATCAGAAGGAAATTGATCCAAGAGGGATTCCGCAAGGCGGAGATCGTTGCCCACATCACTGCCGTGACCACAAGTCCTGGAAGGTGGTGATAGCCGATCTGCCTCGCCCACCAATCCTCTGGTGGCCCAAACGCAAGCAGTGCAGAGGCGAAATACGCCGCAAAGCGGCCAAAACAACCGCGCACAAAAAAGAAAAATACAACAAGCTTTACTACTGATATCGCGACGCCAAGATATCGCTGCTGTACGTAATAGGTTACCGGCTCGTCGAAATTTCCGAGCAGATGGTTCAGTGCCAACCAAATGGTACCGTACGTCGTAGAAGGGAAGAGCCCCACCTCGTGGCGCCACACCCCATCCCAGGTCTCAGTCATAAACCGAAAGAAACAGGTCTCTGTATCCCAACCAGAGGGAATGCGATTGAGCGCGTAAAAGCGCATAAACATAAATGGTACAAAGAGCGCCAGAAACGCGAGGGTCTCCCACATCGCAACGGGTTTATTGTCCTCTGGGACATCCTCACGCAGCCTGCGAGCTAAGATCCAAAAGGTCGTAATGACGGTGATCGCGACTCCGTGCAGTACAAGCGCGAGCCCCTCCTTGGACATGAGCGCCGCCCATTCAGCGGCGAAGGCGATCGGTGCGATCACCCAAAAGATGCTCAGAGAATATCTGCGACGAACAAGTGCGATAAGAGCCAGGGCCGTGACGAGCCCGCCAATCCACGTAAATTCATAGCTATAGGTCTCGCGCAGATCTATCCATCGAGAATAAGGGACTAGCGACTTAATAAACGGAGCGCCCCAGGCGAAGCAGGTCTGCCCTGCGCTGTCCGAACTAATGCACGAGAGGAGGCTGACCACATACATGGCGGTCGCCAACAAACTAATACTGAGAAATACAATCGTGCGGCGCTGTCGTTCCATTAGGTCAAATCCTGTATAGTTGAGGTACCACAAGTTCTGGCGTTCGGCATCCCGGTGATTCCTCCGAAAACGTCACGGCTCAGGCTTCGGCATGGCCCACGTATGCACTAAATCTCCATGGAAGATCATGGTACTGGCAGGCCGAGGTCGAATAGAATAACGCCCTGGACCTACGCACCAGACGCGGCCACTCTATGGGTGGGCGCCGCCACTAAACCAAGTTTTAGAATTGCGAGCTGTTGCGAAGCTGCTCTTAATTTGAACAGAAACAACCAACTCGAGGCATAAAATACCTAAATACTACACTCTTCAGCCCCCAAGACTTGTTCAAGTTCACCCATCATGTAACGATCCATTGCACGAATTTTGAAAGAGGACTCTACGGTTATGTACCACGGCGATGCAGTAGCAACTGACGAACAATTTGAGTGGATAAATATCGTTAAGCAGGGCGTCTTCTGGTCCGTTCACCTCGCCTGCCTATTAGCGTTATGGGTCGGAGTAAGCTGGGTAGCCTTTGGTGTCTGCCTCTTCCTCTACGTTGTTCGGATGTTCGCCATCACAGGCATCTATCACAGATATTTCTCTCATCGGTCCTACGATACCAGCCGCCTCGTTCAATTCCTCTTCGCTGTGCTTGGAACGACCGCAGCCCAAAAGGGTCCAATCTGGTGGGCATCTCACCACCGCCATCATCACCGGCACTCCGATACGGAAGAGGACATTCACTCACCAATCGTGCACGGAATCTACTTCGCCCACATCGGATGGGTATTAAGCTCGCAATTCGTTGAACCCCGCCTTGAGTCGGTGAGAGACCTTCTACGGTTCCCTGAGCTTCGTTGGCTTGAGAAGTACAACGTTGTCCCAGCGATCCTGCTTGCAGTGGGAACGTTCTTCCTTGGCGAATACTTAGAGCACGCGTTTCCGGCTCTCGGAACTAACGGTCTACAGATGCTTACGTGGGGATTCTTTATCAGCACTGTTCTTCTGTACCATGGCACGTTTTGCATTAACTCGTTCACTCACCTGATTGGTAAGCGACGGTTCCCGTCGAGCGACCACAGTAGGAACAATTTATTTCTAGCCCTTATTACGCTCGGAGAGGGGTGGCACAACAACCACCACTACTATCCTGGCTCTGAGCGCCAAGGTTTCTACTGGTGGGAGATAGATATCTCCCACTATATCCTTACGGTGCTTTCATGGTTTGGCATCGTGTGGAATCTTCGGGTACCCCCACCTCGTGTGTATGAAGCTGCTGGGAAGTTCTAAGATTCTCGAGGCGGCTAGGCGATCCCTTTTTACAAAGTAATTTTTACGAGAGCCGACCGGATCTGACAGCAAGGCGGGTACCTACACTTTCTCTTTAGACCGAGAGAGGCTTTCTTCCGACAAACAGATAGTACGGAGCTTTCATGCCGGGTAGATACGGCACCTTACCCTTCCGTTCATCGAGCCGTACCATCTCAAAGAGACGGGCCAGGTACGTTAGATGGTCCGGGTTGAGAAAGACGTTACTGTAACCAAACCACGCAGGCCAGAAATTCCTGTAAAATCCGGAATGCCGCACCATCCCTTCATTGGGCCATTTATCAGATACATAAAAATCAATGACGCCAATATGGCCACCTGGCTTTAGCAAGGCGTAGGCATTATCCACCGCATCGAACCAATTCGGTATCATGGTCAGCGAGTACGAGAAAATCACGGCGTCAACAAGGCCTTCCGCCGGGGCGTAGGTTGTCACATCAGCGAGTCGTGTCTTAACGTTCTGCCACCCGTTTTTTTTAATACGTTGGTCCGCGATTCCCAGTAGGGATCCACAGAGATCCACGATGGTCACGGAAGAGACAGACCCCAAGCGCTCCCCCAGCCACTCTACATTCCGCCCAGTACCTCCCCCCATGTCAACGAGACTTCCCTCCATAGGTATGGGGATGGCCCGCATCAACTGCTCACGACCATGCAGGAGCCGGTCTCTAAAGAGATCATAAGATAAACTCTGCTTCGCATAGAACGCATCAAGCCTATCACTCTGACTATCACTGTATCGTTTTGGGAGAGTGAGCTGCATTATTGTCTTAAATTCTTCGAGTAAAGCGCGTGCGTTCATTGTTCCGGCAAATCCGCTATGTAGAAACTGGCGTAGGTGTGCACCCGATCCGAAGGATGAAGAGAATTCGCAAGATCACACTGCTGCGCGAGGAGATCTCCTAAGTTATGACGAGAACCTAGGAAGTTGACTCTCAGATCATCCAGATACGTTACGTTCAGGGCTGCGCTACGATAAATGGCTCGCGCTTTAGACGTGGCCCGAAGGAGTATGGCGTTCCACTCACGAGCAAGCTCCTGAGGTTTATGAACACTCATCCAATCCATATGGTCTAGCAGCACAAACCTGGAGAATTGAAGGTCAGTCTCCTCGAGAGTGCTGGCGACCGTGCCGGTGTGAATGTGAAGATCGCATATCCGCTGCCTAAGTCGATCAAAATTACTCTCTTTCACATACTCGGGTCGACAATCCTGCGGATAACGACCCTCGATGTACACTCTATAAAAGTAGTTATCTCTAAATCGAAGTTTCGTCAGAACGGTTTCAAGGCTCTCCTCAATATACTTGGGGACCCCGCCCGGATACTGCTGAGTCATCTGCTCTTTCTGCGCGCGAGGAACCCCCATAAGGTTCATGGTCAGATCTCGGCTAATCAACCACTCCATCCACCGGGTCCACAGTCGCGGCTTAATCTCATCGTAATAGATCTCAGACTGCTTCGTTAAAGACTCGGCATTCACAAGGTCTTCAAGGGGCTTCTTGAGAGCCTTCACCCTAAACAGGTTTGTTAAGAGAAATTTAGCAAGGAATCCGGAACAACCTCGATAATAGAACGAGTCGCGCCATCCGATGCCGCTGAAGAAATAAATGTACTTATCCCAATACGCGCGCGCGCCTTGGCTTAACATCGGCCGAAGGGCCCTCTGATACACGGCGGGAGCTCGATCATGTCGGCCGTTACCAAAAAACATCTCGAACTCAGAGTACTCCAAGGTCATCGCCGCAGCACGTTTCAACTCGAGTAGCGCGTTCTGGATGAAGTTCATGTCAACGGCGTGCACTTCTCCACATCCTGCAAGGAGATAATCAAGAGCGTTACAGCCCGCACTACTGATAACGAGTAGACGATCCTTTTCTGAGATTTGTAATGCCCCCCTATCTACTGCAGGATCTTCCCAACAGGTGTTGTAGACCAGGTTGTTGCGATGAATCCAATGAAACACTCTATTTGCAACCGAGTCGGATATCTGTTGAGCATCGAGCATCTTTCCCCCTACTAACTTCCTGCCAACGGCGGCGCTCCATACAGAGAATGAATCGCTACCCCCGGTGGGTGCCGAAGCCCCCTAAAAGGTACGTAAT
The DNA here is from genome assembly GCA_044237895.1 of Bdellovibrionota bacterium. GTDB lineage: Bacteria > Bdellovibrionota_C > UBA2361 > UBA2361 > OMII01 > OMII01. The sequence goes on from JBIIEK010000054.1 coordinate 15,345, forward strand.
ATCGAGCTAGGCCGGGATGAACGAATGAAAGAGTTCGATCACTCAAAACGTCCCACTGCTTGGTGTGCCGATTGATATTGTCGCAGTAGCCCCAAATGCGCATGAGACTTGCGCCATCAAATATTTTTACCTCGCCCCAATGCGTGTGCCCCGACAAGATAAGGTCAATATCGGCCGGAAAATTTCCGCGGATAGCGTCGAGATTATGTGTGAGAACGATGTTAATGCTATCTTGGTCTATTCGTTTAGGCGGACTCGGATCTCCAAAATATGCGTCGTCG
>JBIIEK010000221.1:0-4465 GCA_044237895.1 Bdellovibrionota bacterium
GCGCGGCGAGCTTTTTGAGTGGACTCTTAACGTCTCTCGAGACCGACGAATCCGCGGCATCGGTCAAAAAGAGGGCCCGAGTGCTCAGAGCGTGGAAGCGGGCACGGCGATATTTTGGTCGTCTTCCGAAGCCGAAGTTCGGCGCGGCGGATTTTAAGAAAGATGTCGCTCACGACAGCTACGTGGTTCACGCGTTTAATGAAGCGAGGCTCTGGGATCCTCGGTACGTTTGTGACGCGTCGGGAAACCTCACCTATTCTGCGGCTGAGACTGATCGGGGGGCCGTGTTGAAGAGCTTCTTTAGGTTGAATGGGTAGGGCGGCCCGTCTCGCCGGGGGCTAGCCAAGGCGTACTTGGGTGACGACGCGTACGCCCCTTTCGATGTGTTCGATGTTGCGGGTCGCGACAAGCCGGCGAGGCCGCCGGCCCTCCAGGTACTAATGTTTCGATGTGTTGGATGTTGCGGGTCGCGACAAGCCGGCGAGCCGCCGGCCCTGCGGGTACTAATGTTTCGATATGTTGGATGTCGCGGGTCGCGACAAGCCGGCGAGGCCGCCGGCCCTCCAGGTACTAATGTTTCGATATGTTGGATGTCGCGGGTCGCGACAAGCCGGCGAGCCGCCGGCCCTGCGGGTACTAATGTTTCGATGTGTTCGATGTTGCGGGTCGCGACAAGCCGGCGAGCCGCCGGCCCTGCGGGTACTAATGTTTCGATATGTTGGATGTTGCGGGTCGCGTCGGCCCTCCGGGATCGGTTATTTTTGCAGAACTGCCAACAGCTCTTGAGGATGGGAGATGATGTAATCGGCCCGCGCATCCTCTAAGATTGATCGCGGCCTGAAACCCCACTCTACGCCCACACTTATCATACCGGCGGCCTTAGCGGTTTCGATATCGATCTCAGAGTCTCCGACAAAGATGCACTCTGATGGCGAAACGTGTAACTGCTCGGCAATAAGGAGTGCTGCTTTGGGATGAGGTTTAATTGGGACACCGCTCTGTTCCCCTCGGATCTCGGTGAAGGTGATCGCGGGGAAGAACGTGTGGACGCAGAGCTTGGTAAAATCGTGACGCTTATTTGAGAGAACAGCGAGGGATATATCGCGCTTTGTCAGCTCTTCGAGGAGCTCGTGTACACCTGAATATGGATGCGAGGTCTTGTTCCATCCAAGAGTGTAGATATCGCGATAGTAGGTGGTGAACGTATGTACATCCTCGTCCGACTTCTTCCCTTCAGGGAGGATCTTTCGTGCTAAGTTATCCAATCCATCTCCTACAAGCTCCATGTAGAGGGGCTCAGGGTGTATCGGATATCCAAACGATGAGAGTGTTTCGTTCGCGCAGCGAGCGATGTCGCCGATAGTGTTAAGGAGGGTCCCGTCGAGGTCAAAGAGGATCGCTTTTGGAGGCTTCATGGGAGGGTATTCTAGTCGGGGGGCGTGGCGATTGGAAGATTGCATCGAGCGATAGTAGCCGTCTCGGTTGCTCTGAGAGTTGCTGACCGGATCACCCACGTGTTCACATAGTTGCCTCTTTGAGCGAGTACTAAATGGGGGAGGGCGCGAGACGGATTCAGTTAAGGTTCGAGCCATCGATGCCGATGTAGAGCCTAAGGGCTAAAAGTCGGCGGAGCCCCTGTACACGCATCCCCGGAACAACGATGAAGGACGTTTCCATAGCGCTGGTTCCATTTGAGAACAATCCACAGTTCGCTCGCGTTCTTGAGCATGTGATGACCCGCACCCTGTACGACCTCTCCAAGATTGAGATTATCGTTGTTGATAACAACACGGACCCGGATCGGCAGCGCGAGATTGAACAGATCGTTCGCTCGTACGAGGGACGCTGTACGATAAAGCACCTCAAAAATCAGAACATCGGTCAGTTGGCGCAGGCAACAAACAGGGCGATCGAGGTCGCCGAGTCAAAGTGGTTCGTCTACCTCTGCGCAACCGACACCTATGTGTACGATGAAACCTGGCTTAGCTACGCAGTTGAGAACCTCTCGGAGGAAGATCGTAGGGCTGGGTTTCGAATGGGTGGTACGATCACGCCTTGGCCGAATTATCTTACGCCGGAACATCACTATCACGTTCAGGGCTCGATCTTTATCGCCTTCACTGATTACATGAAGGCCTATCCCTATACTCCCGACTTTCCCTTCGATTATTGTGACGTGATGCATTGCGCGCGGTGCTTACGGCTAGGCTTTAAGCTGAAAGCTATACCGGGACTCCTGGCCCATATGGGGGATGTAACGGAGTTTTGGCATAATTTAAATAAAGAGAAGAAGGAGTTTAAGATCGCGCATATTCACGGGTTGCATCGTTTGTCGTAGTCCCATGCAGGCCGCGGTATGATCTCCGTCGGATGCTTTTCTCTTGCGTTTACCTGCTCTTTCGGACCTACTGGCCCGAGTAGTCTACGGTGTTGGTTCGATATAGCTCAGTTATGCAGTTGGTATTCGCGTTTTTAGTAGTTCTTGCCGGAGTCGGCACCGTCATCCAAACGGGCATGAATATGCAGCTTCGGGCATCTCTCGGACATGGGATTCTTGCCGCTTTGACCAATTTCTGCGTTGGTTTCTTTGTTCTCGCACTTGCGATCTTTCTCTGTCGGATTCCGCTCCCAACTCTTTCCTCTATTGGGGGGACTCCGGCTTGGGCCTGGCTCGGTGGGCTTTTTGGGGCGTTCTTTATTGGGACGCTCGCCGTAGCTGGCCGGGAGCTTGGCGGAGTTGTCATGGTAGCACTGATTGTAACGGGGCAGCTTTTAGCTGCACTTGTGTTTGATCACTACGGCTGGCTCGGATTCCCTGTTCGCCCCCTATCACTGTCGCGAATTATAGGGAGCGTGCTCTTGGTCACGAGTCTTATACTTTTCAAAGAGAGTTAACTTTCTATGAGCGGGAACGCGCTACGTAAAACTGACGCTGATTATACCAGGGGTCACGATAAGCGGATCCTTCTGGTTGATGATAATCTCGCGGGAGCGCAGACGATGCGGATGCTCCTTGAGATGGATGGATATCAGGTCACCGTAGCGGCGACTGGGCGCGAGGCGCTTGAGATCTACCGCACACTGCTGCCCTCAATTGTGTTGTTAGATATTGGGTTGCCGGATATCGATGGGTATCAGGTGGCGCGAGATATCAGGGAGTGCGAAGTAAGCCAGAACCCGATGCTTATCGCCGTGAGTGGATGGGGTGATGAGGTGGCGCGCACGCGGGCGTTTGATGCCGGATTTGAGCACTATCTCGCGAAGCCTATTCAGTTTGAGCTCTTGGAGGAATTGGTTCAGGCACGAAATTCGGATGATTAGTTGAGGGAAAAAGGTTGGGAGCTGGTAGTTCAAAGGAGAACCGAAAAAAAACCAGCCCCCAATGTGTTTTTATTACTGACTAATCTCATCCGATGCGTGATGAACAAGGTGTTCCTCACGGCGAACGAGAGAATCGTTGAAGAGAGCAAGGATTGCTGCTGCAACGATCGTCCAATGGGTCGCCTCTACAACCTTAGCTTTATAATCGGCATAAGGGAGAAACGAATTAATCTCGACGAATGACACCAGGGTATGTGGCACCGTCAGTATTAGTCCTCCGATGGCCACGGCTCCGAAGAACTCCTTCCACTCCTGAGCACGCGCTAAAAAAAGCAGCATTGTCCAGACGGTGACATCGAGTCCGAGTACGATGTTGAATGGCACAGAGCTCCATCCAATTGCTCGACTCAGAAACCCCTGTCTGTCAAGCAGTGCCCAAAGCAGCGAGGTCGTCATCGCCAACAGTAACGTCGCCAATGTGTTGACCCGCGCTCCCTTTATTGCAGTTGTTTTCATTCTTTTTGTGTTTTTTTGTTTTGTGCACGGAAAAACCTTGAGTTTGATCCTACCAGTCTTCCCATATTCAGTTGTCTTGCAGATGAGCCCGTTGAGCAGGCTCGTCAGCCCCCTCCAGTATCCCGAAAATATGGGGGGCTATGCAAATAGGTCAAAAACTGAGGAAAAACGAGTTATTGCGGGGGCGCTCCCATGGCAACGCCAGTGTGGGGTCGTAGAGAGATCGTACCGAAGGAGGTAGCGAGGCGCGGTCTTCTGTAGCGTTTTGGTTGTGATTTTATAAGCCCGCTCATAGCCACTGAGAAGCTTATCAGAGAGAGTCGTCCTCAAATCGAAAAAGACGTAGCGATAGGTGGTGAATTCTGATGGCAGCTAATCTTCATAGTGAATCGGCACCAGAAGATAGGTCCAAGCGGGTATTGATAGTAGATGATAACGTTGCCGGCGCTGAAACGTTGGCGATGTTGCTCTCGATGAACGGATATGAATGCGAAACCGCTTCGACCGGTCAAGAGGCCCTCGCGGCGTGCCATCAAAATCATCCTGGTACGGTGCTCCTTGATATTCGCCTCCCGGATATGAGCGGATACGAAGTTGCAAAGGAGCTGATGAAGTCTCCAGATACGGC
>JBIIEK010000222.1:0-4460 GCA_044237895.1 Bdellovibrionota bacterium
GCTGGTACAAATGTCGCGTGTCCACGTGCATCGCATAATTATTGCGTGATAATTTGGAGGGCCGGCGGCCTCGCCGGCCGCAGGTACAAATGTAACGTGGAATTCAATTCAGGGGGCGCCGACCCGTCTCGCCGGAGGCGAGCCGAGGCGCCCCCTCGGGTCCGAATGTTTCATGCGCTTGATAACGCGGGTTCCGACAAGCCGGCCGGGCCGCCGGCCCTCCAGGTACAAATGTCGCGGGATCGGGCGAATCGCATCATGATAGCCGACCAACCGCCCACCTTCAAAACCTGTTTTGGCATGCGACCTTTCTCACTCGGGCAGGTTTTCCTCATTTTCCGAACTCTATGCTCCCTGCTAGCATGGTAGGACTATTCGGGCCGAGGTCCGTTTTTTGTGAGGCTCCTCCCTATGGTATCTCCTGTTGCATACTTCTCCATGGAGATCGCGATCGACTCCGCTCTTCCAACGTATTCGGGTGGCTTGGGTGTTTTAGCGGGCGACACTATTAGGGCTGCGGCTGACCTCGGTGTGCCGATGACTGCAGTGACCCTTCTTCATCGTAAGGGGTACGTTCGTCAAAGTATCAGCGAACAGGGCGAACAGCTGGAGGCCCCGGAACAGTGGAATCCTGAGCAGCTTCTTACACGGTGCCAACCGATCGTTGATGTTCCGGTTCAAGGCCGCGTCATTCGCGTGCAGGCTTGGAAGCGGATGGAGGTGGGGGTCAATGGTCACGGGGTTCCGATACTATTTCTCGATACTGACGTTGAGGAGAATACCCCCGAAGATAAGCGGCTCACCGATTCCTTATATGGTGGCGATAGCGGCTTGCGACTCTTGCAAGAGTTAGTTCTCGGAGTCGGCGGTAGCCGAATGTTGCGCGCTCTTGGCTACCCAGTGAATACGATCCATCACATGAATGAGGGCCACGCGGCCTTTTTGCTCCTTGATAAGATCCCGGAAGATGGAAGTGCCGACTACGAGGAGAAGGTTCGCGAGTTACGCCAACGCACGGTATTTACCACCCACACGCCCGTTCCAGCGGGTCACGATGTGTTTACCGTTGATCATATCCGGTTTGTATTAAGCGCCGAGCACCAGCAGAAAGTTGAGGATATCTTTCAGGATGGATACCTGAACATGACTCGTCTTGCGCTGCGTTATTCGGGAACCGTCAACGCGGTGTCGCGTAAGCACCAGGATGTAACGAGAACGATGTTCCCCGACGCAGAGGTATACGGAATTACGAACGGTGTGCACGCGGTTCGTTGGACATCACCCCCATTTGCGAGGCTCTTTGACAAATTCGTTCCGGGTTGGAGACAGAGGAGTGAACAGCTTAGGCAGGTAGCTCTTGTTCCGGTTGAGGACATACAGCAAGCTCACAAAGAGGCGCGTGAGATGTTTTTGAAAGAGGTCGAGCACCGTCTCGGTATGCCGTTCGGAGGCTCTGGTATCTTGATCGGATTCGCGCGTCGCGCCACCGAGTATAAACGCCCCCTCCTTATTCTGAATGATATTGAGCGGCTCACACGCATGGCTGAACGGTTCGGCCCAATTAACTTGCTCTTCGCTGGGAAAGCTCATCCTCGGGATGATTGGGGTAAACAACTCATTCGCGCTATTCATGAGATCGGAGGGAGGGCAGGGGACCTGATCCGTGTGGCGTTTCTACCGAATTATGAAACCCACCTCGCCGCTCAGATGGTCGCTGGTGTTGATATCTGGCTTAATACACCTCGAGCACCGCTTGAGGCTTCCGGCACGAGTGGTATGAAGTGCGCGCTCAATGGAGTTCCTAGCTTGAGCGTCGCTGATGGATGGTGGCTTGAGGGTGGAATCCAAGGAGTTACTGGCTGGGTTGTAAAGAGCCCTTTCAATGAAGGTGGCGTATCGCCGATGGACCAGGATCGCGCGGATGCAGAAGCGTTGTATCATCAACTTGAGGAGCACGTTCTCCCAACGTTCTTTAACCATCCAGGAGCGTTTGGTGAGGTGATGCGAAACGCTATCGCTGTGAATGGATCCTTTTTCAACACGCACCGAATGGTGGATCAATATCGAGTAATGGCATATGAGCGGTTCCTGCCAACGAGTAATGAGCGTGAGTGATCGAGACGTCCGAGAGCACGAGGTCATTCTCTCTCATCCAGATGGTCGACGAATCCAACTGGCGATTCTCGGTGCACGAGACTTTACGAACGTCCTCTTCTATAGCCACGGGTTTCCAGCGTCTCGATTAGAGGCCTCTATAGCGCACGGCGCGGCTCGCGAGATGGGCATTACGGTGATAGCGCTCGATCGTCCGGGTTTCGGAGGTTCGGATTGGTATTCGAATCGCCAATTCAAGGACTGGGCAAACGACGTAGTCCTTGCGGCCGATCATCTGGGAGTGCAGCGTTTTGGCATCCTTGGGGTCTCTGGAGGCACGCCCACGGCGGTGGCTGCCGCGGGCTCCCTGGGGGATAGGGTTACGGCACTGGCGATAGTAAGTGGGGTTGGCCCAATTCACGCAGATGGAGCCCTTTCGGGGATGAACTGGGCGAATAGAGGCCTCTTGCGCCTGGGAAGCCGCTTTAAATGCCTCGGAGGGCTTTCAATCGGGGCTGTGGCTACTGTGTGGCGGTCGATTCCAGGGGCCGCGGAGCTGTGGTTCGCAAGCCTTTTACCCAAGGCCGACATCGAAATAGTGAAGCGCCCGGAGGTGGGGGTCGTGTTGGCCAGAAACATCCAAGAATCTCTTAAACGGGGGGTCAAGGGGGCGGTGAGTGAATTTCAGCTCCTCGTCTCTGACTGGAGACCTCTTTTAGCGGAGGTCAAGGTGCCGACGACCATCTGGCATGGCGATGAGGATACCTATGTTCCCATCTCAATGGCGCGAATCGTTCACCAAGGGATCGCTGGAAGCAGATTTCATGAGGTAAAGGGTGGTGGCCACTTCATGATCGTTGATAGACTGCGGACAGTTTTAGAGTTGTTTGTTTAAACATGAGCACCATCGACGATGTACAGAAGCTGATCGACCAGCGCGATCTTCACGCGCTCCGCGATCGCTTGGTCGAGGTTCCTGCCGTTGAGATAGCGGAGATTTTTCAGGGGCTTTCGGACGAGGAGCGTGTCCTCATCTTTCGAATCCTGCCGCGTGATCACGCCGCGGAGATATTCTCTCAATTAGAGGTCGATATTCAGAAGAGCGTCTTAAGCGGCCTTGGTGACCGTCAAACGGCACGGCTGCTTGGCGAGATGGCGGCGGATGATCGTACGGCGCTCCTGGAAGAGATTCCAGCAGAGGCGGCTCGCCAGCTTTTGGCTCTGCTCTCAAAGGAGGAACGCGAGGTAGCCTTGTCGCTCCTGGGGTATCCTGAGGGGAGTGTCGGGCGACTCATGTCTCCCGACTATCTGACGATTCACGCGGATTGGAAGATTCGTGAGGTTCTCGATCATATTCGCGTGAACGGACATCCAAGTGATTCCTTTGATACCCTGTACGTGGTCGATGGTTCCGGAAATCTCGTTGATGAGATCGATATAAAGCAAGTTCTTCTCGCCTCCCCTGAAGAGGAGATATCGTCGCTCATGAACTTCACTTTTGAGGCTCTCGACGCTCACAGCGATCAAGAGGTGGCGGTGAATCTTTTTAGAAAGTACGACCGTCCAACGCTTCCTGTAGTCGATTCGAATGGTGTTCTTCTCGGAATCGTAACGGTCGATGATATCCTTGATGTTCAAGAAGAAGAGGTTACTGAAGACATTCAGAAACTCGGAGGTAGCGAAGCGCTCGAGGATCCGTACATAAAGACCCCGGTCGCGACCCTCATTCGTAAGCGCGCGCACTGGCTCGTGGTGCTGTTTGTTGGAGAGATGCTGACAGCCTCCGCGATGGCGAACTATGAACACGCGATTCAGAGCGCGGTCGTGCTCACGCTTTTTATTCCGCTCATTATTTCTAGTGGCGGTAACTCGGGAAGCCAGGCCTCAACGCTCGTCATCCGAGCGCTCGCGATCGGAGAGATCCGGCTTCGTGATTGGTTTAAGGTATTTCAACGCGAGGTAACGACGGGCTTATCACTCGGGGTTATTCTCGGAGTGATCGGACTGTTGCGAGTGGTGATCTGGGCCCAGTTCTCACCGATATACGGCGAGCACTGGATTGCGCTCGCCTTTACGGTGTTCTTCTCGTTAACTGCGGTTGTGACTTTGGGAAGTACCGCTGGAGCGATGCTACCATTTGTTCTCAAGAGTTGCCGCCTAGATCCGGCAACATCCTCAGCTCCGTTCGTCGCTACGATCGTCGATGTGGCGGGCTTGGTAATCTATTTCACCGTCGCTATGACATTGTTTTCTGGCTTGGGGCAATAGGCGAGGCGATCGATGTCGCGGGTCGCGACAAGCCGGCGAGGCCGCCGGCCCTCCAGGTGCGCATGCCGTGGCTCTCCGTGAATCGCATAATTATGAGG
>JBIIEK010000055.1:0-15540 GCA_044237895.1 Bdellovibrionota bacterium
GCCCTCCAATCGTTCCCGCGATAATTCCGCGATTCGCATGAACCCGCCAAAATTGTACCTGGAGGGCCGGCGGCCTCGCCGGCTTGCCGCAACCCTCCAGTTGAATTCCACGTTGCATTTGTACCAGCGGCCGGCGGCCCCCATCGGACCCAACCCCTCGAACTCCCTACGCCGTCATGTTTCTTGGTGAACTTTCAGGCGAGGATGCGGTATCATACATGGGTAGTTTATTGTTCAGCGGTAGTCCCATGGTTCATCACGTTCATGTGACAGTTAAGGGTCGTGTTCAGGGCGTTGGATATCGGAACTGGACCTACAGCCAGGCCAAGCTTCTTAAGCTTAATGGGTGGGTTAAAAACCTCCCTGAAGGGGCGGTTGAGATCTCAGCAGAGGGCCCCGAGGGGGCGCTCCAAAGCCTCCTTACCTTCCTCAAGACAGGTCCAGCACTCGCTAAAGTAAGCTCTGTCGAGGCTCGATGGTCCGCTGTCGCGAAACCTCAATTCAACGAGTTTATGATTAAGAGGTAGCTCGGAACCTCTGCCCGGCACACTCCAATCCAAACCAAATTCTCATCAAGTGGTTGGGTACATAAGCCATACGATCGGGTATACCTACATCAGCCCGTCTTAAAATACCGACGCGCTAACCGATACTATGACTCGAGGACCTGAACACAACCCCCGTAACGGACATCGAGACGTATCGGCGCTCCCCGATCTCTCTGGCGCATCTTTCGGCAAGAGAGGCCATTCTATCGACATCTCTCAGAGCACCGAGATAGAGCTTAAATTCTTTGTCCCCGCCAAAACACTGGAAACGCTCATTCACGGCATGGATTTCGATGTTCTTCAACAGCATTACTTCTCCCGAGACGAGGTAAAGAGACTTCGACTCGAATACGCTCTGCATAAGGATGTACAAGATAGCCAAGATTTCTCAGTTGCGCGTATCAGGCGAACCAAGAGCTCCACGGGAGAGATCTCCCATCTTCTAGAATTTAAGGGCCGAAAAGAGGAGCTGTGTCGAAGGGAATACGGCATCCCCCTCTCGCGCAAAGAATATAAAGAACTTCTAGAGCGAGCCTCAGCAGGCTGCGTAGAGAAACGGCGCTTTGAAATCGAGGGCTCTATTGAGCACAACGGCTCTTGGGTAAAAGCAGTAGCTCAGGTCGATGTACTCCTTAAAGCTGGTCGCCCCCCCGCACCCCTTGCCACATCTCTGACCACGATCGATATCGAGCTCCCTTCGGTCGAATTGGCAGAGGCGTTACGTAGCGGCAAACATTCCTTCCGATTCTTGGAGCGATGCATCGATATAAGCGCCGACGAGACGCACGCGGGCAAATCGCTTACGACCAGAAAGCTCGCGAAATACGGTCTCGACAAGGAGCGAAGGGATGCTCTGAGGGAGCTCGAAAGCGTCGCCAAACGCTTGTGCCTATAAGGGTCTCTCAATTTTCCAAACGAAAGGAGACGGGAACAAGTAGCGCTACGTCAGTCGTAGTCATACCTTGCGGGAACGCCGGGAAGGGAGATGCGCGCTCAACCATGCGATGGAGCTCTTCATCAAGGATTGGCGACTCCGTGGAGTCAACAACTTCAACGCTGACGACACTCCCTTCACGCGCAATCTTTACCCTCAGCGTCCCGCTGCCCGTTATATGGTTTCGAACGGCTCTCTCTGGATATCTTTTAGCGCGCGCAAGTAACGTCGCCACCATGTCATGATAGCTAACTCGGGCCTTCTCCACAGTGTCGCTCCCATTGGCCACACCCTCGACTATGGTAGCAGCTGGTGCCGCAGAAGCGTCGGACGCAGACGCCGTGTTTTGCTGCGGCTGGGCAGCCGTCTTAGGTTGCGGAGCTTCCTTCTTAACCTGAGGCTTACTCTTCTTCGGGCTCAACGAAACCGCCTTCTCTTCAACAGGTGACGGAGGCGGAGCAGCTGACGAGCGCGCCTCGGCCTCAGGCCCCTGCTTTTTAGGAAGCATCGTCTCTAGCGCTGACAGCTCTACGTACGACACATCGAACTCCAAGGGAGCCGCGGTAGAGGGAGATTGGAAGAGCCCCGGACCAAAAAGAAATCCGAGAACGATCAGCAGATGGCCTGTTACTGACCAGAGGAGTGCTTTCTTAAGCGGGTCCGGCGCAGGAGGAACTCGCAGCGGTGGGACAAGGACGAGCTGAGGCGCCACAAAGTCTCCTGAACTACTAAGCGCTGACTTCAACAAAACGTTCATCTCCAATTATGAATGCCGAGGATGTACTAATATCATACTTTTTGATTTACTTGCAATTCGAGCGCTTGACATACCTAACACCAAAGGGCTATTCCTTACGCCCGCCGCGATATCGCTACGGTCGCGCGGCATATAAACGCGCTAACAACCTAAGAACATGAGACTTTTTAAGAACATCCCCCTAGTCATCATCCCACTAGCCATCGGAAGCACCCCCCTTTTGGTTAACGCACAAGAGGTTACCACCGGCTCCACTACTACTGAGCCGTCTAAGGACGACAAGATCCTCGACCGAATCACGGTGGTCGGTAACTCTGGTAACATAAGCTCCGTTCCTGGGGCCGCCGCTGTTCTAGACGGCGAAGCGATGGAGGAGGCTAAAACCGGAGTGGGCGACATCACCCGCGCCCTCCGCCAGATCCCCGGCATAAACATCGTCGAAGAGGATGCCTTTGGTCTTCGCCCGAACATCGGGATGCGCGGATCACCCTCTGAGCGTAGCGGATCGATAACGCTCATGGAGGATGGAATTCTCGCGGCTCCTGCCCCATACGCGGCGCCTGCTGCCTACTACTTCCCTACGTTTGGACGGATGTCGGCCATGGAAGTTACCAAGGGCGCTGGCCAGATTAAGTACGGACCGCGAACAACGGGAGGATCGCTTAACCTCATCTCCACAGAGATCCCGAAAGAGTTCAAGGTATACCTTGATGCGGCAGCGGGGAGCTACAACACGCAGCGCGCTCACCTCTATGTTGGAGAGTCCTTCAAGAACGTTGCGTACATGCTTGAAACGTATCAAACGCGCACGGATGGATTCAAGGAGCTCGACAACGGCGAAGACACCGGATTCGATCTTCAGGACTACCTCGGCAAATTCCGCGTTAATACCGATCGCGACGCGGAGATGTATCAACAACTCCAACTGAAGGTAGGTCGTTACACACAAGACGCCAATGAAACCTACCTCGGTCTTACTAAAGAGGACTTCAACCAAAATCCCTATCGCCGATACGCAGCCTCACAGAACGACCAGGTCAATATCACTCAAGAGCAGTACCAACTTCAGCACTACATCGAGCCCTCTGACTCGGTGGATGTCACGACCACTGGATACTACCAAACGGTCGATCGACGGTGGAACAAACTCGACAGCGTAAACGGCCAATCTCTCTCTTCAGTGCTTGAAAATCCCGCGACGAACCAAGATGCATACAACTGGCTCACAGGATCAACGAGCCCAACCGACGCGCTCTCTATGCGCGATGCTGGACGTGACTATTATGCTGGTGGCGTGCAGTCAGTGATGGTGGGACATACAAACGACTCGGTATTTGATCACCGAATGGAGTTTGGCGCTCGCTATCATCAAGACCAAGAGGATAGAAAACAGCAGGACGATAAGTACCAGATGATCAACGGCACGATGGTTCAAACGAAGGCGGGCGCCCCTCTCAGCCAGACGAATCGCGTCGCTTCTGCTAACGCCACGGCTCTCTACCTTCAGGACACTATCTCGAAAGGTTCGTGGCGATTTGTCCCCGGCCTCCGGTACGAAAGTATCGGCCTTGATCTGAAGGATTACGGCAAGAACGACCCCAACCGAACTGGCGTTGATGCCGTTAGCAACAATACGGATCTCAACGTTTGGATTCCAGGTGCTGGTCTTGAGTACTCTATCAACGACAACCTCGCTACCTTCGCTGGAATCCACAAAGGGTTCTCCCCTCCCGGACCAACCCTGAACAAAGACGTTCAAGAGGAGGAGAGCATCGCGTACGAGATCGGAACAAATCTCCGGCGCAAATCTCTCGTATCTCAAGTCACCGTATTCTTTAACGACTACGATAATCTTCTTGGTGTCGACAGCCTCTCGAGTGGTGGAACCGGCACCGGAGATCAGTTCAACCTAGGCAAGGCCTTTACCTACGGCGTCGAGTCGAGCGTGCAATACAACGTACTGGAGGAGGCAAAGACCGAGTTCAAGATCCCCGTGTACGGAAGCTACACCTTTACCGATGCCGAGTTCCGCTCCACATTTAAGAGCGATTACTATGGCAACGTGCAGTCAGGCGACCAGATTCCGTATATCGCGCCGAATCAATTCGCGGTCGGAGCGGGAGTGGAGCACGACAACTACGGTAAGTTCTTGCTCAGATCGTACTACGTGGAGTCGATGCTTACGCAGCCAGCGCCAAACGCTGACATAACGAAGGCACCCTCGACAGACTCGTACTTCGTGCTCGACGCTCATGTGGAGAGTCCAGATCTTGGCAAAGGCCTGCGCCTCTATGTTGACGTTACGAATATCCTCGACAACGAGTATATCGTCGCGTGGCGACCAGCAGGAGCGCGCCCCGGAGCACCCCGCACGGCTTTAGGTGGAGTTAAGTTCACGTTTTAAAGTGAGGTGCGCCGATCGGCGGCACCCGACGAGGGTGCCGCCCTCCTTCACCGAACCTACCGCGGCCCGCCTCGCCCTAGGCATAACGAAAACCGAGGCCAGACCCAAAAACACCTCGAACCGCCCGATTCAATCCGTGCACGAGGCCACGGGCAAGGGTCATCGTAACGTTTGAAATAGCGCGTGACACAGGTGATAATCTGCGCATGCGAACTCCGGCTCATGGCATAACGGATCAATCACAGCTCACTACTCCGCCGGTGGATCGCAATCACTCACGTGTCGACGCGCCGAGTTTTGGAGCATCCGGACGGGAGTGGAAGCTCCCTTTTTCAATGGCGTGGGTCGGAAATCCTCACCGAGTGAGCTTCTCGGGCCCTAATGAATACACCGTCGCTCTCGCGACCTCTATCTTCATTCAGGCTCACGCCCCCACGTTATTCAAAGAGTGGAAGGCAGCCGTAATCCAGGCATTTTCAACCTCTCATCAGAGAAGTTACCAACCCCGCGGCGTGAGAGCGTTGCTGGAACTTTATGAGATACAGGAGCAAGATCCGGGACCGCCGGAGCAGCTTCGTACCTCCGTGCCGCGACCGACAAGCGTTGAGACTCCAGATATTACTAGCACTCATTGGTATTATCAAAGGCACTGTAACGTTGGAAACTATATCGCGCACTCTCGAGATCCTCTCAGAGACAGCCAGATAGAGGTTACCCAGGATATCGCCAGTTTGAAGTTCTATCTCTCGCAGTACGATGCTCTCGCCAAGAGCTACTCTGGAGAGGCTCTGCTCATGGCAACCACGTGGGCACAATTTAGAGCGCCCTATTTTTCGTGTATGCAGCTCTGCCTAACCGACCTAGATCTCCCAGCCCATTTTATGTCGCTCATCAACCACGGCATCGGAATACACCTAGCCACGGGGCAGATCTTCTCGTCGTGGCAACCGAGAAACCTTGCGCTAGAGGATAAAGAGCTACTCACAACAACTCAGGCCGTATTCGAAGCGTTGGCGAGGCTCTACGTTGAGGACTTCCCACAAAGCTAAGACACCCTTCTTAGAGGTCATGTCAGAAGCACCACCGAAGCGAAGCTCAGAGAACTTACATGAGGCGATGGGCTATAAGGAGAAAGCACGGTGGCATATCCGCTGTATGCAGGGAGCACGCCCTTCGCCGTTGACGGGACCTTATTCGATTACAGCGAAACAGAGCAGAGGGGATTTTTGAAAGGGCTCTTAGAATGTGTACGGGGAGACCGTCGGCGTAGCTACAGGCTCGTTATCGGCAACCACCGCTCGATATTCAGCGGATGGGAGTAAGTCTTCTGTGTCAACAACTCCTGCCGTACTTTGGGTAGCAGGTCTGAAGAAGTCGGAATCTCCCATGCCGGGGAAGAGCCTGTCCTCCAGCTCCGAAGAATCCCCATCAAAAGCGGAGGGGGTCGTAGGAGTCGCCGAAACGGTGGTGTTCGGGGTAGGAGTTCCTGCTGTCCCTGAAGCACCATCCGATCCCGTCGTTACAACAGGGGTAGGCGTCAGCGTTGGAGTAGGCGTTGCGACAGAGCTCTCCTCGGTAGAGGGTGATGATTGACTATCCCCGGTTCCACCTAGATTCCCTGCGCCACCGTTATTCTGACCGGTTCGCCCCATCATCGAGTTCAACATGGAAGTCAACATCGCGCTCGTTCCGGCCGAGCCGCCTCCGAAGAGACCACCCGAGCCACTGCCATCGCCCCTCATTCCCGGCCCTGAGACACACTGAAGGTCTTTATAGTTGGTTCGATTAATACCTTCTCGATACGGCTGCGGCTTTGAATATTTGTTAAGCTCCGTCACGCTCGCGTTAGGGCCAACAACTCCACCCTGAAAGGTTCGCTGCGGTTCAAAACGGAACCACCCATCACGAGTCAGAGCGTTAGGCGGATTTTTAAACATGTTTGAGTTAAGTTTGTTGATCATGTGCTTATTATCAGCGATCGATTGCACCTGATCTCCGGTACATCCAAAGAGCTCCTGCAGCATGCATTGGAGGTATGCGGAGAACTCAGTGCACATGTAGAAGCCGAGAGCATTAGAAGTTCCCCAATACTTCCCCTCCAACGCGTCATTTCGTCCGTTACCGTCCTTATCCATCTCCTTCCCAACGGACCGGCCGTGCTTAAGGGACTCCTTATTAACCTTGTCGACCATGTCGTTTACGTCTTCGAACTTACACTCGTCGACCTTGTTGTGCTTTCCCTTGTCCGCGCCCTCGCCACCACCACTGGAACCCGAGGTGCCGGTCTTATCTTGAGCAAATGCCTCGCGTGCAGCGACCGGAAAGATTAAAAGGGACGCACAAACGAAGCCCATGAACGCATCTCGAAGGAGCTTCTTGAGGAGAGGTTCGGCAACCGCACGGAATCGGTTGGGACAACTCGCCGGACTCGGTAGACGGAGACGTGAAGGTGTTGGTGCCATACAATAACTAGGATCCACTATGCACTTGGGTATCTAGCAGGGTTATGAAGGCATCGACGATTGCGGTATCCTAAATAATTGAGCCCCTCCAAAAGGATACGGTTTGAATCGGTGATCAGGCCCTGCAAGAGTGTTACGTCGGGAGTTAGAGACTCGATGGCGCACACATAATACGGGGCTTTTACCTATATCTATCAATATCTTAGCCTCCCAACTACACCTCCTGGCAGGCCGAAACCAGGATCCTATCTTCGTGTATGACGCTTTCTAATCCCCTATCTTACCGCACGTTACTAAGAGATCTCAGCATATCCCCCATAGCGGTGGAACGGCGCAGTGCTCAAACGACCCAACCCCAATCCGCAGGCTTCACACATCGAGTTCAGGGGTGAGAGGCTCTGGCAAACCGTGTAGAATTGGGTCAAAAGGAAGCAAACGAGGCTATGAAATCATTAGGCACTTTGAGAGCGGGGAAGCTATTTTCGTACGTTGCGATCGCAATCGCCTTGCAATTCGGCGTGCACACACCACCCACCATGGCGATAGATCAGGACGTTATCGCTGGGATCGAAAAGGACACGATCGATCACATCTGCTCAAAGGATGGATGGCTTCAGGCCTGTTACCATAAGAGTGGTTCGTGTCGGGACATTGTAAAGCCATTTGTCTCAAAGTGTCTCAAGGAGGTGCTTCAGTTCGCCCCGGCAGACTTAGAACTCGCAACCGCACTTCAATACTCGGTTAATTCAATGATGTGCTTTAACCGTGAAACCAAAAAGGAGTTTGGGCCCAAACCCAAAGATGCCGCGTGCGAGGAAGCCGCTAGACACCTTGAATAAGAGTCGTTCCACCCTTAACCCAGGGCAGCACTCGGCCCGGTACTGACGTGTCATCAAGCTTATTTCCGTTGAGCGGCGCACGGCATATAATCGTGTTGGCGCACGCCCCTACGAGATCCTCGCATAATACCGGTAGGCAGGCTTGTAAGGTCTCAGGTTATTAAGGAGTTCTCCGTAATGCCGACTAATTCTCTGGAGGGCATGGTGTTTCACCGATCATCGATCCGTTTCTCTGGTTATTGCTGGAAAGAGGCACCGTGCGTGAAGTTCGCGCGCGCCATCGCGCGATCGATCCCGCGTATCGCCTATGCCCTGGTAGCGTCCATCCTGGTTCTCAATACCCCCCCTACTCAGGCCCAAGAACCAAGTGGCCAAGCAGCCGCCAAACGACTCGAAGAGAAGAAACCGAATGAGTTTCGCGGTGCAGAAAAAGTTAATGGAATGGAGAAAGCCAAAGAGAATATGAAGATGCTCTTTGAAAAGATCCTGATCAGCGGTTCAGGCGATGGGAAAGCTGACAAATGGTACAGCCCGCATCTGCGAGACCTCCGCGAATCTCCAGAGAATCGTGCCAAGGAGGCTACGATTCGGGGAAAGACTTCGCCATTCCCGATGATGTATTTTATCTGTAAATTCGGCTGGCCAGGAGTATACGAAGCGGCGTGCCCAGTAGAAAATATCTGGACTGGAGCCCCGGGCTGCACGTGGCACGGTCAACCGACAGCGCCTGACCACCAAAGCCATCGACCCTGGATCAGCTGCTGGACTAGAAGCACACAGCGATACGAGCAGTTCACTCAGGACTCAAACTTTAAGATGTGCTGTGTCAAAGAGGGCATAGAGGAGAGAGCTACTTCTGAATACATCGCGTCGATACATCCGAACGGTGAGGGATGGGCCGGGCTGTTTGAATACTACTACCCTACCCTCGCTCTTGGATGGGAGAACGATCGAACGACGACCATGATCGTTGATAAGAATAAGGTTCAACAATGCGTCGCCCAGTCGAAAAATTTGATGGACAAAAACGCACCAGAGTGGGTGTCTGGCGCGATTAAACGCAATCTTAAGGCTGCTGGCGGAGCCGAGGGAAGCAACGACGCAAAGGTGCGTCAGACAATTCAGGACGCACTTAAGGATATTCATCCCAAAGATGAAAAGCTCCGCTTCGCGGACAGCTTACAAGGCGAGGGGCTTACCCTGCGTGTAAATCTTGCGGCGATGGACCCTGAGCAGAGAAAAAAGACTGCCGAGCGATTCTGCATGCGCCCCGAGCAATTTGATAAATTGATGGACCCTGCACACGATCCCCTGCAGCTGGGAGGAGGCCCCGACCTTCAGAGCCTCGATAATATCCCGGTATGGTCAAATTACTGCCCGCAGGGAGTAGAGCTGATGACCAATCCTGATAATAGCAACAAACTCAAAAACCTTGACGGAACACCGACTAAATTTGATGAGGGGATGCGCGCGTGGAAGACCGATCCTATGTACTGTCAGAAGATGAACCTGACCAACCCCAACATGTTTATAACGGGCTTCGCAACGGCCGCGATGAAAGGCGGAGGAGGCATACAATCCCAACGCGCTGTCGGATACACCTGTCTTGAGGGTGGGAAGCTCAATGGAAGCATGGTTCCTGTCGAGTTGTATCGTCATGCCGCCGTCGAGAGGCGAACTGCCATCACCGATCACGCGCTCGGATTCCTCATCGCCGGTGGACTTGCGCCTGGCATGATAGAAGGGAAGCAATCCTACTATAAACGCTTTGAGCCACAACCGTACTCGCAACTTATGCCCGAGCACTTGAAGACCTTCATCGGAGTCGCGTTCGGGGGAGGTGGCACCAATGAAATCGGGAAAAGTTGCCCAGGACTTTCCGGCGAAAATTACCAAGGTGGCCAGAATAAATCGGATAGACTCTTTATCAGCGATAAGACTAACCAGGCGTTCGATCAAGAAAAGGTAGAAGCAGGCGCCCAAAACGGAGATTTTAACCGCTACCGAGAGGAATGGGGCAAAGATCCAGAGACAGGAGCAAAGATTGCTGCACGAGGCTTAGACAAGGACTCGCAGAATTACGCAGCCCCCTTTAGGATATTCGCAACATGCCCTAAGGGATACAAACGTTGGAGGCCGCCGGAAGATCCTGAGAACCACGGCCTCATTATAAACTTAAATCAGCACTGTCAGGAGGAGAACTTTGGTGGAGACACGCCACCGGGGCAGTAACAACCTCACACAGGAAACGAGGATAGAGCGGGTGGACACACCCTAAAGAGAGAGAGGCTAAACTATCGTGAAACGAAGCTCTGCGCGGTTAATCGCGGTGCGGTTAATACTAGTCTTTCTCTTCGCTCGCGCACCTTTAATCGCGGGCTCTAGCCACGCCCAAGAAGCCGCTCCAAAGAGTTTCTTCAAAAAAGATTATGCATCTGCTCCTGGGGCACCGGGTCGAGACGCCGAGCAACGGGCACCCAGCGTAGCGAAGTCAGGCACACAGCGTTCCGGAAACACCGATGTCGCCGCCCCTCCCCTCCGTACGCGCGGCTCTCCTCACGCGCACAAGAGAAAGATCTCGATGTCAGTCTACGTCAATTCGGTGGACAAGGAGCATTTCAAGAGAGTCATCCAGGAGGTGCTCACTCTACACGATGAAAGGAGAGCCTTCATCTTTTCACTAGAACAGATCGGCGATTACCAAAACGTGCCGCCAGAGATTGAAAACGAACTCGCCAAGCGCAACATCCACCTCCTCGCCTCTTCGGGACCTCCCGCGGCCGCGGGCATAACGCTATCTCCCGCTTGGATCATTCAAACTCAACAGGGGACCCACATCGCTGAGGGCATCATCGAGATCCACTCACTGTTAAATGAGTACGGCGAGTACGATCCGAAACAGCACACCGATCCGAAATCAAAAATGAATGTTGAGGGATTTTAGTCATGCGCAGACCGCTCCGGATCGTCATCTCTGCGCTCATGATCTTAGCGACCGCATCACTCGCCACAGCGCAGGTTACAGAGGATGAGATCCTTAAAGGGATCGCGCAGGCCCGACAAAGCGGAGCACAATTATCTGATGAGGAAGTTGAGCGCATCGTGCAGAACTTTAGAGAGGAGCAAACTCGATTCGCGCAGATGCAAGAGGAGCTGCAGTGGCAGGACAGAGGCCCCGCTCCGAACCTAAGCGCTCCTGTGTCACATATCATGGGAAAGGATGGAATCCCGTTTCCGAATCCGGAACAGATCGTTTTTAAACCACCCCCCACTAGCACACCCTCACCGTTCGGCACACCAACGCCACATCCCGTATGGTCTCCAGAGCCGTATTCGCTCCCCACAAAGTGCGAAAGAAATGAGACTGTGCGACAAGAGATACGCTCCGATGGAGACGATGCCATCATACTCCTGGACAAGCTCTTTTTGAGCGCTGACCTTGTACCTGTCGATCCCCAAGAGGTGTTTGGAGCAGAGACCTTACTCATCCCGTATGGCTCTAAGGAGGACGAGGGCGCCCTCATTCGTATGGAGATCTACCGAGTCCCGTGTCTTCCTTACCGTATGAGAACAACGGAAAAGGCGGATTATATCGATACCGGCTTAAACGCGCTTAAGAATTACGATTCAGATCCCTCAGGCAGGGGGGTCATGCATCCATTTGTAGAGGGGAAGCTTTATCCTGAAAAGCAACCGAAGCCGCGACGAGAGAAGCCTGGGCCGAAGCGCCGCTAGGCACGGTTGATTCAGGTGCAGGGGCACCGAGGCCGGTGCCCCTGCATGATTATTCAGGTTCGCAACAAGCCAGCGAGGCTCCGCCTTGGGGCACTCGGGTACAAACGATCATACGTCTGATGTGCAAAGCACGCCTTACCCCGCGTTTGCGCCGTACTTCGCAAGGAAGGAATCCTTCATACACGCATAGAGGTTTTCAGAGACCTGTTGTAGTTCGGCTTCACTCTTTAGCGGTATAGCGCGGCCCTCGAGTACCTTTGTCATACAGGGATTAAGAACTGATTGACTGATCTGAGGGCAACTTTCGCGGGGGAGCTTGTAGGCTTCGATCCATGCGCCTCCGTCCGCACACATCGCTTGGGCGACCCGCTGCCCAAACTCCGCGACAACCTGCTCATTCGCGTACGCATCTCCCACGGACGAACATACACTCATCCATGCGACTATCATGCTGGTTAGTACTCGTTTCATCGAATGCCTCTCGTTACTCGGTAAAATCATCTACGGCGAAGGGATCTTGGTCGGAGCTTGTGCGCTCTGAGCCCCCTGTGAGTTTTGTCCACCTTGCCCCAACTGAGAGAAGAGCATCCCCGCCCCCATTCCCATCTGCATAATCATTCCAGGCTTCAAGCCTGCGAAGAGGCCACCTCCCTGTCCGAGCTTCCCGAGCATCCCCGAAAGCATTCCGAGTTGGCCGATCATCCCAGGATTAAGGCCCCCAAAGAGGCCACCGAGACCTCCGCCAAGCCCACCTAAGCCTCCACCGAGCATCCCTCCACCGAGACCGCCTAGCCCTCCACCAAGCCCGCCTAGTCCTCCGCCGAGTCCACCCAGACCTCCTGCCCCACCAAGCAATCCGCTCGGACCACCGAAGCCACCAGAGCCAAAGCTCGGGATAATCCCGGCGATCGACCCAAGTCCACCCAGATTGGGCACCGAGTTCACCATGGGCGGATCCGGTTCATTGTGGGGGAGCAAGACGCTCACCGCACGCGAGATGCTCGGCTTACTTACCTGTGAGGGATTGAGGACACCGCCACCGTTCGACGGTGCCCACGCGCCTGTGTTGACTTGCGGCAAGTTGAGCGAGGGGGCGTTAACCTGGGAGTGAGAACCATCGATTGCCGGCGCCTTGAGATCAGGAGCATTCACTTGAGGAGCGCTTACCGGAAGGCTTCCCGAGGAGGAGCCACTGGCCGGTGCGTTATTCGCCGGAACGTTTGCCACTGGTGGGCTCTGCGGTTGTGATGGGGGCGGTATGACCGGAGCCTCAACGCGCGGTGGTGGAGGCGGTGGGGGAGGTGGATTCTTTGGGAGCTTGCTCACCTCATTAAAAACTCCACGCAATCCCCCACTGGAGGATGGATCTGAATGCGCGAACCTCATTCCACCTATTCCGCTCGAGGTGAAGACGGCGCAAAAAACGAGGATGCGCGCTGAAGTTATGAAACGCGACGCCTGCATAGATGAAGATCCCCCACGAGTAAGTATTGATCGGGATGAATGCACACCTCTAGCGATATTTTATGGGGCATAGAGATATTTTAGACCTTGAGGAAACGCCGCTGTCTATGACTCTGTAGTATGGGGCAGTTAGTGGGCACATCCTCGCAGTTTTTAACACTTTTGCCAGGGGCCATGTCCCCTATTGCGCCTCAGAACGGAGATGCTTGGGAGGCTTGCTACACTCCTCTGTCGCGAGCCGTTGAGATCCGTAGCTTTGTTCGAAGCGCTCGTTAAAGCACCCCATCAAGCGTTGCGCCGTCTGAACCCCATCGTCGTACGCAAGCTGCCCTTTAATCGGAAGTAGTATCTGCTCCGCGCAGGGAACAACCATAGAGTCAGCCACGTTTTTACACGCAGACGGTTGCATTCGAAAACACTTAAGCCACGCACCGCCATCCGAGCAGATCAGTTGCGACACCTGTCCACTGAACTGATCGACGAGCGCCTTATCAAAGGCCCACGCCTTATGTGCGGCAGTCAAAACCAACGAAGCGACGAGAAGAGCTTTGAGCGTGCGTTTCATACCATCCTCTTTTTCGCTACCCGTGCGGCAGCCTTACGAAGCGACGATCGTAGATCGAAGCGGGGTCCTACGCATCCCTACTTTAACGGAATGACGATATTTACCCCACCCGGATTGATCGGATTGGTGCCATTTGGAGTGAGCGGATTAGGTACCGAAGGC
Organism: Bdellovibrionota bacterium; assembly: GCA_044237895.1. Taxonomy (GTDB): domain Bacteria; phylum Bdellovibrionota_C; class UBA2361; order UBA2361; family OMII01; genus OMII01. Next base: position 13,871 of record JBIIEK010000055.1, read on the forward strand.
TGAGCTCCGCCATTCGATTGACTACCAGCTTGAAGGAGGTTCTTGTTCGCGTTTTGCGCGGCAGTAGCCTGCTCACGTTGAAGACCATTGTTTTTATTCATCATATTCATCATCATCATCATCATGAGGAGGGGAAGAAGGTTCTGCATAATCCCCCCCATTCCGCCACCCTCCTGAGCCTCAGCCTCCCGAACAAGAGAGATGTTTTTTATACCGTACACTCCGCGAGGAACTAGGGATGTTACCAGCACGAGCGTCACCGCGGTCGCTAAAAAGAGCTTCGAACGTTTCGTCATCATAACACCTCTCCTATTCTACACTTCGACACTCGGGCGTGTCCTTTTTTTGAGCGTCAAACTTCTTGTGAAACGAGGTCCGGATACAGGTATAAAGCTGCTCTGAGACCTCTCGAACCTCACTTTGGTCTCTCACTGGTTGCACACGTCGATAAATATGCTCCTGGACACATTGCTCAACGATAACCCCATTCACCCCCTCGCACGTAAGGGGATCGACTCCATAACATCGCAACCAATCTCTCTTACCGCTACAGATCTGCTCGACTACTTTTCGAGAGTAGGAGGCGAGCATCGCCTCATCGAGCCCGAAGGAGAGCTGAGGAGCTAGGCACGTCATCACTATTAGTAGTTTTGTCCACGTCCTCACACACGCTCCTACATCTTGAGAGTATCCATTGGAGGAAACAAGTCCGTAGTATTCCCGGTAGGGATAGTCGACACGGGGCTTAGGGCAAGGGTTGGCACTGCTGTCACAACAGCTGCTGGGTCAGGCGTCTCAGTTTTTGTATCCTCCGGTGCTATCGAAGCAACTGCTGTTGGATTCGGGGTATCCTTCTTCGCTTCTCCTGCTGTCACAGCCGATGTAACAGGCTGCGCCTTGGCACCCGTGGAAGCTGCTGTCCCGTTTTGCTGATTACCCCCCATCATTCCCCCCATGAGGGCACCTCCAAGCATCGGACCCATCGCCTGCATCGCCTTACCTAACATCTGACCGATACCGCCGCCGCCTCCGCCGCCGCCTCCGCCGCCACAATCGCCTGAGGAGCCGCTACCGCTACTACCGTCTTTGTCTTTATCTTTGTCTTTATTCTTGTCTGCGGTCATATGAGTGCCGGCCAGAGCGGCACCAGCTCCTCCGACTACGCCGGCCGCACCCCCACCGACACCGCCAACAGCGCCGGCCGCTCCAGCGGTGAACAATTTGGCGGCCCCCACCGGACTTAAATTAAGGAGTGAGTCTCCTCCGCACTTGCCGTTGCGACATGTGGAATTCTGCCCCCAAGCAATCTGCGCAGACCCAGCCAGAAGGAGCAAACTAAGCGTACAAGCCGTCGGTAGATAGCGTTTCGAATTCATAAAAAATCCCGGAGTATAGTACTCACGTGGGTTATGCAGCGTGCGGCTAGGGGTGTGATGTTACAAAGCAAAAATCTAGACCTAGCATCATGCCGGCCATAGGCAATTGAAAATACAGGATATTATCCTGGAGGGCCGGCGGCCTCGCCGGCTTGTTGCGACCCGCGACATCAACCCCATCGAAACATTTGTACGCGTGGGCACCGAGGGTCCGGCTCGCCTCCGACGAGAAAGGCCGGTGCCCCTACAATTGAATTTCACGTTGCATTTGTACCCGCGGCCGGCGAGGCCGCC
>JBIIEK010000224.1:0-4412 GCA_044237895.1 Bdellovibrionota bacterium
TTTTAATTTCATGCCGTGTAGGTGAGCAATTTTAGTCAGGTTCTGCCCAGATTGGACTGTGTGTGTTTTTGACGTCGGTGGCGTGCTTTTTTTCTCTGAAGCACTGGGAGTGATTTGAATCCTTACGGCTGAAGGGAGCGCAAGATTTTGTCCGATTCGAAGGTTCTTCGGGTTGAGGCCCGCATTCGCTTCGATGAGTTCGTGAAGTTCAATGCCGTTGTCGTGCGCGATGCGAGATAGCGTGTCTCCCTGTTTTACGATGTGGAATTCAGGGGTAACGGGAAGACGAAGCGCTTGCCCGATGCTGAGTTTATTGGGGTCGAGGCCGGGGTTTGCGGCGCGAAGATATTCTTGAGTGACGTTAAACCGTTTGGCTATCTCTGACAGTGTGTCTCCCTTCTGTACCATGTAGAGAGAGATCTTAAGAGCGTCAGCTCTTACTGCGGTGTTGTGAGTGGGTTCGGGATTGCCCTCCCACTTTGAATGGTGACCAGCACTCGCTTTTTCACTCCCCACAGTGAGCATGAGTGCTGTTCCGAGGGGAAGGGCGAGGTCAGAGAAAAAGCTACGAGCGGGGGATCGAGCGTTGCGGCCTTCGTCGCTCGATGATTCGTTCAGCCGTTTTTTTCCCTGCGTTAGTTCGGTCATGATTCGTCGGAGACCCCCGACTACGTTATGCGGAGCGCGAACCGATGCGGTGCGTATCGAGCGGGTGTATGAGGTATTCTCGTACGGGGATATAACTGATTCCCCTAGTCATAACGGGGCTGCAGAGTGAGGGGCTCCTTCTCCAAGTATCATCGGGTGGATTCGTCTGCATCGCCGCTATGGTCGCTCAGATGCGCTTGGGGATCGGTTCGGCGACCCAGCATAGCTCCTCTCCGTGATAGGGCCGTGCCCGCGCGAGAACCGGCTTCGCGTTGTTTCGGAATTTTTCAAAGCTCTCGCGTGTCTCTGACGATGACGTTGTGCCAGAGGTTTTTAGAGGAATCGTGCTTCTTTGGCGGTTCGAGCCGCGAGGGGAGGTTGTCTTTACCCTATATGGCTTTTGGTTGTAGTTCGATAAGGTTGTGGGGCTTGGTTTCTTTGTCTGTGAGATGAACGATGGTGCTAGATACATTCATAAGTAACGAGGAGCTCGTGGCTATGTTGCCTGAGTTTTTGGAGCTCTATCAGGATAGACCGATCAAGAACAATGCCGGTGGAATGGGATTTAATCACTGTTTTGCTACCTATGCGATCGGAAAGAAGCTAGCTCCGAAGGTGGTCATCGAAAGCGGTGTATGGCGGGGCCAGTCCACGTGGTTGTTTGAACAAATCTGTCCTGACGCTCAGCTCATCTGCATAGATCCGAACCCAGGATTGCGGATATACACCTCGGCTCGCGCCGCCTATCACACCGATGATTTCGCTCTTATCGATTGGTCTCATGTAGACCGTGAGTCAGCACTTTGTTTCTTCGATGACCATCAAAACGCATATCAACGCCTGATGGAGATGAAGTGGTGGGGCTTTAGGAGAGGTATCTTTGAGGATAACTTTCCAAGTGATGAGGGGGATTCCTACTCCATTCGGCATGTAATGGCAGGGGTGGGCCATCCGCACATCCTCATGCCTCGCCATGTGGGGCCGGTCGATGAGCAGGGAAATCGCGATGCTAAAGAGCGGGTGCTTCTTCAGTTTTATGCTCGGCAATCCGTGATAAGACAGCCGAACACCGTAGACCGTGCGGCTCTCAAGGTAAATGTGAAGATGTATCAGGAGATGCCTCCAGTTGTACGGTATCCCGTGAGTGATTGGGGGCGTCCATGGGAGGGGGCGTATGAAACCGCGGCGCCTCTCTATTCTAGCTTTGAAGATCCGGCTCTCTCGATTGATCTAGAAGCGGTTGAGCGAGAGGATCCGAAACAAGCCTTCTCGTACTGCTATCTCTGCTACGTAGAGCTGCGATGACAATTGTGTTGATAATAGAATTGAGAGAAGAAGGGTGAGCATTCCTTGCACGGGTTTTTAAAACCTCGAAGAAATGCCCCCTGAGAGTTCCTTAGCGGCGACGGCGTAATGGCTTGGGGATACATAAAAGATCGCAGAGTATCGATACGAGTATGTTTCCAACGAGCCAGTCAGTGCCTCGCCCTAAGAGATAGAGCATATGGAGTGGCGACCACCAAGAACTTGTTGAGAGTCCCCAGGTGATCCACCACTTTTCGCGCAACTGAATCGGTTTGAGCGTTTCAGTGACAACGAGACGTCCATCCTGCATCGCTACGTCGAGCCCGACGCTGTGAGTCCTCTTTAGATAGAGAGCATCACAGACAAGCCCCGCATAGAATGAGACTGTGAAGAGAACCGTGGTACGTGTAATCGCGATCTCAAGCTCCGAGTGTTTGTCGATAGTTTCGACCCAAAAGTGGAGGATCTCTCCGACTAAACACCCTATGAATACATTCGCAACGGTGGCCGCTGAAGCCAGGGCCGCTCATGCTTGTTAGGCAATGCGAGGCTCCTTGGTTGAGGGGGCCGAGCGCTGCGCTCTCAGTACTGCTCGATTTCCAGGGGCTCGTATGGGGTCTTGCTCCGTTATGCCGTTGGGCAGTCCAGCACAAGGCAGGTCTCTTGCGGTCCGTTAGCGGGCCTATCGATTCGCCACAAAGGTCAGGATCTGATCGAGGGTGATATATCCTCGTCCTTCGGAGTCTATCCTGTCGAACCCTCGGTATATTCGGGGCATGCCGGCAGCGCATTCCTCTTTCGTCAGTTTTCCGTCTTTGTCCTTGTCTGCCTTGGCGAAATTGGTTTTTAAGGTTGTAAGGGTGTCGGGATCGATATCTCCAGCATGGGCTTGTGCGGCGAATCCAAGAAGGGCCGGGAGAGCGAGCTGAAGGAGGGCATGGCGAGTTACCACGGACATGAAGCTACCTCTAGTTGATACATTCAATAGCGAAAACCCTAGCAGTTGGAGAGGGGATTGCCCATATTATTGTAGGGCCACGGACTCTTCCGGGCCCGTCTGTTGACTCACTTTTACCCCCATGATACTTAGCCGGAGCAACGAAGTTTTGCAGTGTTCTCGGGGATATCGCCCTCTGCGGAGGAAGTACGATCTTCGAGAGCTAATCGCAGTCCAGAAAAGCTAGTATCTTTATGGATTTGCGGGGGATGCAATGCCGGTTCCCGGTGGTACCATCTGCGCAAAAGAGTTGTCAGAAAGGGTTAAAACCTCGTAAGCCGATAACCTTCGGTCTTCACAGCAGTCCCGCTCAGGGTCGCTGCTTTTAGGTAAGTCCATTCTGTCCGGGAAGATAAGCCAAGAAAGCCCAAGAAGGCGTGTTCGCTTTAGCTCGTAACAGAGCTATGCGGCAGGTGTAGTCAGAGAGTCAAGGCTGAATTTCGGTCGGCCCCTTTGAATTACCCGCTGGATATGGTAATCACGGCGCCTCGCCTTGGGGGTGGTCCCATAATTTGTGGACGACAGGGTGAGTTAGGGTCCCGAAGAATCCTTGATTTAAGGGACCTTGGGTAAATCGATCGAGTAAGAGGCTAGGCTAGAAATGCCAACGATAAATCAGTTAGTTCGAAATCGACGTCGCCAGAAAGTTACAAAGAGCAAGTCTCCAGCACTTGTTCGATGCCCGCAGAAGCGTGGAGTGTGCACTCGTGTTTACACGCAGACGCCGAAGAAGCCGAACTCAGCTCTCCGTAAGGTGGCGCGTGTTCGTCTGACGACAGGAATGGAAGTAACCAGCTACATCCCTGGAGTAGGACACAACCTTCAAGAGCACTCAGTAGTTTTGATTCGTGGTGGTCGTGTTAAGGATCTCCCGGGAGTTCGTTACCACATCATCCGTGGAAAGTTAGAGGCTCATGGCGTAGCAGATCGCAAGCAGAGCCGCTCTAAGTACGGTGCTAAGAGACCTAAGTAAGTTTTGATAAGAGGGTGCTATGTCACGAAAGAAGCGCGATTTTAAGCGAGTAGTTGTTGCGGACCCACGTTTCGGCGATGTGGTCGTTGGTAAAGCTATTAACGTAATCATGGAGAGTGGAAAGAAGGGCGTTGCAGAGCGAGCTCTTTATGGCGCTCTCGATGTTATCGCTAAGAAGACAGGAGCTGACGCTGTAGAGACCTTTCACAAGGCTCTCAACAACATCAAGCCTGTGGTCGAGGTTCGTTCTCGTCGAGTTGGTGGTGCCAACTATCAAGTTCCTACCGAGGTTCGTAGCGAGCGTGGCCAATCACTCGCGCTTCGTTGGCTCAAAGAGGCTGCAAATGGCCGAAGTGAGCGAAGCCTCTCTGATAGACTTGCAAATGAGCTCCTTGATGCCATGAACGGTCGCGGTGCTGCAGTCAAGAAGAGAGAAGATACTCACCGTATGGCAGATGCTAACAAGGCATTCGCTCATTTCAGGTGGTA
>JBIIEK010000074.1:0-13052 GCA_044237895.1 Bdellovibrionota bacterium
GGTAGTAACGAAGAGCGGATGTGTGTACATACGCACAAAAGACAAAACCTTCTCTTTCAACTCATGAGGACACAGCAGCGCAACAGGAAGAACCCCACCTTCAAGAGAGGGTCTTAAAACTGACGAAAGACCATTGTGAAGCGCCGATAGATCCCCCTCCTCAAGAGCCAACGGAAGCAACTTGCCTCCAAAGTCGGCCTCAGCAAGCAGCTGCTCTACCTCTGGAGATATGGACACCACATGCAGACTCCGCCCAGATCCGATAAATCTCCGCAACACCTGCCGACGTCTACTGCTGCGCAGATGGTGCACAACTTCGGGTATCTCGACAGCGTTCTCGCTGGTGAGAGATACACCCTGCGTGGCGCAATACGAGGAGACCCCCTCAATGATGCCGCGAAAATCTCTTACGCTAATTCCCTGCCTGACCAGCTCGTGAAGCAACTCAGTCAGCTTAGGAATCGGAAGAAAGTCCTTACCGAACCCCTCCTCGATGAGCCCCGGATGCCGTTTCTCCACGGCCCGCAACATGGAATGAACCTCCGTAACTGAGAGGAACTCCTCCGGATGCCGCAAACAGAAGCTCGCGATTCTAAGAGAAATATAATCGAAAAAGTCACGGCCTTTCAGGGAGGCGGCTTCAAGTATCGACCGATTACGTTGAGAGCCTGCTGTCCAGAAAACTTTGTGCCCCGATATCGGATGCTCCTCTTCTCGGACAATAGACAACCCGAGCACCGCAGCTTGAGCGTTAGACACCTCCATAAAAATTCCGTCCGGCACTACCGTGCCTGAGAGCATCTCAACGCCACCGCGGGCAACCCTAAATGAAGCGGGCGCAAGGAGATCGTTCGGCCTTACGTTGATCTCGGGAAGAGCCAAACCTATGTCCGCGAAAACGGCCTCTTTAAAACTCGACCACGCAAGAAGATGTCGACTAGCATTCGCTCGGTATGATCGGAAAAGGACCTCTCGATCCAGCTCAATCGACAGCGACCCTTCGTCGACATCGAGGTCTCCTTCGGCTCTCCCACTCGACGATGCCCCCATCCCACGTCGGAATTCTCCTGATGCCTGAGAACGACTAGGAAGATCTCTATCTCTTTTTACCAGCCACGCTCCGGCGCTAGCAGCGACGACCGCGACAAGCACGAACGGCAAGGCCGGAACCCCGGGCAGCATCGCGAATACAAGCAGGATACAAGAGGTCACCATCAGTGTGGTGGGTTGGGAAAAGAGCTGGGTTTTCAGATCCATTCCGAGGCTTGCAGAGTCAGACGAGGACACTCGAGTGACAATAATGCCGGCACAGATAGAGGTCAGAAGGCTCGGTATCTGAGTTACTAGTCCATCTCCAACCGTTAACACGGTATACGTTTGCACCGCATCTTGGACTCCCAATCCGGAGGCCACTCCCATGTACACGCCGCCGACGATGTTGACGACGATAATGAAGAATCCTGCGACCGCGTCCCCCTGAACGAATTTCATCGCTCCGTCCATTGACCCATAGAGCTGCGATTCAAGGCGTAAAGAATCACGCTTCTGCCGGGCATCCTCAGCGGAGATAACGCCAGCTCGGGCATCATTATCGATAACAGCCTGACGACCCGGTAGCGAATCGAGGAAGAACCTCGCCGCGACCTCCGAAACACGCGTCGCGCCCTTCGCTATCACGATAAAATTTACCACCGTAACGATCGAGAATATGATGATTCCGACAACGATCTCCCCGCGAATGAGAAATGTTCCAAACGCCTCAATGACGCGGCCGGCGTCGCCCTGGCTCAGAATGAGTCGGGATGAGGCCACATTCAATCCAAGACGGAACAAGGTACTGAGAAGCAAAATAGTGGGGAAGGTATACAGCGCGGCTGAGTTGGCAACGTACAGTCCGACAAGGAGAAGCAAGATAGAGAACGAGATATTGACTACGAGCAGGAGATCAAGAAGCGGCGTAGGTAATGGCACGATCAGCATCGCGGCTATCGCGACAACGAACGCCAGAAGCACAACCTCAGAGAATCGAAGACGAGCAAACACGGTCACCGCGTAATGTCCTCCATACAACCTCCTCCCCTACACTCTTTACCCTACGACTTACCCTCTAATCCCTTCATCAGACTCATGCCAAAGCCCATGAGCAAAATGAAGAGAAATCCCGCGAACACGAAGGCGACCGGCGCTGTCGCTGAGAGCTCAAGCTTTTTTATCTTTTCCTCAACTCGCATCTCGCGAGTGGAGGATACCGCCTCAGAGAGATCTTGGAGCTGCTTCGATATTTCTCCTCCGTATCGAGCCACCTGAGCGAGCGCTTTAAACGAATGCTTAATGTCGTTGTTCCCTGATAACCTACCCACCTCATTCAACGCGTCTTGCAAACTCACGCCTGACTTGATGAAAAACTGGGCGTATCGAAGTAGCTCTGTAACGGGGTTGTGACTGTCTCGTTCATCAGCCATCTCAACAACTCGAGCGAGACATGGCCCAATATCGAGGGAGCTACTGACACCGATAGATACCTGCTCAATGACGAGCGGAAGGAAGAACATTATCTCTTCGTCGCGCTGTTTAGCTTTTCGGGCAAGCAAACGTATCGGAAGTAAGTATCCCAAAATCGCACCAGCGAGTGGAAATCCCAACATGGTGGTCACATCCGGCTGAGAGAGTCCTCCCATAGCGCCAAAGAGACCAAGCACGGTCGGTAACACTACTTGAAGCCTCTTAAAATCTCGCTTCTGCTCCTCGGAGAAGAGTCCTGCATGGAACATCTTCTCTTCGAGGGTTGGTTCCTTTGTTTTTGCCGCCGCCCTCCTCTCCTCGAGGCTGACTTCAGCGGGTAATGCCGATGGATCACCCTCATCCAACTTGGCGTCGACCGAGTCGTCGATCACCGCAGAATCCCCCTGTTGGCGCATTAAGGACCGAAGGCTCTCTCGACGAGACGTGGAACGAATGTATGAGTAGCCGAATACGAAAGCCATCACCATGGCAACGATAGAGGCTGGGACGATCATCCACGGTTCCATGACGGGTTACACCTTTATCTTTGTTACTCGACGAACCCAGAAGACTCCGATAATGATCGCTGCTAAACCCATCTGGGCGTAACGGCGCGCTACGGGGTCTGTCCAAGTAATAATCACGCTCTCAGGCCACGCAACATACAGGTAGCCCTGCAATGCCGATAAAATGGCAAGAATGAACCAGATAGAGCCGCGCTGAAGCCCAACCGCGCCAACCGCGGACTGTCGGAAGTATTGTCGCTTACGTACCTGTCGGGCCAATCGATCCAGGGTCTCGGAGAGGTTTCCACCCACTCGGCGGCTCAGGAGAAGCGCTTGAACAAACAGCTCGATCTCAGGGTGATTGATATCCTCGCCGAATGAACCAATCGACCGCTCTTCGCTTACGCCTAGACGTAATCGTTCCAGCATCAGCTCGACCTCTACTCGCACAAGAGATCGCTCCTCGAGATTTGAGGCCGCTGCCTCCAGACCCTGTATGGGGTTTAGTCCTGTTTTTAACATCCCCACGAGCGACAGAATGAACTGGGGATAGTCTTTATCGAATTTTTTAAAGCGTGCCTCCATTCGATAATCGATGAAGGAGTTAACCATGAGAGGCCCAACCGACAACGACATAACCTGCAGAACCACCTCAAACACGGATCGTGTGAGGAGAAAGGCGCCGACCGTGATCAGGATCTGCGCAACCGTGAATACATACGGGCTAATGTGAGACAACTGTGCGTATTTGAGCCGCTTCTGGAGCGTGAGCTTATTATCACTTGATTTCAGCTCTATCTCTTTAGTCCCCCCTACCTCCTGAGAGACCTCTTTCTCTCCCCTCACGTCGATAGGGCTATCGTCACGCGCCTCTCGTTGGGCCGCTGCCATATCCCGGATGCTCTGCCTCATCATTCCTTGGGACGAGACACCGAATCCAAGGGTCTCTCTCCCTAGGAACGCGATCAGTCCCAGCAACGCCACCGTTGCTATGATGATAGGCAGCGATGTCATTTTCCCTTTCCTCCATTCGGGGTCTGGGGTTTCATGGGAGCACCGAAGGTGATCTCCTGCGGGGATTCTCCGAGGTGGATTCCATCAGCTTTTAATTGCTCGTCGAAATTACTCGTCCATGAATCTACTCGCCACACAGGTCGTACCCCTTGCTTGACGAGGCTGAACATGGGCCTCACTTGAATCGTTCCCTCCACGAAATGGCCGACCTCGACGACCTCAGCAATACGAGGCTTTCCGGTCGACTTTTCACGAATGAGCCACACAATCGAATCAACCGCGAGGGCGATCTGCTGACGAATAATATCGATCGCTACCGATTTCTGCGCTCTTCCCAAGAGACTCTCCAAGCGCACCAGGGTCTCACGAGCGTTTCTAGCGTGAACTGTTGACATCCCCACGTGGCCAGTTTGCGCGCTTTCAAGGAAGGCTTCGGCGGCGAACGGAGTTCGCATCTCACCCAGAATCACACGCGTGGGGGTCATCCGGAGTGTCGTCTTTATATGCTCTTGAAGGGTGACCTCTCCTACCCCCTCTGAATTTGCGGCGCGCGAAACAAGCGAGCGGAAATAGGGATGCCCGAAGTTCAACTCTGGCGTGTCTTCCACCGCCACAATCGACTCGTCAGGACCGAACTGAGTAGCGAGACACTTGATGAGCGTGGTTTTACCAGTGCCGGTTTCTCCGGCGATCATCATGGTGGCAAGACCGCTTCGTACGAGGCATGCGAGGTAATTAACGATGAGAGGTGGAGCGACCTGATACGAGACGATATTCTCAAGCGCAACCTCAGACATTCGTGGAACCCGAATACATAAGAGCGGGCCGCGCTGCCCGCATACACTCTCATGCACAGCGCAGATTCGGGTGCCATTTGGAAAGGATGCGTCGACGGTATGTTGCTGCGTCGTAAGAGACTTTCCAAGTCGTAGGAGCAATCGATCAAGGAAGGTGACATACGCCTGATGGCTCGGCCAGCTTAATCCCGTTGCCTCGCTGATCTTTCCACGCTGAAGCACAACGGACTTGTAATCGTATACGTGAATATCAGTAACTTCTCGGTTATCGATTAACGGTTGGAGAACGCCCCACCCGACGAGGTCCTTTTGCAGAGAGATGATGATGTTAGCTCGCTCTATGTCATCTATCGACTCGCCCCGTTTTTTAAGGACTCGGTCTACAGCCTGCGCGATGACCCGCTCGGTCGTGGCTTGGTTCGTCATTTGTTGCTGCAAACTCGCATCGCTTCCAAGCTCGCGGCGGACCTCTCTCATCACTGTTGAAGCAGCAGGGGAGATTTCAGCGCCTTTAGCAGGTGGCGCTTTAGCTTGGGGCTTCGGTGAATCACTCGGTTTTTGAATCACCTCCTGATTCGGTTTCGATACGGGAACGACGCCGGTGGTCTGCTCGGGAGCAGGAAGGGGCGCAGCCTGCTTTTGCGACGGCTGAGTGAAGGCTTGGGAGTTTATTCGCGTCTGTGTGGCACGCGTTGAAAAGAGCCCCAACAAGCCCTCTTTATTGTCTTTATCTGAGCCTGACATAAAGGCTACCCCTCCCCAAAAAAGGTTCCCAAGGCATCAATCGGCTTAGTTCCCCCCGCAGATTAGGGTTTAATGCTGAAAAGCTTGTAAAATAACAGTGGTTTAGGGGGAGCAGTGCGCCTCAGGCGCCTCTTAAGCCCGAGGCACTTTAGTGTGGTTAGTTGCTGGAAGGGCCGTCTATTTCTGTTTTTGGGCTGCGGCAGCATCGTCCTGCGGAACGAGCTTGCCTGCGATAACCTCAAACGAGCGGCTGCCTACTTTGACCGTTCCCTGTTTTCCAGCCACGGGAGTTCCCTTCGGCCCCGTTACGCCGAAAACGTTATCGATCGTCACGGTCGTACTCTCTGATGATTCAACGGTATCCTCGTCTCCCCGTAGGGAGAGGCTCATAACCCCTGAGCTGGAGGCGAGCTGAATCTTAGACGCCTCCTCCACGGTAACCATGATCGTTATCGTGGTAGAATGGCCCTGTCGCGTTGAATCTACCGAAGAGTCCTTTTGTGCTCCACTCGCATTCAGCTTGCCGGCCGATAGTACCTTAGCGTTTTGGACGAGCATCGTAATAACCGGCTTACCACCTACTTGCGAAGCCAACATCACATCAACCTTGGCACCCGCTCGCACCCATCCTTCAACATTAGAGACATCATCAACGGCTACGGCTACAGCTCGATACCCGTCAGGTATATTCGCCTGGATGATATTAATTGGAGCCTTTGAAGTTATATAATCAACGAGTAGAGGCTGTCCGGCTGCTATGAAAGACGCCGCATACGATCCTCTAAGCTTCTCAAAGCCCGTCACAAGGCTGGTAGAACCACTTGTAATCGCTCGCGTCTCCTTTCGAAATTTAGTGGGCTCTAATGCACTACCTGCCTCTATCTTTTCAATCGCGACGAGACAATCGACCATCTCGACGGAAGCTGCCTGTGGAGTAGGAACTACCGCCGGCGCTTGAGGCTGGGCGTCCTTTGCACCTTTCGCAAGCTGAAGGGCTAGGGAAGTTCCTGCGACGATCGCAAGCACTCCTCCAAGGATAAAGACTCCGGGCGAGGTTTTTCTGCGCTGTTTAGGGTCAAAGCCCCGCGATCTCCCTGTGGGCATGAGCGTCCTAGATCCTAAAATTCACGACGTACGTTAACCGCCCGCACTAGAGCTTGCACCGGTAAGAAAATCACTGAGCCCCTGCAGGGCATCCCTCACACCGATCCCGAGAGCCTTCGTGGCGACGAGCGTTACCAGAAGAAGGAACGCTATCATTATCGTGTACTCAACTATTGAATTCCCGAGCTGCGCATGCGGTGTCACAGGTTTCATTCGCGAGACTCCCGGGAAGTGGGCGGTACACAATTGACGCCTGTATGGAGAACGCGCTCGAGGCGCTCTCCATACAAGCACAACCCACTAACGAGTCAGGCTGCTCGACAATCCAGAGTACTGGGTGCTGATGGAGTTACCCAAAGCCTTAACGCCAGCGATAGCAACTACAGCGATGAGCGCGACGAGGAGAGCGTACTCCACGAGCGAAGCGCCTTTCTCTTTCTTCTCTTCTTTCTTCTCTACCTGCATATTTTCCATGTATCTCTCCATTAAACGAACATCAAACAAAACCCGCGGCGACCTATAGTCCGCTCACCGATGCGTACAATAATGGTAGACGGGGCTACCTATTGAGACAAGCACATTTTTACGATTGACCGAGGCATAAAACGCTCTCATAGAAACCACTAGTTCGACACCCCCTCCTGTTTTCTCGAGAAAATTCGCTGAAACCAACGAGGCGCGCTGGCCCCCTGAGCCCGGTCGATAGCATCCTCTCCACCGCCGCCGACAGCGAGCCCGGCATCTCCAAGAAGACCGAGGTCTCTCGTGACCTGCTCGAGTACCTGGCGCAGCTGCTTATTCCCGAGGCTGTAGAGCGTCTTTCCACGACCAGGCCACAATGCAGCCTTCGGATCGTTTGGAATAGCGGGCAATCGCCAAGGAGCGGCTCCTAAACGATGGGTCGGCTCAAGCTCCGCGGCAGCCTCCTGAACACTCATGAGCGCCCCAGAGGACGGGTTCACGACAAACGTTATGCGCTCGGAATTGCCCACGACCGCCTTCACGAATGAAAGAAACGGATCGAGCGCCGTTAACCCCAGTACGGTGTCGTCAATCACCACGAGCACTATGTCCGCAATCCTAATGAGCGATCCTATTGCCGGTCCAAGTCGGCCAGCCGTATCTATCAAAACAACGTCATTATCCGCTCGCGAGACCTCAGCGATACGTTGAGCGATCGCCATGCCATCTGTATGACATACAAGATCCATCGCCTCCGCAAAGCGGTCCGGCGTCGTCAGTAGTCCCACATCCTTGCCAATAGGGATCAGTGCGTTTCGAAGGGTATCCCGATCAATCTCCTGGGCCCCAGTTACCCACGAGCTAACCACCTTCTCCTCCGGCCCATACGCGTTAAGCCCACGACTCAGATCTCTTGTCTCAACGTCTAAATCCCAGAGCATCGTGCGTCGTCCGTACTCACTACATACGTCTGCAATAGCAGCCGTGATGGAGGTCGCGCCGACGCCTCCCTTAGCGTGAGCAACTACCACGACCTTGCCTTCGTGGGTTCGCCCCTCCTTACGAAGGTCCGAGTTAATCGCGACGAGTTCCTGCAAGAAATCAAGAGGACTTGCGCCGTCAGGAAAGACCTTTCGAACTCCCGCCGACTGCGCCAAGCGAAAAGCTCCCCCGCCGTACGCACTGTCAGTGACGAACATGATAAGCTGCGCCCACGGAGCAAGCGAACTCGCTTGTCGCGCTATCGCGATCGCACCTTCCCCCAGACCCGAGCCGATTACGATAACATCGACATCGGCCACCCTATCGGCGAAATCCTTGGCGTTGACGAGCTTGACCTTAAGATCCAGCATCTCCAAGTCGCCTCGGCTGAACGATTCAATCCGCTTGGCGCATAGCGCCTGCGCCTCGGTCGTTTTATCCACAATCAGTAATTTCATCTCCGCCCTCTCCTAAAAATGCATCTTCTCAAGCAAAGAAGGAGCAAAAAACTTTAAAAACATAAAACCACACCCAATACCCACTGCACCCGCTACTCCCAAAGCAATCGCATCACCTACAAGAGTGCGACGAGGCGTCGGCTGTCGGGCGCGACCACCGGCTCGATACGGCCGAGCGCTCTGCGCAAGGTCTCTCTCAATCGCCAACGACGGCTTTCTCCATGATTCGGAAACAACATCACCCGCGGATCCTAAAGTGGGTCGAGTCGCGGAAACATTCGGGCCCCTCTGGACGTCCGTCTCTACCGCGTAATCAACAAACGAGGCGCTCAGGATCTCAGTTGCCGGATCAGAGGATTCTTCGATGATTCGACCCTCAGCAATATCCATTGCGGACGGGCTGTGCGCGGCCAACCCGAGTCCACCAGCGTCCGCCTCTACAAGCGGGGCACGCGGCCTTTCTGCTGGCCTCTTAGGACTCGGTTTTGGGGCTTCCTCCTGAGGTGCCTCTTCCTCAAGCGAGACCACAGGACCCTTTCGGGGCGCCTGAGCAACCCCGTGACTCGCGACAAAGGCGGCTCCCCCTGAAGCGCCGGACACTCCTAGTTTCGAGGCCAACGCTTGCAGATCATAAAACATATCGATCGACGCTTGATAACGGTTCTCTGGATCCCGCTGCATCGCCTTAAGAATTATAGCGTCCAATTCCTTTGGACATTCCGGTCGCAACTTACTCGGAAACTCAGGATCCGTCTTAAGGCGCTTAGTCATCGTCGCGTAAACGCTCTCGCCCCTGAACGGAGGCTCCCCCGTTACCATCTCAAACGCGAGAATACCCAGTGCATAGATGTCCGAGCGCCAATCAACCTGAGACTTCAACATGTATTCTGGAGCCACGTAATCGATAGTTCCGACCACACCACCGTGTTCAGTGAGCTTCGGGCCGTGGCGGTTACGCGCAATACCAAAATCTGCGATCTTCACATTACCTTCTTTGGTAAGGAGAATGTTCTCTGGCTTCAGATCTCGATGCACGATACCGGCGTCGTGAATCGCCTGACAGCCTGCAGCCATTTGAGCGAGCAATCGAACTATCTCGGCTATCGGCATCCGTTCATCTCGTGCCAGACGTTCAGCGAGATCGCCGCCCCCAACGAATTCCATCGTATAGGCTACAAGGTCCCGATCCGTCAGGTATTCATAGGCCCGCACCACGTTCGGATGAGACACCCCGTATGAAGCTAAGATCTCGTTCTTGAACCGCGCCGACGAAACCTTGTCCTGAGCAACTTCAGGAAAGAGCACTTTCACCGCCACGATCTGACCTTGCAGCTCTCGGTGACGGCAAGCATACACCAGCCCCATGCTCCCCTTACCGAGGCATTTAACGACCTCGTACTTGCCGCCCAAAACAGTTCCGGGCTGTAACGTTATGGAATGCTCTTCAGACATAGAATTTTTCTACCTAACGGTCCGAATCGGTCAAAACAAGACACACGTGAAACTTTCTCTCTCCAAAAAATACTACGTCACCGTGACCTACGTTAGCTTTTTCGCCAGAGAGGAAAGTTTCTTGTGCGCTTCCGTTGTGGATGATTCTGGTACCCGACTCGGAAAGCTGATCGAGCACTTGCAGTACACCCCCAGAAGCCACCCGCATAATCGCATGCATCGGCGATACCGAAGGATCGGCGACGACCAAACAACTGCCCGATTCCTCCTTCTGACTTGATATAATAAGCCGGCCCGTTCTCAGCTCCACGTACGAGCCCCGTGGATTGTGGTCGAACGACACAAGGAATCCGACAAGCGGTCCATCGTTCTTCCAGAAGATCTGTTCGTGATTCGATGTCATAGAGACTCCCTGAGCTTGCACATGAACTTTTGGAGCTTCCGGTGCTGGGATCTGAACCTCATGCATCGGAGCGACCTCTGGGGGAACCGGCGCCACGATCGCGGGGGGCATTTGTGCGCTGGGCCTGACGATCTTTCCGACCGATATCGCAGCAGGCTTCGGGGGCTCCGGCGGGGCATACGGCTGAGGCTCTTCGTCAAGGGGCACATCAAAGGGATCCGCCAACGCACCTAGAGGTTCGGTAGTGCTAGGCGCACCCTCACTCGGTAAATCAAAGATATCATCGTAGGACCCAAAGGCATCCTCGTGTTCGACCTCAGTCTCCTTGTGAGCCTTTTCACCACCTTGCACTCCCCCTCCTCCTGACTGCTTCATACCGCTCGCCTCCCCTGCGATATCATACTCAAACGGATCTTTTGCCACGCCCTCCCGCTCTCCCGTGAGCTTCTGCTCTGCGTCTTCGAAACTGGAGACCTCAGAGCGAATTCTCTGCGCCTGCGAGCCACCAAACACCATAGTCGCCTTGCGAGCTCGATTCCCGGCCTGCCCGGCCGGCGGAGTTCCCAATCCTCGTTGCGAACGCTCTTTTTCATCCATACCGTCCCTCTCACCTATGAAATCAAACTCTTCTGAATTGCGAACACGATCGTGGTCGCGCACGCTGCAACGACCCCCAATGACATCAAGATTATTGCGTGAACCTTTGCCGCAAGTGGGGGTCTATTCAGCTTCGACCTCTGTCGTTGTCGAGCGGTTCGGACTTTGTCCCATTCCGCGGGTTCCTGATCGGTCAACACACCCTGTAAAGGCACGATTGAGAGGGTGATGTTGTCGTATCCACCGCGAGAATTCGCCAGATCTATTAACGCCTGACACGCATCTTCTGGCGTACGGGTTCGAACCGCTTCGGCTATCTCCTGGTCCGAAACTAATCCATACAGCCCATCAGAGCAGAGAACGATACTATCCTGCGAGTCAGACGGCTCTCTCCAAAACTGCTGGAGCGGAACATCGAGCTCGACCTGCGTGCCGAGGCACCTCGTCAAAAAATGTGCGTCCGGATGCGACAAAGCCTCCTCCGGTTTAATCTGTCCAGCGTCGACCATCTGCTGAACTAGAGTGTCATCCACCGTGAGTTGAGTTATGCCATGCTCATGCACAAGGTACGCCCGAGAATCCCCAACATGGGATATGACCACCTCCGTGTCGTCAATCATGAGGGCCACAACGGTAGTGCCCATCGAACCGAACTTTTGGTTGTGCCTGCGCAGCACGACCGATCCGTTCGCCTCACTAATAGCGCCGCGTAGGATAACGCCCGGCTCCGCGTGTTCATGGCTCTCCACGTAACGACGAATCGCGTCAATGGCGAGTTGCGCGGCGAATTCGCCCCCCTCAACCCCGCCCATTCCATCGAGAACGAACCAAGCAGTGCCTGACGCACTTTCAATCACCGCGTGCCGGTCCTCGTTAATAGCCCTCTCGAACCCGATATCAGACGCAGCAGCATCCCCGAACTCTGAAGAGCCCGTTATTCGCTTGTCAGTGCTGCTACCGAGAAAATTCATCCGTAGTAATTCCCACTATCACCGGAGATGCTGAAGGAGTTTGGGTATACGTCGCCGACACACACAGTGCGCAGCGTCCATCTCCCCGCCATAGCTCCTAAAAGCTCCCAATGGTGGGGTCGGCAGCTTCGACTGTTCCCTAAATAGTTTGACTATCGCGATTTTCAAGAAAAGTAAGAAAAATTCGCATCCCCGATAAAACAAGGGGTTACAACAGGTTGCCACTCAGTGGGATTGGCGCCATCTGTGACAAGGGTTCGAGCTAAAGGCATTCAGTCAAAAGAGCGACTTAAACATGATCGGCGAACTCCAAGATGGCTCGGGCCTCTCGATCTCTCCGCTTTCGGATATATCCAACGGGCGGTACACTAACAGGGGACTTTGATTGCTCTGAACTTGAGACACCATTATAACCTGTCGTTGCTCTCGACCGACGGTTTAGGGTCTCGGCACAACCAATCGTAAGAGTCGGCGACTGTCCAGGTATTAAAATCTGTGAGATCTCAGGCGAATAACAAAATCGGTTTTTATATTCTCTTGGCGATATCAGGGTTACTCCTTGCTCCTTACAGTGGTTGCAATCTCACCACGCACACCTCCCTACCGCAGAAAAACGACCATTCCGAGGCGGACGAGGTCCCAACCACAGAGTCCCTCAACGAGGCCCGTCGGGGAGAACCGCGAGCACCCTCACCCTCAAAACCTAGGGAGGGGCTGGCTGACATAGAAAAGCTCCTCGGACAGTAACGAAAACGAATGACGAAAAACAGGACGGTTAAGGATGGTTACTCTCAATAGGATTTACACTCGAACAGGCGATGAAGGAACTACGGGACTGGTCGGGGGAGAACGCGTGAAGAAGAATTCAATTCGAGTGAACGCGTATGGAGATGTCGATGAGCTTAACAGCTATCTGGGCCTCTGCGTTACCATCGCATCCGACAAATCATTTGCCACTATCCTTGAAAAACTTACCGTCATTCAAAACGAGCTTTTCGATCTCGGATCCGAGCTGGCGAGTCCGGGATCACTCGGTGGGCCTGGAATACCAACAACGACCG
>JBIIEK010000057.1:0-15384 GCA_044237895.1 Bdellovibrionota bacterium
TCGACGCTGTGTTTCCCGCTTGACGCTCTGGTCCATTTATCCCATCGGCGCTCGGGCCCAGTTATCCCGCTCGGCGCTGTGTTTCCCGCTCGACGCTCTGGTCCACTTTTCCGGCTCGACGCTGTATTTCCCGCTCGGCGCTCGGGCCCACTTTTCCGGCTCGACGCTGTGTTTCCCGCTCGACGCTCTGGTCCACTTTTCCGGCTCGACGCTGTATTTCCCGCTCGGCGCTCGGGCCCAGATTTCCCGCTCGACGCTCTGGCCCAGATTTCCGGCTCGGCGCTGTGTTTTCTGCTCGGCGCTCTGGTTCGTTGTAGATATTTTTTAAGTCGCGAGCCTTTTGAGTGGGCTTTTAGTAATTCCGAACAATCAATTCCAGTATCGGCCCACGCTTGTCAGCGCGAGAGTTGATAGAGCGACCAGCTTCTACGGTCTCTACTTTGAATCCTCGATAGAGCTCTTGAATAATCGGAGTGTTTGAATTGGAGAGCATCCACTTCACCCCCTTCTGGTGGAGTTTTAGGCAGGTGAGGAGGAGAACTTCCTGGCAGGATTCATCGAATCCGCCGCTCACGTACTGCGTGAAATCAGCGGTATTGCTTGCGGGAGCATAGGGTGGATCGAAGTATACGAAATCTCCCTCTTCTGCAATTTCAACGACATCTTCGAACGTTCCCGTTTTTAGGATCGCGGACTTCAGGGCTTCGCTGCATGCTGTAAGGTTTGTGATATCAAGGATAGTTGGATCCTTGTACGCGCCGAAGGGTACGTTAAAATGTCCCTTTGAATTCACGCGGAAAAGGCCGTTAAAGCATGTTTTGTTAAGGTAGATGAAGCGAGCGGCGCGAGAGACTGGAGAGGTTTGAGCGTATCCTGGTTCGCGATCAAGCGCTCGGATAGCGTAGTACATATCCCGGTCGTACCGATATTTTTTAAGCTCCTCGATAAGCGCCGGCAGGTCCGAGCGAACCACCTCAAAGCAGTTGATAAGATCGACGTTCAAGTCAGAGAGGTACGCCGTCTTGGGTTGCAGAGAGAAGTAGAGTGCTCCTCCGCCGAGGAACGGTTCGAGGTACCGGTTATATGATGATGGGACTCGCTTGCCCAGTTGGCCGAGAAGCTGGCCCTTGCCACCGGCCCATTTCAGGAAGGGGCGACAGATAGGTTTGGTCGTCGTTGAGTCCGAGTCGCTAGTGGTGGCGCAGTTATTGGTCATGAAACTCTCTTCGTCAGGGGAGGGTTCTAAGTGAACGCTCTTTCCAAACGGCAGTCTACTAGACCTGGGAAAATGCTCAACCGGGACTTTATGGTGTTCTCAAATAAAAGGATGGGAGCCGGGCCACAAAGCGGACGCAGTTCCTCGCCAAGGCCTACAAGCCTGTAGATTAGGTCCCGGGGGTTGCCGTTGCCGACGGGGTCTCCGAGCCACCGGCTGTCGGGGTCTCGGACCCGGCTGTGCCCTCTGGCGTCGGAGTCGCAAGTGGAGTTCCTACGATTCCCACATTCCATCGGTCTATATTAGTGAATTGGGGGTCTTTGGCGCTAAACTCGCGACGGTCCGGAATGTTTGGGTCGTTGTTGTCCAGATCTATCTCAATGTAAGCGGCAGAATCAGGAGCAATGGCCTTAAGATTGAACTGTACCGTTTGCTGATTGCCATCGTCGATATCCTTTGGGAAGAGGAAGTAGGCGAGGTACCGACTGCCGTCGACGCTCTCCTCGGCTTCTGCGTAAATTGGCTGCGAATAGCCATCGTTTCCTACAAAAAGGAGCCCGCTTCCGCGTACGATTCTTAGAGCCTCAGGATAGTGAAATTTCAGGATTACCCCGTTCGCATTCATGTCTCGGACGGTCACACGGACCTGTGTTAGGTCCCCTGAATCAAGCGAGTCTTTCTCGAGTTGGAAATCGATTTCGCCCTCGTAGTTTGAGTTTGCGGAGCCAGTATCCCCGCCACCACCACCTCCTCCTCCCATGCCGCACGCGGCAGCCGCGGCGACCATCGTCACCAGGGAAAGTTTAACGAGAGAGTTTTTCTTCAGTAGACGCATAGGTCCCCAGATCATCATCGAAGCGTGGTACAACCCTCAACCGTTTAGGATGAGGCCGTGGCCCCTATTGATGCGCAATTAAGGGAGATTTAACCGTTAAAGTCTAGGTCTGGTCAGGGGGTTACGTGTCTTCTGGGGCGCTACTTGGTCCCTCCAAAGGATAGGACGATCGGAAATCAGTGTCCGGAAATCAGTGTCAGTTATGACTTCCCTCCCTTTTTCGGCCTGCCGACCTCTAGCGGATGCGTTCGAACGCCAAATTTATGCCCCGGAGAATCCACAAGAAACTAGGAAAGTCATGACTGACACGAGTTTCCTGTGAAAGGGGCTCTTATAGTGCCGAACATGAGAAGGAGCCATGCGACTATGTAGCTTGAGCCACCCAGCGGCGTAATCGCGCCGAGCCAGCGCATATTTGTCAGCACTAACGTGTAGAGCGAGCCCGAGAAGATGAGTGTGCCGATAAGGAAGAGTGTGGCGACTAGCGTCGCTCGCTTTGGTGCGAGAAGGGGTGTCGGTGTTACGAGCACCGCAATCGTCGCGATACCGTGAATCAGTTGATAGAAGACAGCCTTCTCCCAAATCAAGAGATCTGTTGGTGGAACGATGTCGCGTAGTCCGTGAGCGCCAAAGGCGCCGCAAGCGACGCCGACAGCCATTGAGAGAGCGGCGAGAGAGTAGAGGCGAGACATGGGGCTCCTTCGGTAAAGCGTTGCAGCTGCGCCAGCCAATTTTGGCAAAAAGGTGACGTACCTGTTTTCTACGAGAAAACCTCTCGATTCACAACTCAAAGGAGTAGCCTCAAAACTCGCATCGAGGTGCTGGCAGCCTCACGAGCGCTCTGTCACAAAGTAGTGAGGAGCCCTTTGCCTAGAAGAGGGTATCAATCCCGATATTCGGCTCGTCCGAAGACTCTCCAGGCTGTTTCGGTTGAGGGAGGTTGAGGAGTTTAGTATATGTGTCTCGTGATCGAGGATCTGCCGCACCTTCAAGGGATGCGAGGCGGGCCTGAATCAGGGAATCCTCGCGTAAAGATGCTAAGTTCTCTTTGAGGCGCTCGATCACCAAGTGGTGGTTGCTTCCGCGCACAGTGCCATCGACAAGGTTATCGAGCAGCGCGACCCAGAGCTTCGGTTTTTTAGTGAGAACTCGTAGGTCATCCAAACGCATCTCACCTGATGTAATTCGCAGGCGCTTTTCGAGGATGGCGAGCGCCTCTGCAAGAAGCATTGAGTCCTTTACCTGCGTATCCTTTCCAGGGGGCTTGCAGCAGCAAGCCTCTAGCAGCTCTCTCGTCGCAAACCGCTCCTTTTCCGGTAGGCCCGGGCGTATCAAATGGTCGCACAGCTCTTCTTTGATGTTCGGATGATCCGTAAGTTTTTTGAAGGACTGGTGGGCTTCGACTAAAAGGTCTGTTAGGGCTCCCTGCGTTGGGTCATCCTTCGGGAGACGTTCCTTCTGTTCGGCGAGTGTTCCGCCTGCCAAATGCCAGGAGATTCGCGAACGTGCGGCGTCACTGTGGGTTGGAGACGAATCTACGGCATGATTCAGTAATTCGATCGTGGCCATCGCTATCGGACCATCCCCTCTCATGAGGCTAGCCTGATGGGCGTTGCGCAGATTTTCTAAAATCTCCCCAAGTGGCAAGGGGCCCCGGTTTTGTCCTTTGTTGAATGGATCGCCAAACATATCTCACCAATAAACAACAGTAGGCGTTCTTGACATGATACCGCCTTAGAGAACGCTAATCAAAAGAGCCGACTATGGATCGATAGGCGAGGCGTGTCGGGCACGTGGGGTCCGTCGTCTTTAGAAAGACGAGCGTTGAGAGGGGAGCTGGGTCCGTGGGAGGAGCTCTTTAGACCCTATAAATCAACATCCCCGTCGTATTCTGACTTCTCTGCTCTTGACTATCGGCCGAGCTCAAATTAACTTTGTTCCATGATGAACGCATCGCCCTTCCATCATCATCGCCCCCATCATCGCGCCTAACGCGATTTCTCCCCTTTCCCCAATCACTATGTATCTCTTTGCTTCTTTCCCGAGGTTGTTATGTTCCGTGAAATACTTACTAAAGCTATCCGATCCGATATCACTGCAGCTCTGCAGTCTGACAAGATCCTGAGGGCCGCGCAGGCGATCGGCGCTGATGATGTTGGATGGGAGTCCTTGACCGCGCCGCAGAGGGAGCTACGAAGGTTGAAGCGGTTCGCCAGCTCCGTAAAAACTCTCTCCGAACTCGAATGTGCTGAGATCTTGTCGCAGGAGGCCCGAATCGATCCAAAGGCCGTGGAGATAGTGTCGATCCTAGCCTCCCTCGATAAACCGAACGCAGCTAATCCCACTCGGCTGCAACTTTTGGATGTTGTTGCTCAGCGTGTTCGAGAGGGTCGTCCGTTAGAGATGTTCGCCTCGCTGTGCCTTGAGAAGGGCGCCGGGTTACGTGACGGGAAGTTGAGCTGGTTTCTTGATGGTAAGCGACGAGAGACGCCGGAGGTTCTTGCGACAACCGCTTCCATTAAGGGTTGGGGGTCAGTCAAAAAAATCCTTGAAAAAGTGGAGTATCCAGTGCGGGTAACGTTTCTCTTGGGTGATCTGGACTACGCGGTCGTCGATGGATGTGGCGCGTGGTGTGAGCCGGGATGGGAGGCCATCCTGAATAAGGACACGGATCGGATACTCAAGGAAACAAAAGAGCAGGCGGATGCCTTTTTCGGAAGTGGCCGTGGCGTGCAGGTTCGAAAATGGTCCTCCTTTTACGCCGCAAATGAGATTGTAGCCGAGCTCCCTCGGGCGGAGACGCTCGTTACTCCCGATAAATCCCCCTGCATAATCAAAAGCAGCTTTGAGATGTACAAGCGCCAGTGGGGATACTCCGCCCTCGCACGAAAGATGGATATAAGCGAGGAGGCTCTCAACGCCTTTATTATCGGTGACGTCCAGCGAATGGCCGCGCAGTACCGAGTCGAAGCGAACTATGTACAACTGTTCAATGGTATACAATTGTGGTGTGAGGCGGTGCCCAATCCCGGATGGCCTCTCGAACTTTCTAACTTTACTCGCTCGGGCTACGTCCCCTCATTGATCATGGATTAAGTATGGGAAAGAAAACCTACACCATTGCTGTTATCGCTCCATCACTACCTAGTGAGGGCAAGCGCGAACAAAAAATACGGGCAGCTGTCGCGTACCTTGAGAGCGAAGGGCACACAGTCTTTGCCAGCGAGGGCACCTATGCGGTCAATGGATACAAGAGTTGTTCGGCGCAGCTTCGTGCTGCCGAACTCTATGCGTTTCTCAAGGATCCCCGCATCGACATAATCATCGCGACGACAGGGGGATACAATAGTAACGAGATATTGGAGTTTCTCGATCTCTCAACTCTCGAACCTACACAGAAGGTCTTTGTTGGATATAGCGATTGTACCGCACTGTCGATGGCGTTTCAGCGCTACAAGGTGTGTACAACGGTGTGCGGTCCGATGTTGGTGGACTTCGTGGACTACCCTGAATGCTTCGACCAGTTATTCTCGGCCCTCGAGGGCTCATCACGGCAGCTCGAAAACGGGGTTGAGGCGTGGGAATCTGTAGAGGCGGGACGGTTCCCGATGAGAGCGATGCGACGAGTGTCCAACAAGTGCTCATCAAGTTTCGGACCGGCTCTCGCCGCGAACCTAAGCACCCTCTGCTTGATGGTGGGGACGCCGTATCTCCCCCCGTTCTCTCAACGAATCCTCTTCCTCGAATATGATCGCGAGGAGCAGCGCGCGCTTCCCTCACTGGAGCGGTTCCTGTGGCAACTTCGGCAGAGCGGAATACTTAAAGACCTGACGGGTTTGGTGTTTGGCGCGCTTCAACCAAGCGTCGCCGCAGAGGAGACCTCTACCGATTCGATCGAGCGAATCCTCACGGAGGTAACCGCTGGATACGAATATCCAGTTATTTACAACGCGCAGTTTGGGCACATCTATCCCAGTTGGGTGATTGTTAATGGAAGAGAGGTGCGTATTGAGGAGGACGGGCTCAGTCTTCGATAAGAGAACGGGGGGCGTTACTGCTTCGTACTAGCGGCCCGTCTCGCCGGAGGCTGAAACGGATCTCAATTCCCACTATAAAGCTCTCGCGCTCCCAGGACCGGATTGTTTCCGAAGATCTTATCCTCCGGCATATAATCGGGATTTGATGTTATAGGAGTTCCCTCAGGAATAACGATACGTCCTGGACGGGAGGCGCCACCACCCCTTCGTGTGGGAACCGGTGTCGGCGTTGGAGTCGGCGTGGGCGTAGATGTTGCTGTTGGTGTTGCGGTAGGGATCGCCTCAGGGGCCCCCGCGGGGAGGGATGATTGCCCGGGTGGTGGGCCGAGTAGTTGTTGCAGATCCTCGCGAGCCTCTTTTACCGTTGGAGACGAAGCTTGCGGGTCGTCGTTTCCGTCAAACTTCACCTCTAGGGTAATGCGTCGGTTGCCGGCGGCGATTGGGGTCTCTGGGAATTTGAGCTCACTCGCTGCTTTTCCGATAACGCTTGCGACCTTTGATTGCGGATATCCTTGAGATTCGATCAGTCGGCGTGCTGAGTTTGCGCGGTCCGATGAGAGCTCCCAGTTAGTATATCCCCCCGTTCGCGTTGGAAACGGCTTTGCGTCGGTGTGCCCAACGATGTCGAGGTTGCTTGAGTAGCCCTTGACGATGTCAGTAACTTTTTGGAAGGCTGCCTCAGCATCCTTCTTGATTCGGGGACTTCCGCTGTCAAACATCGAGTTGCGATCGGTATCCATGATCTCGATCTTCAACTTATCCTTCTCAATATTCACCTCGACCTTGCCAAGCGCGTTTGAGATGCCTTGGTTCGCCGCGATTAATTTATCAAGCGCTTGTTTCGCCTTCTCTGCCGTTTCACGGAGTCGCACCTCTCGACGGATCTCCTCTACAGATTTCTTGTCGGAGTTGAGTCCAGTGATCGTATCAGGACCCTTATGAGGTTTCGGGTCGAGTCGTCCCTCTCGCATGTAGTGCTTGTCGCGGTCTTCGTTGCTCTCTCCGTACATTTTTTGAGCGGGATCCTGAGTCAGCTCTTGATTCGGACGTTTGTCCACCGGCTTTGGAGGTACATACGCATCGCTAAGGATGCCTGCTCCTCCCAAAAGGAGGGGCATTCCGGTTCCTTCCGTGAAGAGGGATGGTTTTCGAAAGTACGACGCGATCGATTCGCGAGTGGTAACTGAGGCTGTGTTGATGAGCCACATACAGAGGAAGAAACACATCATCGCGGTTACGAAGTCAGCATAGGCGATCTTCCACGCGCCTCCGTGGTGGCCACCATGGCCTCCCTTTTTTTTGATGACGATTACAGGCTTATCATCTGCCATGGTGACTCGTCTCGGGAGCCGGCACTACTTCTTCTTGGCTTCCTTCATAATCTCTTCTAACTGCTCGGCCGTTGGTCGATATACTGACGGGATCGTTTTACGCGCGAATTCAAGCGCCACAGCAGGAGGCGATCCTCCCGCGAAGGAAACGAGGCCCGCTTGAACGGTTTTCATAATCGCGGTGTTCTCACGAGCCACGTGCTCCATCTTCGTTCCGATAGGGCCTACGAATCCGTATGAAAGGAAGATTCCAAGCATCGTTCCTACGAGCGCGCACGCTACGTGGTGGCCGATCTCCGTTGGTGGTCCATCAAGGAATTGCATGGTGATGATGATTCCGAGTACGGCTGCCACGATACCCATCGCCGGGAACGCGTCTGCCATCTTTAGCACCGCGCTCGGCGCGAGAAGGGCCTCCTCGTGGTGCGTTTCAATCTCTGCATCGAGAAGCTTCTCAAGATCGAACGCGTTTACGACACCGTCCACGAAAAGTCTCAAAGCTCCGCAGAAGGTATCCATCAAGTGATGGTTGTGAGCTGCTTTCGGATATCTATTAAATCGCGCGCTCTGGTGTGGATTAGAGATATCGCCCTCGATGCCGAGCACGCCCTCTTTCCTCATCGTATCGAAGATACAGCCCATGAGTCCGAGGAGATCTTTGTACATTGCGGCGTCGATCCCGCTCCCCTTAACGGCGCCGATCAGTCCTGGTACGATCGCCTTAACGATGTAGCCCGGGTTGGCGATGAGCAGCGTGAATCCGATGCCGCCCGCGATTACGAGGAACTCGAACGGTTGCAAAAGGATCGGCACCGGACCTCCCGGTCCCGCGAACCCGATAAGCACGCTGGCCAATACGCCTATAATTCCAACTATGACGCCCATGGTAGGTCACTCCTCCCTCATTATCCTTAGGGATGGTCGGAAGTTACGGTGGCTTACTTGACCCAATATTGCGAAACGCCGTTATGGCGTGCGGCGTCTGTTTAACGCGTGCTGCGACCAGGAGGTTTCAACCCCTTACAGAGAGTTGCTGGACTCCTGAGACCCACTTTGGTTTGAGGATGAGTCACTTGAACCAGATGAGTTCTCCCCAGTACCTCCGCCGGTCGATGGAGCGTCGTTTTGCGGATTAATGTTCTCGACCCGTTGCGAGCTGTCACCGATGACGTACCGAAGCTTCTCTCCGGTTTTTAGAGAGACCTCTACCGACACGCCGTCAGGGTAGCTGCCTCCGGCCTTACTGAACCGGTAGTGGTCACGACCGCCGTTTCCATTGCCGCCGTAGCGGCCAGAGTCGAGCAGCTTGCCGGCAGGATCAAAGAGCTGAACCCCAGCGATAAGCCCTGAGAGGCGAGAGGGAAGGAGTACAGCCAGCTTTCCATCGCTATCCGACACGGGCTTATAGAGGAAACCCTGGTCTCCCGCCGTAGGGGCCCCTGGAATGTTCATCACCTTGCTGTTGCTCGCCTCGTCAACGGAGCGCTCGGGGGCTTTTTCGCTACCCGATGAATATTTTTCAATCAAAGCGCGCGATCCAGCGAGCGCTTGCTCAAGTGACGCTACCGCCACGGTTACGTCGTTGGCGCCGCCACGACCATCAAAGAGCGCTCCCTTATTGTCATCGAGTTGCGCTGCCGCAAAGGCCTCAGAGTAGATCTTGTCCGTTTCCTCTTTGGTGAGAAGTCCTGTATCGCGAGCTTCGATGAGCGCTGCTTTTGTCGCATCCTCCATGGGGACGTATCCATCCCCCTTTTTCATGGAGTTCTTCTTGGCCTCGAGCACCTCTTGGAATTTTGAACCCTGCTCGTCGCCCTTGGTTTTCTTGATGCGCTCAGATACAAGAGCGGAAAAAAGGTCCTCTTCACTGACCTTTTTTGCCGGATCGTCCCCGAGGAATACCTTTAAGTTCTTATCGAACTCAGTTGAGTTGGAGGGCGCAGAAACCGCTGGAGTGGTTGGTGCAACCCCTTGTACGGACGGTGTTTGTGAAGTGCTTTTGACCGATTCCATGGAGCTCTATCCTTTGAAAAAACATCCCGTCTCATCCCGTGAGGTGACCTGTCCGAGGTCACGAAGCTAGATAAAGCATAAAGCGTTCCAAAGTGCTGATACGGGCTGGATTGCTCCCCTTGTTCTCGTTACATTTGGGATGGAGGGCTGCCCTCCAGATGGTGAAAGCAAAGCACCCTGTCCCGGAGTTTTATGGCCCAGACCCCCTCGTCCTCAGTCATCGTAGCCCCCTCAATCCTTGCGGCTGATATCGCGCGGCTCGGGGATGAAGTTGAGAGTGTGATTGCAGCGGGTGCGGACTGGCTGCACGTTGATGTTATGGATGGTAGCTACGTGCCTCCAATCACCTTCGGCGCGAACGTGGTAAAAGCGCTTCGCGATCGATCGAAGATATTCTTGGATGTTCATCTCATGATCGAAGAGCCCGAGAGACATTTCTCGGCTTTCCGTGACGCGGGCGCGGATCGAATAATCATTCACCAAGAGACCTGCCCACATCTGCACCGTTCTCTGGCGGAGATTCGGTCCATGGGGATGAAGAATGGCGTAGCGCTTAATCCGGGTACGCCAATCGATGTGATTGAAGATGTGCTAGATATTTGTGATCTGGTTCTGATCATGTCTGTAAATCCTGGATGGGGAGGGCAGGCTTTTATCCCCACTTCTATTGCCAAGATTCGTGAGGTGAAGGGGCGAATCGACGCGAAGAACCTCCCCACGGTGATTGAGGTGGATGGGGGAATCAATGCATCAACGGGAGCTGATTGCGTGCGAGCGGGGGCTATTGCATTAGTCGCGGGCTCCTACGTGTTTGGTGCTCCAGATCGTAAAAAAGCTATCGCGAGTTTGCGCGCATGAGTGTGCTTCTAATCTTTATAGCGGTCATTCCCTTTTACCTCTTAGGATCCTTTCCGACCGGGTTCCTCATATCGAAACTTCACGGTATCGACATCGCTTCTGAAGGGAGCGGTAACGTTGGAGCTACAAACGTAGCCAGAGTTCTCGGCAAGCGAGCGGGCATCTTCACGCTTGTGGGCGACGTGGTGAAGGGTCTCCTAGGAGTTGGCCTAGGGAATCTTGTGAGCGATCAGCAGTGGTTTGTTATGTGCGCGGCTGCCGCGGTGGTCCTGGGGCACTGTTTCTCTATTCCCCCGTATCTTAAGGGCGGCAAGGGGGTGGCAACCGCTTTGGGGGTGACGATAGCGGTATCCCCGGCAGCGGGGTGTGTGGCCTTGGTAACCTTCGCGATCGTATTCGCAGCCTCACGCTTCGTTTCCCTGGCTTCTATAGCTGCAACCGCATCGGTTCCCTTGTGGTTTCTTGTTTCGAACGCCGACGATGCCACTCTGATCGGATTTATGGCGATAGCCACCATTTTAATCCTCCGTCATGAGCAGAATATTCGACGTCTGATTGAGGGACGCGAGCCAAAGTTCGTGCCTAAAAGCGCGCAATAACGCTCCTTATGTGGCTTCCGGAAGGTCTCCACGACAACGAACGTCTGACAGTGTGTAGGCTAGCTTACTTCGCAGCCATCTCAAGCCCCTCAGGGCCGAGATACGAGAGTGTGCCGTTGTCCCAAAGAACCTGAACCATCAATGAACGCTCGCGCGACTCTCGTGAAGTGAGTGTTGTCTCTTCTCGGAGGGCCTTGACCGTCCCGATGCATCCGCGTGTGGAGAAAGTCGTTACCGGAGTTTCGCCGTCAGCCCGGTCGAGGGACGCGGCGCCATCGTTTGCAAGAGTAACGGTGAAAGGGATTCGACGAACGCGGTCATTAACTTTGAATTTTTCCATAGGGCCTTTTCGTTATCTACGCCTCATACGAGCGTCGCATGGGTTGATTGGGTTCGCGAGTAGTTTCGGACGACTTTCCAACCATCACGTATGATTCTCGAAGGGGATTGTGGGGTTCGCCCTCATTTGTGTCTACACATGATTATGTGATTCGCTCGGTGAAAACGCGTTTGAACGGAGTGTTGTTAAACCACCAGGGATCTTTACAGAGCGGACTGCACTGCGTCCTCTCTAAGGGGTTTCCTCATAAAAAGCATGCTTGGGGGCCTACAAAGTCAAGAAAAATTCTCTTGATTTTGCGTATTTAGAGAGAATTTTACCCTAAAGATTTTTCGCCGCGTGGTCGATACAAGATGTGAGGAGGAGGTTTAGGAGGCGTAACGGTCCGAAGGCACACAGTTTCAGGAGCCCGCATCAGCAAGGAAGAAGCTGCAATCTTCTGACCCGGTTCGAGCATCTGAATTAAAAGGGGATTTTCCTCAAGGTTTTTAGGGGATACGACCATGGCCAAGGATTCAGGAAAAAACGGCGGAAACTTAATCTGTTCCTTCTGCGGTAAAACGCAGGACGAGGTTCGAAAGCTTGTTGCGGGACCTTCGGTGTACATCTGCGACGAGTGCGTTGACCTCTGTAACGATATCCTGACCGAAGAGCTTGAAGATGTCGGTCGTCAAACAAACCGCGTAGCGGTTCCAACTCCCAAAGATATCAAAGCAGCGCTCGACGATTATATCATCGGCCAGGATCATGCGAAGAAGGTTCTGTCGGTAGCGGTGCACAACCACTACAAGCGTATCCAAAACAATCAAACGACGAAGAGCGCTGTTGAGCTTCAGAAGTCTAACATCCTCCTCATCGGGCCAACTGGTTCCGGTAAGACGCTTCTCGCTCAGACCCTTGCTCGAATCCTTGATGTTCCATTCACCATCGCTGACGCGACGAGTCTTACTGAGGCTGGATATGTAGGAGAGGATGTTGAAAACATCATCGTCAATCTCTTGCAGGCCGCCGACTACGATATCGAAAAGACTCAACGCGGAATCGTATACATCGATGAGATCGATAAGATCGCCCGCAAGAGTGATACTCCGTCAGTAACGCGCGACGTTTCTGGTGAGGGTGTACAGCAGGCGTTGCTCAAGATCATCGAGGGAACGAAAGCGAACGTTCCTCCTAAGGGTGGTCGTAAGCATCCTCAACAGGATTTCATCCAGGTGGATACAAGTAACATCCTTTTCATCGTTGGGGGCGCGTTCGATGGAGTTGAGAGAATTATCTCTCAACGCACCGGTAAGAAGAGCCTTGGCTTCGGAAGCGCAGTTGTTCCGATGGCAGAACAAAAAACCACGCCATTGGCAGCCCTTGAGACCGAGGATCTGTTGAAATTCGGAATGATTCCAGAGTTTATCGGACGTCTGCCGGTGATCTCGTGCCTCGACCCGCTCGATGAGAGCGCCCTGGTTGAGATCCTGACCCGTCCGAAGAACGCGCTGGTAAAACAGTATCAAACACTCCTCTCAATGGAGGGAGTGGAGTTGACCTTTACCGAGGAGTCTCTCAAGGCGATCGCCCACAAGGCGCTTGAGAAGAGGACCGGAGCGCGAGGACTTCGTTCGATCATCGAGAGCTGTATGTTGGATGTAATGTACGATATCCCGAGCAACACGAGCATCAAGGAGGTCATTATCACTCCAGATGTTGTGAACGGCCAACAGGCTCCGATGAAGGTGTATCATAATGAGGCCGTAGCCAGTTAGGTACGCGAACCCTCCCGACAAGGGTCGGCTGGTCTAAGAATATCTTAGACCAGCCGTTTTTTTTTTTGCGCTTCGCAACATCGAATGTGGCATCTCGAACCGCTCGGGTGCTTGGGCATAAAAAAGGCCGGCGTTTCCGCCGGCCCGTATCTCAAGAGCCTACGATCGGTGAGCCTTTTAGAACTTCACCTTGTTTTGTTCGAGGTTGTCCAACTCCTTCTGCGCTGGCTTGAAGGAGGGGTCTGTCGTAAGGGCTTGCTTGAACTCGTAGGTAGCGTCTACCGCGCGGTCCATAGCCAAGTACGTTTTTCCAAGTTCGTAGTGAGTCTCAGCGCTCTGCGGACAGAGACGAAGGGCGCGCCGGAGGTGGTACAGCTTGTCCGAATTCTCTGAAGCGGCGGTTGCTGCAGCGCGCTCCTTTGAGCTTTGGTCGCACGCGGCTGGGCTCTCTGGAGCCGCATCGAGCTTAGCTGTGGTCTCTTCTACGGCAGGAGCTGCCGGTTTTAGCTGCTCCGTGAGATCCTTCTCCTGTATGGGCGCGGCTGATTTCGCGGGGGTCGATTCCTCAACAACGGGAATGACCGGAGCTGGTGCTACCGGTGCCGCGATCTTCTTAGGTTGTGGTGGTGTTGATGTGCGAGGAGCTACCGGGACGGCCTTCACGTCGTATCGCGCAAGCGGCTCACTGCTTCTCACTGGCGGAGGTGAGTATCGTGCCATAGTCTCTCCGCGTGGAGAGGGGCCACGCCTTTGGAGTTGAAGGCGCTTCTGTTCAACAAGGTAGGCATTCACTGTTGATGTGCCAGTTGCGGCTGTCGGGGTGTCCGACTGCATCCGGCGAAGCTCTGATATCTCTGATTTTTGAGCGCGAAGCATCTGCTCTTGGCGATTGATCGACTCATTCTGCTTTTGAATCGATTCCTCTTGCTTTTGGAATACGTTACCGACGAGCGCGCCCGTCGCTGCTCCCGCAGCCGCTCCGATCGCTACGCCGCTCCCAGCGTTGCCCGTTTGGTTGCCGATGATAGCGCCGAGTCCAGCGCCGATGGCGGTGCCGGCGGCGGCCCCGATCGCTGTTGTTTGCTTAGGGCGAGTGCATCCTGTCATGGCGGTGCTCAACGAGACCGAGCAGATGAGCGCGATGGTAAGACGAGGTATGGTATTCATAGTTTGCCTTGGTTGTTGATGACTCGGAGTTATTGATTTCCTGAAGGGTAGCGAGAGCGGTAGTAGTCGTCGTAAAATTTTTGGCGACGCATATCGTCAACCTGAGTCTGTTGCTCTTGCATCTTCTCCTGTTGCCGCTTCATGAAAGCTTTGCGTTCCTCTTCAGTGGCGGCTTGTAGGTCGCCGGCGGGGAGGGATGGATCTACGTAGGGAACCTTCTCACTGTTTGGATCGACGGTTCCGACAAGAGAGGTCTCTAGAACTGGTGGTTGAGTTATGCGAGATCCGCATCCGACGGCTGTCATGGCGATCATCACGGCCGCGATACACTTTTTGTTTAACATCTCTCTCCTTTTATTCCGGGATCCTGACGGTCCGAGACGGTCAGGTTGTTATGGAGATCTGGTTCTCCGGAAACTGGAGTTGATTGTAGAGGCAGTGGCGCACACCCGGCAATCGGAAATTACGCTTATTGCACCGGCTGAGAGGCTGCGTTGCTCGACTTTTTCTGCGGCATCAAGATGAGCGCAAGAACCCCAAGGGTGATAGCGCTATCTGCGACGTTAAATGCCGGCCAGTGATAGGTTCCAAAGTAAACGTCGAGGAAGTCGACTACGGCACCGTAGACGAAACGATCGAGTAGGTTTCCGAGGGCTCCACCGAGTATTCCAGCGAGACTCAGACGTCCCAAGGTGTTCTGGTAGGCAGGTTGCTTAAGAAAGAAGAAGACAACGCCGAGAGCGAGGGCAATGGACACTCCAAGGGCGCACTCGCGCCACCCTGGCGGAAGATCCCCCCACAGTCCGAACGCCGCACCCCGATTGAAGGTGAGGGTTAAATTGAAAAATCCTGGAATGACCGGACGGATCTCGCCGACTTGAAAAGCAGAGAGAGCGAAGCGCTTTGAGATCTGATCTGTAATGATCGTTACGACAACAATCCCGAGGACGAGTAGGTATGACTTATAGGGCGAGGATGGTTTTGAGGGTTGGGGCTCCATAGGCTTTCAAGTCTATCAGAACGCGTCATCGGTTGGCAGGGGCAAAGGGCGAGGCCGCCGACCCTCCAATTGGATTCCACGTTACATTTGTACCCGCGGTCGGCGAGGCCGCCGACCCTCCAATTGGATTTCACGTTACATTTGTACCCGCGGTCGGCGAGGCCGCCGACCCTCCAATTGGATTCCACGTTACATTTGTACCCGCGGTCGGCGAGGCCGCCGACCCTCCAA
>JBIIEK010000094.1:0-11282 GCA_044237895.1 Bdellovibrionota bacterium
TGTGAAAAACGTCCCCTACCTTCTCCAATTTAGTAACTTCCGCTCGGCGAATGTTTACTTGATGAGTACGAATATCCTCCTCAAACTCTTGTAGTATCTTCTCTCGACTCCCCTCAGAAAAACGACACTTTGCGCGAAGGGGAAGCCGCGAGGGCTCTGCCATAACGTGCTTACGAAGCTGATAATCATATATCGTGTTTGCGAGCGCCCCCTTCTCAAAGAGGACGTGAGATATCTTATGGTGCGCCGCGTTCGTCGCTGCGCCGATGCCGGCGGGGCCAGCCCCGATAATCGCTACTTCAAAGTGTTCCGACATCGTTACAAAAGCCACGCGAGTCTTGAGAGTCACACCTAAGAAATAGACTCTCGTAGTCTGAAATTTTTTCTACTATAAGTTTCGAGAGAATACCGAGCAATTCATTTCCAAAGGTTTCTCGCGTATATAAGAGGACAAAACTCTTCTATTCAGCGGTCGATGCTCCAAGGGTGAACGAGCGGTGTGCAGGAGTCGCTATAGACGATCACCATGAAACTCACCAAACACCTTTTTACGATATCGGCCAGCGTGGTCCTCCTCCCGTCCGTCACCGTGGCAGTCCCCTCGAATCCCGTATATATGGGTCCAGGTTCCTGCTCTTCATCGAACTGCCACGGCGACATAAAACCTCGCAAATCCTCGAATGTATTACAGAATGAATACACAACGTGGAGCAAGCATGACCGACATTCCCGAGCCTATCTAACCCTCCTCAACCAAGACTCAAAGAAGATCGCGTCAAATCTCGGGATTAAGGACGCCGCTCAGGACTCTCTATGCCTCTCGTGTCACGCCACCTATGTAGAAGAGGCGTCGCAGAGGGGAGAGCGCTTTCGACTAGAGGATGGTGTGACATGCGAGTCCTGCCACGGTGCCGCAAACGGATGGCTTAAAACTCACGCTGAGACAGGAAACACACACGCGGAGAATGTGAAAAACGGGCTAACAGACCTTGTTCCGTTGGACGCGCGAGCCTCGCTCTGCCTCTCCTGTCACTATGGCAACGATGAAAAAACGGTGAATCACAACCTCTACGGAGCTGGTCACCCACGTCTGAGCTTTGAGCTCGACACCTTCGGTGTCCTTCAACCCAAACACTGGGTCGTCGACTCTGATTACGAGACGCGGAAAGCTCCTTACATCCCCGTCGTCGCTTGGATGACCGGACAAGCGCGCCAAGCCGACGAAGCCTTAAAAGCACTCGCTTCAGAGAAACGTTCAAGGAATGGATCTTTCCCTGAGTTAAGCATATTCGACTGCTTCTCGTGCCACCACAATCTAGCCGAAGAGCAATGGAAACACCGCTCCTATGGTGGAAATCCGGGCCAGCTCCGACTAAACCTCCCCTCTTTAGTGATCCTCAAAGAGGCTATCGCGCCACTCGATCAAGCATCCAGCGACCAGATGGGCGAGCTTCTGGCCTCCCTTCATAAAGATTATAAAGTTAACGGGGCAAAGGACTCGATCGCTTCGCTCACAAGCCTCGTAGAGGAAAAAGTTATTCCGCTCATCGCTCGCATGCCTCACGATCTCGGAACTACGTCAAAGATACTCTCACGCATAGCGAGCTTTGCCTCTACGTATCAGTGGCCAACATTTGAAGTAGCAGAGCAGCTGGGAATGGGAATTCAAGCAACACTCGCAACATCTCCTCAACTTGCAAAGGTATATGCCGTCGAACTCAAAGATCTCTTTGCTACCCTTAAAAGCTCTAAATCTTTCAAAGCAGAGCGGTTTACCGCCGCAGCAAAGCGACTCAGTAGTTCCGTAGTTCGCACCCCACGTTCATGAGGCTTGCAAGGTCGGATGTGAGCTGTGAGCAGCTGGTTGGTCGACAATCGTCCTTCACCCGATTTCAACTTCGATAGGGCTAGCACCACCCGTCCCTTCTCCACAGAGTCTAAGGATGGCACCTTTTCAAAAACCTGGACGCAAAAACAGTGCTTGTCGACTCGGGAACCTCTGTGGTGAGCTACCTCGAAGTCCCCATCACAGGCGAGCCCTCGAATGTTTCCATCCATCTCACTTCAGTTTGAGCCTTCAACCCTGATATATCTCCGAGAGTTCTCCAAGCTGTACCCGAACATGGACAGCGCCCTCTCCCAAATAGCCGTACTCTCAGCCTCCCTTACACTCCCGAAGGGCAGAGTGCACGTCGTAAGTGATGTACACGGTGAATACAAAAAGCTTCGTCACATCGTCAACAACGCCTCAGGATCATTGCGTCCCCTTGTACAGGAGATCTTTAACAAACGGTTGAGCGATGAGGAGCAACAGAAACTACTAAACTTCATCTACTATCCGAGCGAATCATTCATCTACCACCACATAGGGAGCCTCAAGGGGGAAGAGAAGCGCGCATCAGTCCATTCGCTCGTTGCCTCGGAGCTTGAAGTTATTCGCGTCCTTGCAAAGGAGCGGACACTCGCGGATATCGCGGAACTCCTTCCAACTGAATTTCTGCAATGCTTCCGCGAATTAATCGTCAGTCCCCAATTCGATCGAGGCAGCGCACACTTTGCAGCGCTCCTCGAACCATTCCTGGCGCATGGGAGAGAGCTCGACCTTTTACGACTTACGGCTCGCCTCGTAAGAAACCTATCCATCTCCGAGCTCATCGTCGCTGGCGACTTGGGGGACAGGGGACCACGAATCGATAAGTCGATAGATTTTATCTCACAGCAGCCCCGGGTATCTATCGTATGGGGTAATCATGACGCCTCGTGGATGGGCGCGTGCCTAGGCCAACAAGCGTGCATCGCTCTCGTCACGAGGATATCCCTTCGGTACGGTCGCACAACTCAGCTTGAGGAAGGATATGGAATCTCACTTGAGCCACTTGAGAAGCTCGCTCAATCCGTTTACGGAAACGACCCAGCGACACGCTTCGAGTGTAAAGATTCGACAGGAAAAGACCCCCTCCTTCTCGCCCGCATGCAGAAAGCCGCTGCCGTTATACAATTTAAACTAGAAGCGCAAACGATCGCTCGAAACCCCCATTTTGGCCTTGAGCACCGCTCTCTCATCTCACTCCTGAAGCACAATTCCACTACAATTACCCTTAATGGCAAATCGCATCCCCTTCTCGACTCTTCGTTTCCCACTATCGATCCTTCAGACCCGACCAAGCTCTCTCGAGAAGAGGCCTCCTGCATGGAGGCTCTCACCGCGCTCTTTACTCAAAGCTCAATTTTATGGCACCAGATGTCTTATCTAGCCCGAAAAGGCCGCATGGCTCTCATACGAGACCATGCGTTGATATTTCACGGCTGTGTGCCATGTGACGCCGAGGGAAATTTCATCGCTTTCATGATCGACGGCGTGCCCAGAAGAGGTCGCGAGCTCTTTGACGCCATCGAGGTCTCCGTACAGCGAGCATTTCAGAACCACAATGTCCGAGACCTAGATCTCTTATGGTACCTCTGGTGCGGGCCAAACTCCCCGCTCTTTGGCAAGGACAAGATAGCTACCTTCGAGTCGTACCTCCTGGAAGATCCTTCCACCCAGCACGAGATTAAATCTCCGTATTTTACGCTCATCAACGACGCGTGGTTCTGTGAACGAATACTAGCCGAATTTGGCGTGAGCACCGAAGATGGTCTGATCATCAATGGCCATGTCCCGGTGAAGATCGACAAGGGAGAATCCCCTGTGAAGCGGTGTGGCAAGGCCGTTACGATTGATGGAGCCTTCTCTGAGGTATACGGCGACCGGGGGTACACGCTCGTGCTTCAACCGGATCGGATTACTCTTGCACTCCATCATCACTTCGACTCCGTTGAGGGCTCTATCCGCAAAGGTGTGGACATGGTCCCTTCTTTTCAGGACTTAAGGCGGTATCCTGCTCCACGCCTTGTTCGTGACACAGAACAGGGGGAGCAAATTCAGGAGCAGATCGCTCTTCTTGAGCTCCTTATACGCGCGTATAAGGAGAACAAGATCGAACAACGGTACACTGCGTCCTAACGTCGCCTCGTCGTATTAGATCCCGGCTACGCGGCCTCCGCATATGCAGCCCGTGCAACCTCGGTAGCTTCAACAGCTTGGGGAGCAAGGGTATCCATGAGTAGCGCGCCCAGGATCGCCAAATCTTCGCGGGAGCACTGTTTACCATTCGAATAAATAGTCATCGCCTCAACTGGTAAGTAGCGCTGATTAACCGCTAATACCGTTGGACCGGGGCGCTTTCGCTCGGCATTTGTTCGAAGAACCATTCGACGGATGGTACAGATACCACTCTGGTCACACCCAAACATCTCGGTTAGCCACATCGGCTGTTTCGAGATGGCATAGTCGAGGCTCGCAGCGAGAGACCCTGCACCTCCCTCAAGCACCGCGCTCTCTGGAATGAGCGCCGTTTGCACGAGCAGGAATGCGAGTCCCCGCACCGCACTCGTCCACTGGAACGACCCTGCGCTACGGTAGGCACCTCCACTCTTTCCTCTCACACTTCGACGAACTTCGTTACTCAATCCATCCTTGAAACTAACCTCGGTAAGCTGTCCCGCCTCGAAGTACGCTTTTAATTCTCTCATGGCTCCCTCCGTTTTTCTTTTCAGTTTCTAATTCCGTTTCGTCATCAACCCGCGTTGGATGACTTGATTACTGAAATAATGGATTCGAGAACCAACTCGCAAATCACTCACAAATTCACCAAACCGGTCGCCCGATTTTCGTATTTTTTGACAAACTCCGAGCCCCAGAAGGGGGGTCAGACGCCAGAACTCATTTCAGCCTTCGAATCGGCAGAGAATGCTCTTGGGGTTGTTTTCGGCGAACACACTAGCCAAGCACTGCGCATGGCAAAAACACCCAACTATCTGATTTTACGATACAAGCCGGGGAATAAAATGGGCCACACTACGGCACATAGTAGCTGAAAAACCCCATAACAAACCTAAATACACGCGTACCAAAGGTGTTGCATGAATTCATCAAATTCCACAAATGAGCACGTCGAGAAGCTTCTCTCACGAATGAACTCGCTTAAGACTAACCGTCCCCTCAAGGATAAAAATGAGATCGCGCTAGCGGCAGCGGTAGTGCTTACAGAGATAGCTTCATCCGATCACGTTGTTGATAAATTTGAACGCACCGTTATTCATAACGGACTAAAGTCTCTCTTTAAACTTTCGGACGAAGCCGTCATCGGGCTGATGGCCCGCGCTAAAGCTCAGCTCTCAAGTATGCGAAGCAGCTCGGCGCAAGCCGAAGCACTGCGAGACGCTCTTGACCCAGCATCGAAACGCGCCATCGCTCAAGTGATCGACAATCTCATCCGCTGCAATGGTGTGGTCGATAGCGTTGAGATCTACCTTCGCAAGCGTTTCAGGGAGATCTTAGGCATCGCAGAAGATGTCATGTAACACTACGAATTACTCGTAGCGGTGCCCCGATATTCTCTTAAACAACCGGCCTAAGAAGGTCAATTCGGCTGCCCCTTGAGATATTCTCTTAGTACTTTTCGTCTATTTTTTCGCGCCACTTTCTTCATCTTTCCCATCCTTCGTCCGATTTTCCTTTCGAGTTCACGTTCCCTGTCTATAGTGTTGCCTAGTAATACACGCGAAAGATGTCGTTAATAGTGTTTAATACGTTTGGAACGAGTTCAGGCGCGTCATCATCGACCGCCAAGACAGGACAGACGATCCAAAACGCCTTTGCACAGCTCTCCTCTGGGAGCAGGTTTTCTAGCGCCTCAATCGATGCCGCCGGCCTTGCCATCGCGGCGGACCTTTCAAGCAGTCTCGCCTCGATCAGTCAGGGAGCTCGCAATGCAAGTGATACGGCCTCAGCCCTATCAATTGCCGATGGCGCCCTAGAGCAGGTCAGCAATATCACATCGCGCCTCCAGGAAATCGCCGTCACGTCGGCGAACGGGGTTTACTCGGACCAGCAACGGTCGGCCCTTCAGAATGAATACAGCGCCCTAACGGCCGAGATCCAAAGGATAAGCGACACGACAAGTTACAATGGTCAAAAGCTTCTAGACGGAAGTTCGATCAGCGCTGAGCTCGGAGGAAGTAGTGTAAACATTAGTGGGATTAACCTCTCCGAACTGGCTCAATCTGTAGCGTCGCAAGATGTGAGTACTTCTGCAGGCGCCCAAGATGCCGTGGCCGCACTTCAAAACTTCTCTGATAGTCTCACAAGTCAGAGGGGAGCCTCTGTTGATGCGGGTCTCGCACGCCTTGGATCGGTTCAAGACACCTTGAGTAGCGCAAAGGCCGTTACCGCGACGGCCCTTTCCCAAGCCTCAGACACAGACTTCGCATCAGCAATAAGCGACCTCAATCGCGCCAAGGCGCTTCAACAATATCAGGTCTCGGCGCTCTCCTCGATGAATCAACTACAGGCCTCCCTTATCAAAGAGCTGTCGGCGTAGGCCGTTGATTCATCACCATCCCGTCAAGCAACTTTCACGGATAATCACCGAACGACCCTCCATGGAGCGCGGATATTCACTCATGGAGACGATCCTCTGCACTGGAATTATCTCTCTATCATTCACTATCGCCCTACCATCTCTTTGGAGGTGGCATGCGAATCGACAACTCTTCACTACGGCTGAGGAGCTTCGTCTCGCCCTAGAGCGGTGTTACGTATCGGCTGTAACACACCAAGAGCCGATAAAAATAACAGTACAGGAAGACGGCATAGTTACAGGTGCCTCTACCACTCGAACCCTATTCACACTCACCCCGCCTCCGTCTATCGCGATAAAACCAAGGAGCTCACAACAGGCTGAGTTATTCTTCTATCCGAACCACTCTGCCACCCCCGGTACCGTTTTAGCGAGCTCCCCCCATGGCGAATGTTCCGTGATCGTCTCTTTGCGAGGGAGTGTTAGACGTGTATGCGTGTAGTACGCTCCTTTGGTGGCGAGAGCGGATTTCTTCTGATCGAAATAATGCTCTCGCTCTTTCTCCTATCCGTGCTTGGAAGCGCTATCATTACATATCTCTCGCACCATCTGCGTATCCACACGAGGATACATGCGGCGCTTACGCCAGCATGCTCAATCCCCTCGTGCTCACAGGGCGATTACTCCGATCTTTGCGTATGTGGCACAACGTACACGCTCGTGCTTCATTAAAAGAACGGGGGTTTTCTCTGATCGAAGCTGTGGTCGCACTCGGCCTGGCCTCCCTTATCTTTATCGGCTCACTTGCAACCTTCACCAATACCATGGCCGGAATGCGCACGGCTGGAGATGCGAATCTCTCCGCTCTCGCTACGTTCAAAGCTCATGCAGTGATAGCAACGGCCCTCTATACGCTGGAGAAGAATCGACTTCCGTTCACGTTGACGATTACCCCTGGGAACCGGCTATCTCTACCACACGGCGAGCCACACCCGCTTGCAGCCCTGAAGGGAACCTCAGCCCCTCGAGTTGATTCGGATATCATATCCGTTATCGAAATCTCCCCACTATTTAGGGGTAGGATTCGATCGTCCAGTCGAAGTGGTACCGGATTTTTAGCGGACGCTTGCGGCATGTATGAGGTGCCGGGCAAAGAGGATTTCAAGAGTGTCGTCGCATTCGCGGTTGATGGTGCGGTCCAAGCGGTTGGAGAGATCTCTAAGATCAACACTACCTGCGCTCGATTCAATGGCACAGTGATATCTGGCCTCATCTCATCTTCACAAGTTGCTATTGGAACGCCACTCGAACTCGCCGCTATAACCCGCGAGCAATCTCTCTTTGTCGATCGTTCAGGGGAGTTACGCCTTGCTTCTCATGTCGGATCTCGAATTACCGAAAATCAGCCGCTGACTCGTGGACTGCGCTCCATCCGAATAGTCCCCGTCAACGACGATGCTCGAATACCCATCTATTCGATCGTAGTACGACCCTCGTACGGTAGTGAACGGAAACGATTCCTACTCCCCGGCCTCGCCAGGAGGTCTCTCGTTGCCGAGGTTCTGCCATGAGACGCCTCTCGCCTCGATCCGGCGCTAGGCCCTCTGGTGGCTATACACTTCCGCTCACCCTCTTTGCTGTTATGATCTTAGCGACGTCGGCACGCCTCATCTCTCGATACGCTACGGAAGGGTACCTCACTTTACACGAAATTAGACACGGAGAGCTGTCACACGAGAAACTTAAACACACTATCGCTCGCGTACCCTGGAGGGGCGATGGATGCTCAAGCACACCGGTATTCGATGAGGGAGCAACAATACATGTCGTTGCGTGCGGGGACCCCTTTCTACCTTTTAATACTCAGCCACCGATCGCCTTACCGTCTGGCACGATCGATTACGACGCTATCTTTCAGCATGCCTCAAGATGCCAATCATCTTCACTGAACCAAAGTAGCGGCTCCTCAAACACCCCTCACGCGATCAGGGATTGCGAGGTGAGTGGATCTTACCAGCAGAACATTATCGCCCTGGAAAACCTCGAAGCTTCAGAACTATTGATTAAAGGTAAGAGCGCCGCATTACCGGCGATGCTTGCCTCTCCAGGCTCCATTCGCATCTCAACAGCCCTACTGATAGAGACCGACCTTACTATCGTGGCGGGAGGTACTATTGAGATAGAAAAGATCGCGAATATCGGTACAGGAGAGGTTCGAGTGGCAATCTTTTCAAGCCTTGGCAGCGTCGACGTTCGATCAGTTGCCTCTGGAGTACTACTTTTGCTTGGGGGACGAAGTACCCTGCACGCTCCAACGACCGCACCATCGCCTTCATATCCACTTCCTCCATTTCGGGCGCCAACGCTGCGCGGATTTTTAAAAAGATAGTCTCCTTACTCCTTGCCCATGCGATATCGCTCGCGCTTGTATCTCTTCTTCTCTCTGTCTTTAGTATGTTTCCCGTGCGCGCGCGCTCCCCCTCGAGCCACATCCCATCGTGAAACAAAGAGAGTTGGCGACCTCCATGCTGTTCTCAAATGAGAGATAATCTCGTCCGCTGTCTGATGCTTTGAAACAGGAGTTTCATCTCTTTTAAAGAGCGCACAAAACGCTCCCGCTCCCTTACCGAGCTGTGGCCACAACCGGTAACACGGACTCTCGGAAAGATGCGACCTGTATATCTGAAGATGGGGCACTTCAACTCCGCTAAACTGCGGGAACGTTTTCAAAAACCATTCGACGTTACTCTCGTTCTCCTCGTGCGAGAACGTACAGGTCGCATACAGAAGATATCCGCCAGCGGCCACTATCTTTGACGAATGAGCCAATATACGGCGCTGTCGCCGCTCATTCATCCCAATAGTAGCCGGATGAAACGCGCCTGGAGCCGCCATTCCCTTTAACATTAACGACTGACCTGAACACGGCGCATCCACGACGACGAGACCCGCAGCGTCTGGAATCTCTCGACCGAGCACCTCAGGGTCGAGGGAGGTAACAACCGATGGATCGATAGCGCACCGCTTGTAGTTCGAGATGAGCTGCGCGGTTCTCTTGCCGATCACTTCGTTACCGACAAGCAATGTAGGGTTAAGATATCGGCGAGCGACGATCCCCTTCCCCCCTGGAGACGCGCACATATCAACGACTACCTCACAGGCTCCCTCTACCGCCGAGAGCGCCGCGCACGCAAAGGTAGACGAGAGGTCCATGCAATAAAATTTCCCCGCGTCGTGTGCCTCGAGCTTCCCTGGTCGCTCACCTTCAGCCGCGACAGAGATCCACGAGGGAAGCCATTCCGGACGAGCTCCCTCTTGCACCGCGCCTGCGTCAGGCTCCGACCGGAGCCATACCATCGCGGTCACACCGCTATCACCGTGAGAGACAGCCTCAAGAAATTCGCGCCGGTCTACCTCAGACGAAAAAAGGCTTCGAGCGACTTTTTCGACGTTACGAGAGACTGGCGATGCTGCAG
This sequence comes from Bdellovibrionota bacterium, assembly GCA_044237895.1. Classification (GTDB taxonomy): domain Bacteria; phylum Bdellovibrionota_C; class UBA2361; order UBA2361; family OMII01; genus OMII01. The sequence continues at coordinate 9,878 of JBIIEK010000094.1, forward strand.
AAGGGGTATGCGCTGTCACGATTACTCACCCACTTCTACTAACGCCCTATCGATTCGTGGAACCGCTCGAGTTGCTCGCGTAAATCAGACAGCGCTAGCACTCGCATACTAAAAGACGACTTCTCCTCAGGAGTCATCTCTCCCATCGTTTTCTCGCTACCTTGAGGTTGGAAGATGGAATCCCACCCGAATCCGCGGCCACGCGGAGGGACGACCTTTCCTTGCACAACGCCCTCACCGTAGATAAGCGTTTGTGGGCCGAGCGCGAGACCGAATATCGTTCGAACTTCAGCGTCGCAGTTATTCTTGGCAGCTCCGAGCTGGTACACCCCCTCACCGCCGAGCGCTTTTAAAAACCACTTTACGAGTGGCCCAGGAAGACCGTTCATAGAATGCAGAAGAAGAGAGGTGTCTTCTATAAGAACGGGGGAGTAGCCCTGCTGAAGGGCCGCTTGTGCCTTAGCGATAACAACCTTACGAGAGTCGAGTTCTTGAACCTCGGGCAGATCGAGATCGATGTGTCGCATCTTTCCAAGCACAGCCTCAACTTCGGCCAACTTAAAACGATTCCCAGTAACGAAGAACACGTCCTGGAGGAATTCATCAACTTTTGTCCAGCGTTCCGTCATAGAGCTCTGCTTCGTGCGGTCACCCCACGTGTACTACAATTTGTCGGGTATGGGGACGAGTTCTATGCTCCCACACGTAGATCCCCTGCCAGGTCCCGAGAACAAGTCCGCTATCTACTACGGGTATAGAGAGCGAAACGTTGGTTAAGACAGCCTTGATGTGACTCGGCATATCATCTAAGCCCTCTGCGGTGTGGGTAAAATCACGGTCGCCTTCGGGCACGAGGCGATTGAGCCACATTTCAAGATCTCTCCGAGCGGACGGATCGGCATTCTCTTGAATGGTTAAACTGGCGGATGTGTGACGGATAAAGACTGTGCATAGCCCATCATCAATGTCCGATTCCCGGACTATCGCGGACACAAGATCTGTAATCTCGTGAAGCCCCTGGCTTGGTGTGCGAACATTAAAGGATCGAACCATACTACCGCGTCCGAATTGAGTTGGCCAAATCGCCAATCGAAGCCATCGGCATCTGCTCCTTCGTGGAGAGATCCTTAACCTGAATCTGACGCGTCGCTGCATCAACAAAGACGACGTATCGAATCCCTTTTGCTTCCGCGTACTCGATCTGCTTTCCAAGCTTCGGAGACTTGTAAAAGACCTCAGTCGATACGCCACTATCACGAAGCTCTTGGGCGACCTCATTTAGCATCGGCCGTTCCGTCTCATTATACACCGTAATAAGCGCGACCGTTGGGGTCTTCTTCGGGGTCGACACGAGCCGCTCGGTAAACGCGAGCTCCATAAGCCTACTTAACCCGATGGAAACACC
>JBIIEK010000232.1:0-4039 GCA_044237895.1 Bdellovibrionota bacterium
AATTCCGATGCGAGATCGTCGTAGCGCCCGCCAGAAATAACACTTCCAAACTCAGGGTGTTTATCGAAGGTAGTCTCAACGATAAGACCGGTGTAATAGTCGAGACCCCGCGCGAGACTCACGTCGATACGAATTTTTTCTCGCGCCCTCTCTGGCATAAGAGCGCATATCGTAACCAACTCTTGCACGCCTTCTTCGATGAGAGGGCTTGAGATGGCAAGATCGGCGACGCGACTCGGCAACTCAGAGATTGAGCACTGAATCTCTGTAGAGCGAAGGATGGTCGTGATTGCCGCCTCAGAAATACCCTCAATCTTCGCGAGCTCCTTGGTCACCCCATCTTTTCCGATCTTTAGAATCTTATCGACGGCGATGATTGCGGCCTTACGCGCAGCCTCATCGAGACCGAGCGCCCCATACAGACCCGCGAGGAGCTTACGGTTATTTATTCGTATAGTGTAGGCGCCGAATTGCAGCGCCTCCATAACGAGCGTAATGACCGTAACGACCTCCGCGTCACACGATAGGGGCAGCTCATTTCGTGAGATGGTATCGATGTCGAATTGATAGAACTCTCTGAAACGGCCCTTTTGCGGACGATCCCCTCGCCACACCTTCTGGAGCTGATACCGCTTGAACGGGAATACCAACTCGTGATCATGTTGAGCGACATACCGGGCAAGGGGCACGGTAAGGTCGAAGTGAAGGCCCAACTCTGCTTTATCGCCCTCTTCAGCTTTGAGACGCTGTACCGTAAATATCTCCTTGTCGATAACCCCCTTTGAACCGAGGCTTGAGAGTAACTCCACAGCGGGGGTCTCTATCGGGGCGAACCCGAAGCTTTCATAGATATTCTTCACGAGCGCGATAACTCGATCTTCAGCTATCTTCTGCTCGGGGAGCCATTCGGGAAATCCTGATATCTTCGACGGTTTAGCCATAGAATCCTCTACTTACTAAGGTTGTAGAGAATACACCAAAGACACCTCCCGTGACTATGAAAACCAAGGGAAGACTGCCTCGAACATCCCTTCTTCTGAGGCCTTCGGACATAAAACTTCCCAAAGAATCGGAATACCTGTACATTTAGGCCTGTAGTTTTTCGAGGGGGAGCGTATGGCACAGGTCCCGTGGAACCGTATTCGTGAAGCGTTCGATGGCGAGTGGGTTGAACTCGTTCGCTACTCCTGGAAGCCGGAGAACCTCCACCCTGACGCCGGCATAGTCCGTAACCATAGCTCAAATAGACGAGAGCTACTGAAGATGATCGCTCGCTCAGGGAGAATCGATGGCGCAGTTGTCCTTTTCGTGGGACCATCTTTTCCGGCGGTACTCGCCGAGCAACGCGCATCTGGTGTTGCAACCGGCTTCTAAATATCTAGTTCGGAAATTTCATGCTCGACGCTACTCCCTTTCTTAGGCTCTACGCTCGATGGCGTAATCAACAGCTTGCTACCCTAAACCCAGCAAAAACTCAGAGAAAGCAGCTCTTAGAGCTGGTTAAGACAGCCGAAAATACCACATTCGGAAAGATGCACGGCTTCTCCTCTATCTCAAGCGTTGAGGAATATCAGAAGCGTGTCCCCCTTCGTAAATATGAAAACTTTTGGAACGACTTCTGGAAAGAGAAGTTCCCAACTCTCGACAACTGCACATGGCCCGGAAAGATCCCCTACTTTCCCGTAAGCTCAGGGACATCCTCAGGCACGACCAAGTACATTCCATGCTCGCCAGAGATGCTCCGCTCAAACACAAAGGCCGGTCTCGATCTCCTCATTCATCACGTAACAAATCGCCCCCTCTCTCGCCTCATGGGAGGCAAGAGCTTCATGCTCGGGGGAAGCACCGACCTTACGTCTCCGGCTCCCGGCATCTTCTTTGGGGACTTGAGTGGCATTGCTGTCAAAACGTTGCCCTGGTGGGCGCGCGCACGCTACTTCCCTCCAGCGCACCTCGCCCTTCTTAAAAACTGGGAAGAGAAAGTAGACACCCTGGCAGAACTCTCCCTCGCGGAAGATATTCGCATGATCTCTGGGGTACCCGCCTGGATGATGATCTTTTTCGACAAGCTTGCGTCTCTTTGTCCAGAATCTGAGGGGAAGATCGCGAAAATTTATCAGAACCTTGAGATGATAGTTCACGGAGGCGTAAACTTCGCGCCGTACGTTAATCGGTTCAAAGAGCTACTTGAAGGAAGCGGCGCCGAGCTTCGTGAGGTGTATCCCGCAAGCGAGGGCTTTATCGCCGTTGCCGATCGTGGATATGGCGACGGGCTCCGCATGAACCTTGATCACGGAATCTTCTACGAATTCGTGCCCCTCGAGGAGCTTGAGAGCGCCCAGCCCACACGCCACTGGATTGAGAACGTACAGCCAGACGTCAACTACGCTGTAATCATGACGACGTGCGCCGGTCTTTGGTCTTACGTCATCGGCGACACGGTGCGCTTTATTGACACTCAGACACCGCGGGTGCTCGTGTCAGGCAGAACATCCTACTATCTCTCCGCATTTGGCGAGCACCTCATCGCAGAAGAGATTGAAGACGGTGTCTCCTCAGCGGCACGGGAGACCCGAACTGAGCTGTCCGACTTCACCGTTGGGCCCGTGTTCCCGGAACGTGCGGGCGAGCTCGGAGGGCATGTCTATATAATCGAATTTGCCAATCAACTTCCGACCGGCGATCTCTTAGCTCAATTTGAAACATCTCTTGATAAGCGCCTCTGCGTCCGTAACGAAGATTACGAGGCTCATCGTTCCGGAGGTTTCGGTTTAAAGGGGCCCAAGGTAATCCCTGTCCCAGCTGGCTTCTTTGCTACTTGGATGAAGAGTCGGGGCAAGCTGGGTGGTCAAAATAAGGTACCTCGAATCATAACGAATCGAGACATACTCGCAGAACTTATTGAACTTACTAAGTCTTTCGAATCCAGCTCGGCCGCATTCGGCTAATCCTTATTGCGACCGATTTGCAAAAAGACCCCCTAAGCGCGTACACTCCCTGACATGCCCCCCACCCTTTCACTCCTTCTCAGCATGCTCGTATATCCGCTTATTCTAGCGGGAGATGGCTGTATTATTGTCGCGATAGCCCTTGTGGCGACCGCCGGAGGAAACCCTTACGTATGCGGCGCGTCCTTCGCTTTTTTTCACGCGCTCTACGCCGTAATCGGCATAGCTCTCACGTCACAACTCGCACACTATTCGGAAACTCTAGGCGAGGTAATCGTCTTTATCGGTGCTCTTATTTTACTGAAGCATTTCGTTCACCACCGCCTTCATCACGGAGCGCACGGCGACTGCAGCTGCGAACACCACAATACGCCAAGCCTTGGTTCTTGGCAGATCGTATCAAGCGCCGCCGCCCTCTCGGTACACTCCCTTGCGGCAGGAGCGATCGTGCAACAGCTCACGGGGATTCAAGATAAGATTGCTCTAACCGGAGTTCTTCTTGGGAGCTCTGCGATACTGGGAGCCCTTATCACTCTCGTAGTGATAGTTGGAGAATCTCGCAGAGCTCTCATCCTCCAAAAACTCGATGCCCTTCCAGGGATCGTCACCTCAACACTCACCGCACTGTGCTGCTACGCCATGCTTCACCTTGTCGAGCACATGCTAGAGCTTTCACCGACACTAGAGTGGGCATTTATTGCTATCTCCGTGCTTGTCTCTGTAGGGGCAGGGATGTGGATGCATTCACGCAGCACCGCAGTTCTCGTTACAAAGATAGGGAAACGACTTGGAGCTTAGCATGAGCGCCTCTCACATGAAGCATCGCAAAGACGCCTCCTCCGAAGGCCTCATCGAGACACTCAGATCTCAAGGCTTTCGAATCACAAAAATTCGACAGGCGATGTTGGAGATCTTCGCCGAGACCACCCATCCTCAGTCCGTCCAGGAATTACTTGTGTCGATCGCACGCGAGCATCCAACGGTAAACAAGACCACTATTTATCGAGAGCTCGAATTCCTCGTAAAGAATTCTATAGTGACGGAGATCGACATCCTCGACGGGATGAAACGCTATGAACTGCACGAATCAG
>JBIIEK010000225.1:0-4349 GCA_044237895.1 Bdellovibrionota bacterium
TCGTCGTTACCGACGAAGTGTATGAGTACTTAACCTATGATGGTCGCTCCCATGTATCGATGGCATCGCTGCCCGGGATGGCCGAGCGCACGATAACGATGGGGTCGTATTCAAAGACGTTCGCTATTACCGGCTGGAGGATCGGATATCTCGTTGCGCCACCACTGTATGTGGATCTCCTTCGAACCATCGGCGACCAGATGTTTGTCTGCCCGCCGACCCCGTTGCAATACGGAGTGGCTCACGGAATCGTCACATTGCAGGATTCGTACTACACGGAGCAGCTCGCGAAATATACGCGGAAACGAAGTATCCTGTGTGAGGCTCTGACGCAGGTCGGCCTAACTCCAAGCGTGCCGCAAGGCGCGTATTATGTCATAGCCGATACTCGGTCGCGATTTCCGGGAAAGACCTCCGGTGAGGTAGTGGAGATGATGGTCCAGCACGCCCACGTAGCAGCGGTGCCGGCGAGCGACTTCCTCGGCCCTGAGGTTAAAAACGATCCGGCCCGGAGCACCTTTGTTCGCTTCTCGTATTCTGTTCCTGATGAGTCTCTTGAATCTGCTGCGGCTCAGCTGCGAGCGCTCTGATCCTTCGAGGCTTATTCGACGAAGTCTTCAAGGTAGAGAGACGTGAGTATCTGGAACGCCTCTGCGATGCTCTGCTCCTCGAGCCCGCGGGTTGGCGTTGAAGGCTTCAGGTAAGAGGTTGTGACTCGCGACATTAGTACAAACTGCAAGCCGATGCCGTGATGAATGAGGGCGAGGAAATGTGAGGGGAGCTGCATCTCGCACACGCATAGTGCCATGCATGTGTAGTAGGGGTCTCTGAACAGGGCGAAGGCTGTGGCGGCTTCTAGGTTGGGTCCGGTGTAGTTTTCGGCTAGCGCTTTATACGCCCGAATATAGGTGAGAATAGAGCTGATATCGCTTGATGCCTCACGAGCACAGTCTTCTTGAAAATTGTCAGTGACAGATTTGTAGTGGCCGAGTTCGTAGTGATTGCGGTAGGCCCAGTGCTCCTCTCCAATTGAGGGCACCTCTACAGTTCGCAGGAGCGGGTGCGGTGCGACCGTTGCTCGGCTAAACGGAGGAGGTTGGGTTGCGCCATGATCAAGGATCGCTTGAAGCAAGGTCTTATTCGATCTACTCAGGGAGCTCCACAGGCTTCGGGCGAACTGAGCGAGTGTCTCAGGTGCGTTGAGCTTGAGAAAATTAAAAGTATTCTCGATGGTGGTCGAAATCTCCGGTTTGATCTGGAGGAGTGGGCTGGAGGGGTTCATCGTTTCGGATGCAACTATTGGATAAGGCATCGACCATACCCGTCCACTTCGGCCGAGCGTATGTTGAGGGGCGACCTCCATCCAATTGAACGGCAGTCGCACAGAGTCGCTCGTAATGTGAGGCTCTGGGCCCCCGTGTGGTTGGTGATGATCTGCCCTCATAGGTCTACTCCGTGCGCGAGAATCTAGTGGTAATCGGGGGACGATTCAACACCTGGTACTATCCGTACGGAACGGTTGGCGTTGGGGGTATTTGACAAATACTACAGAGAGTTTTGACGGGCTGTGAGCGGAGCGGCGGTTGTAGGCACCGTGTCTCGACAGGCGGCGCCTACAAGGTGTCGAACTGCAAGGGATCGCGAACGCTCTGTGCGTCACTATGTTAGCGAAAACCCTTGAGGTATCCGTGTTTTATGATGTCCTTCATCTTGACCTCTACCTGTTCGAAGCGTTGCGAGATAGCCCAGTAGTGGTGAACGAACGCTTGAGAGTTATGCTCCGCGTACGGGAATTGAATAACCGAAGGGGGGATAAGACCTATCTTCGCTTGAGCGTTGGGAAAGAGGTTGTACAGCGTCCGAATGGTCTTTTGTTCATAGAGGTGTTCGCAGTCCGGAAGCTCACCGAGGAGAAGAACGCTCTCTAAGAATGTATCCGTCCACTTTGTATTCTTTGCGAAGAATACTCCGGCGCAAAGTCCGCAGTCGTCGGAGGAGAAGAGCATATCCTTGCCACTCTCGTAGGGGGCGATGATATCCTCGATCCGATGTTTCGGATTAACGATCAGGGCGTCGGCATCAAGCCAGAATACCCAATCGAAGTTCGCGAGGTTTTTGCGAACTGCGATGAGCTTGTTCCAGGTGGGAATGAGCGTTGGATCAATCCGCTCGCGATAGCAGATATACGTGTAGCCGTGGGTCTCACAGTATTGGCGCGCAACACCTCCAGTGAGGTCCCCGTAGTCTTTTCTGCCATCGTCATAGAGTTGAATGATCGCGATCTTCATACAATTTTGCCTTTAACAGAGTCCTGGTTCCCCAGGCCTTGGTTCGCTGCCAGTAGGGATAGCTCCGTACTTCCCATCCTGCCTCGCGGTTGTGTTGTAAGATGCGAGGGCGCCACGGTCGCACGATACCGACGATCCGCTGCACAGCGAAACCATTGTCGGAGCACCACAGCCTCCTTGGCAAGTACCCTCAAGAGCGAAGAGATTCGCCTCTTGGCACGTCTTTTGAAGTGCTGGGGAGGCGGCTTTTATCGCGGACCGTCAGCAAGGGGTTTCTTGCGTAGTAACGGGCCGTTAGGTGTGATGAGGTAGTGAGGTTGTGTCGATGGCTCTGAAATTATTGCGTGCGCTGTTCCGTCCTATTTCCATACCCCCCGAGGTCCTACCTCTCTTCTCTGCCGATTCGGCAGATGGCTCGGTCCACGTAAGCCATGGGGACACGAGCCTCGCACAACACCTCCTCACCCTTGCGGATGCCTCGGTTGCAGAGGGGCGCTACACTAAAGCTCATGAGCTGTACAAGCGTGCCCTACATTTTCTCGAGATCGATCGGTACCGCGAGGGGCGCGCGTTGGTACTCTGCCTGAATAAGTTGGCGCAGGTGTGTCGGGATCTTGTGCTGTTGCATGAGGGGGAGGTTTACGCCACGCGGGCCGTTGAGCTTGGGGAATCACTCTTTGAGGCTGGCGACGAGCAGTTCGCTGCTAGTCTCAACAACCTGGGCGCCATCTATCAAGCGCAGGAGCGATACGAGGAGGCTGAGGAGATCTACCTAAGAGCACTCGGGATGGGGAAGGCTTCCACGCGTAAGCCTGACGCCCTTGTTGCCAGAACTATGAACAACCTTGCGCTAGTCTTAAGCGGAAGAGGTAAAGAGACGGAGGCGCTTGACCTGTTCGGCGGAGCGCTGGAGATCTTTCAATCGTTCTTCGGGGAGCGACATCCTGATATCGGAATCACACTGAGTAATATGGCGTCGCTCTATCGAAAGATAGGTTTTTATGATGTGGCGGAGATGTTGTACGTTCGGGCGCATGACTCCTTCTTTGAGGCGCACGGCGCTGAGCACCCCTATACGGCGATGAACTATGCATCTCTCGCTGCGGTCTATAGAGAGCAGGGGAGATACAAAGAGTCCGAGGCGCTCTATCGTTTCTCCCTTCGAGTGCTCGAAGATACACTCGGTGACACCCATATGCGAGTTCAGGTGGTCGTCCGAGGTCTGGCGCAGCTCTACACTCGGGTCGGGCGTGGTCGAGAGGCTCTAGAGCTTGAAGCGCGCCTCTTTCAACTTGAGCAGATGAGGGCCTAGAGGTCATGAAGGGGGTCGCCCCTGCAGCAGTTCGTTTAAAACACGAACGGCAAGGTAGCCACGGGGTGACTTTAAGTAACGCGTTGTGGCGAAGGCGATTCGCCCGAGCGAAGGGCTTTGAACCGTAGTACGAAGAGGACGCCGACGAGGATTTGGGGGATCTCGTACGTTATGAGGGAAAGCTCGGTAGTCCTGAAAGCGACCTCTGAAACTCCAAGGGAGCTGTTTACTGTCGTGAGCGCGAGAAGGCTCGCCGCGAGATAGGCCCAAGACGCGGGGCTGCGAAACCACAACACTACTGCTATCAGGGGGATCGCCAGGTAGTTTCGGGCCATGCCAGACGAGAGCGCGGTGAGCGCGCAGAGGTAGAGGAGGGGCAGCTCTCGCCCAGCGTTCACCCTTTGAGCGACGAAGATACCAAGCGCCGCGAGAAGAACTACAAAGAGAGAGCGGTCTGGTAATGAATCGCTATACACGTTCAACGCGTGCACGACAGTGTGCCCCTCCGTTGAGATGTAGTTCAGGACGTGATTCTTTATGCCGGCAGCGCTCTCTGGTTCGATGATAAAGGGCGCGAATGAAAGGATGAAAACCTTCATCGACGTTGAGCAGAAAACGAACCGATCCTTCCTCTGCCGAATTGCGGTGGCAAAGAGGATCCATGGAAGGAAAATGGAGAAGATATGCTTAGTTGCCAGGGAGGCTCCAAAGAGGAGCCCAGCCTTGAGAGTATCCCTCGTCGTTGCTCC
>JBIIEK010000058.1:0-15225 GCA_044237895.1 Bdellovibrionota bacterium
TGCCCCGCATGGTCCACGATGTGTGTCAAAGATCAGGGGCTCAGCCGAGTTCTATCGGAGAGGTTCGCATAGGATTGGGCCCGGGTTCGTTTACGGGGCTCCGAATCGGCATGAGTTTTGTGAAGGGACTCTCGTGGTCCCTGCGGGTGCCTCTGACCGGGTATTCCTCTTTTTCAGCGTTGGCGGCGGCGGCGTTCGCCCGCCCATCGTCCCCCGAACGGGTTGTCGTGGTGGGTGATGCGAGGCGTGATGAGGTTTTCGTTGCGCAATTTTCAAAGGGTCGAGGGGTCGACGTGGCGCCGTGTATCGTTGCAATCTCAGACCTGCGTACTGCTCCGTGGTCGATTTTAGAGCACGGGGTGGATGTGGTGTCTCCACAGCGGGATTTTTCGATTGAGGGTGTCTCAATCCGTTCCGAAGGGGAGGCTGCGCGCGGAATACTGCTCCTGCCTGCGGGGGGACAGTCGGGCTTCAGCATTGAGGAAATCTCAGTGATGGAGCCAACTTATCTGAGAGCTGTTGCCGCTAAGACTATCGCGGAGCGCAAAATAGGGGCTTGACGGCGGATCGGGCTCCTGGTAACCATGGCTCCTAGGCGGTACACCACCGTGTGCTGACCAGCGCGTCTATCGCACCCAATCATCAGAGTTTCGCGCACTCCTTAATTTTCCCAAGAAGGGCATCGTTCGTTCTACGCATGTGATGTGTAGGTAGAGGTCCAGATGGGAGGAGGGCGCTGTGGGTTTCGGTGGCGGAGACGTTTCAGGACATCCAAGATTATCTCTTCAAATTCGCTTCGAGGTTATCCCAGTATTATTCGGTAAGAGTAATTAATCGGTAGAGCCAGGGAGCGGGTAGAGCTGAGCGCCACACGGCGGGATGATTTTGGAGTAATGTGTATAAGAATAATTTGAGTACTTCATGAACCTCAATGAATTAAAACGCCTCAAGTCTGAAGAGTTAATGAAGTTAGCAGCCGAGTTTGAGATCGAGGGTGCTAACACGATGAGGCGTCAGGAGCTGATCTTCGGCATCCTCGCCGCTCAGGCTGAATCAAACGGCAGTATTTACGCAAGTGGCGTACTGGAGTGTCTCCCGGATGGTTTCGGATTCCTCCGCTCTCCCGATTACAACTATCTTCCAGGTCCTGATGATGTATACGTCTCGCCGGCGCAGATCCGACGTTTCGGTCTTAAGACAGGAGATACTATCGAGGGGCAGATCCGGTCGCCTCGCGAGAAAGAGGGTGAGCGTTACTTTGCGTTGCTCAAGGTTAATTCCGTCAACTACGATCCACCGGAAGTTCTCAAGACGAAGATTCACTTTGACAACCTTACGCCGTTGTATCCGAACGAGCGCTTGAAGCTTGAGAGCAAAAAAGACGGCCTCGCTACTCGCATTATGGATCTCTTCTGTCCTGTGGGTAAGGGTCAGCGATCGCTTATCGTCGCGCCGCCTCGTACCGGTAAGACGATTCTTTTGCAGAACATCGCTAACGCCATTACTGAGAATCATCCAGAGGTCGTTCTCCTCGTGCTCCTTATCGACGAGCGTCCTGAGGAGGTTACTGACATGGCACGCTCCGTTAAGGGTGAGGTAGTGAGCTCAACCTTCGATGAGCCTGCCCAGCGTCACGTTCAGGTCGCTGATATGGTGATCGAGAAAGCCAAGCGCCTCGTTGAGCATAAGCGTGATGTGGTGATCCTTTTGGACTCGATTACTCGTCTCGCTCGTGCTTATAACACCGTGGTTCCTCCGAGTGGTAAGATCCTCTCGGGAGGTGTGGATGCCAACGCTCTTCACAAACCAAAGCGCTTCTTCGGAGCTGCTCGTAATGTGGAGGAGGGGGGAAGTCTTACGATTATCGGTACCGCGCTGATTGAGACGGGAAGCCGAATGGACGAAGTTATCTTCGAGGAGTTCAAGGGAACTGGTAATATGGAGGTCGTGCTGGACAGAAAGCTCAGCGAGCGACGTATCTACCCCTCGATGGACATCAAGGCATCGGGAACTCGAAAGGAGGATCTCCTTATCACCAACGATGTCCTCCAGAAGGTATGGTTGCTCAGAAAGGTCCTCAATCCACTCAATACCGTGGAGGCCATGGAGTGGCTCTTGAGCAAGATGGATGGAACCAAGAGCAATAAAGAATTCCTCGATATGATGAAGGGATAAGTGCGCCAGCCTCTCACGAGAGGCCTAGCTAACGTATGACCTCACAGGCCAGACCCATACGAGTTCTTGCTGTGGATGACGATCCGGAGGGATTGTTCGCCCTAGAACAGCTGCTTCTCTTGAGGGGCTATGAGGTTATTACCGCCGCGTCTGGGACCGAGACTCTCCATAAGGCTCGGACCGAGGCTCCAGATCTCATCCTGCTCGATGTGGTGATGCCCGAGCCAAACGGATACGAGGTCGCCAAGATCCTCAAAGAGGACTCCGAGCTGCGATACGTTCCGATCGTTCTTCTTACAGGAAAGGATGAGCTTGAGGATATTATTCGCGGGTTGGACCAGGGCGCGGATGACTACATCTGCAAACCCTACAACTCTCACGAGCTTCTTGCGCGAATTCACGCGACTGTGCGTATGCGCAAACTGTATGGCGAGCTTCGAGATGTAAAGAGAGAGAACCGCCGCCTGCAGGCTCGTATGGAGGAGGGGTTCGCCTTCTCAAATATCATCGGCCGCAGTCAAGCGATGAAGTCTCTCTATGACATGATGACCAAGGTTGTAGAGACCGATGTGCCTGTCCTAATCACCGGGGAGTCGGGTACTGGCAAAGAGCTTGTCGCTACCGCATTGCACGTTAATGGACCTCGAAAGGAGAAGCCGTTCGTGGTCCAGAATTGCTCGGCTTTTAATGAGAACCTTCTCGAATCGGAGCTTTTTGGTCACGTTAAGGGGGCGTTTACCGGCGCTACTCGCGATAAGCAGGGGCTCTTTGAGGTAGCGGATGGAGGGACCTTTTTTCTCGATGAGTTGGGTGAGATGAGCCCAGCCCTTCAAGTAAAGCTCCTTCGGGTGCTTCAAGATGGAACCTTCATGCCGGTGGGTGGCGTGAAACAGAAGCAGGTAAATGTTCGTGTAGTCGCGGCGACAAATCGAAATTTAGAAGAGATGGTTCGAGTGGGGACTTTTCGAGAGGATCTCTACTATCGGCTTAATGTAGTCAATCTCCGACTCCCGCCCCTTCGTGAACGTCAGGGCGATATTCCGCTTCTGGTAGAGTTCTTTCTTAGTAAGTTAAGCGGGGGCTCGGGCAAGGATCGCAAGGAGATCGACCCGGAAGCTATGGCGGCGCTTGAGGGATACTCTTGGCCGGGAAACATTCGTCAATTAGAGAATGAGATGCAGCGTGCTCACGTTATGAGTGGCAAAGAGAGCACGATCACGAGGAGCTCTCTATCTCCAACTGTAGCTCAGAATGTTGTAGCGCCAGCTCATCTTGCCTCAACAGCAGAGGGTAAACTGAAAGATGTTCTTGATTCCGTCGAGCGAGATATGATCGTATCCGCTCTCAAGCGTTGTGATGGAAACAAGAGCGAGGCGGCGCGACAGCTAGGGATCTCTCGCTCTAATCTGATAGCAAAGGCTCAGAGTTTTGGAATCGAATAGTAATTCTACAATACGTGCCGGGTGATGCCGATGACTGTTCGAGCGATCTTAGTCAGTTCTGATCTCATGTTTATCTCGAAAGTGAAGGAGGTCGCGTCAGCGACTCATTCAACGTTGACCGTCGCTCGCTCGGTTGGCGCGCTTGAAAAAGCGTTAACCGAATCTGGTGATTCAGGAGTGCTGATGCTTGATCTCGAAAAATCAGGAGCGCCTCTGGACGCGCTGGCGCCCCTATTTGTCGCCACTACCTCTCGTGGATGGACCGGTGTGAGTTTCTTCTCGCACGTTCATGAGGAGCTGGAGGAGATCGCTAATCTAAGGGGGCTTGGTTCGGTCATGCCACGGTCGCGGTTTGTAAAGATCCTTCCAGTTCTCCTCTCTGAGGGGCGGATTCCGTAAAGCTGGGGGCGAGTGAAACGGCGTTCGCCCCTGCAGAACGTCGTTTTCGCGCCATTGAGCGCTCCCTATCGCTAGGTTACCCCGTAAGTTAGCCCCTAAAATTCTATGTTGTACCAGCTTTGTCTCCAAGCCTCTCTTGGGCGGCATCGTAAAGATAAGCGGGATGCTCGGGTTGTACACCGAGCCGGTAGTTAGGATCCGGAGGAAAGATCCTCCTCAAGCGAAATTGATCTTGTGTCGATGTAGCGTTTGGATGTCTGGACTATCACTCGTAGCGTGGAATCGTAATGACCGAACTATCTTCTATTCCGTGGTACCTAGTCGCTCTTCCTTGTGGCGCGCTTGTCGGAGCATATCTGGTCAGTAAACTGCTCAGACTCTCTCTCCTTGCATCCGTAGTAGGCGGAACCGCGCCGCTTGCCTTGCCCTACGTCGATCTCTCTATGTTCCCTAAGCTCTCCGCGTTTAAACCGCACGAGCAGATCGGAGGCGCCTGGGGGATCCTTCTCTTGCTAGCGCTAGGATGGGTTCTTCTTCGTGGCATTCTGAGGGGAGTCGCTGGGCCCCTTAGCCTCTTTCGGTGTGGATACATACTCCTTCTCTGCGCCGCGCTCTCCGTCGTGGTTGTTTTGTTCGCCCAACCTGAGCTCCTGGACGCGCATGCGCCTGGTTGGCGAGGGACGGGAGGATTGATCCTGCTCTCTGCAACCGTGGTAGGAATGTCGATGGCGTTCCTTCGAATCTTTAAATCTGCCGCATTGCTCGCGCTCTGGTCTTTTGCATCGCTCGTATTAGCGAGCGAGATCTTCTTTCAAAAGATGCCGAGCGACCTTGTGAGAGAAGATCTTCAAAAGATCGAATCCTCCGTTGAGAGTGGATTTGTGAAGGCGGCGATCCGTAATCTTCCCGTGCGTGACGAATAGTCAGCGTTGGGATTTTACTTGCCGCCTGTAGGTGTCGAGTCCAAAAAGGGTAACGCCAGCAAGTATGAACCCGACCCCACCGAGGGTTACGATCTCGTAGAATCCTTTCCGTGATTCCAGCCTCTGGATCCCCAGAGAGTCTAGCGGTTGTTTTTGGTCCAGGGCGTCTCTTTGCGCGGCTACCACGGCGTTGTGGTAGTACTCTCCCTTGAGTTGTCCGACGACAATGTTTCCTAGTCCCAGAAGAAGGACGAGGATGCCACTTATGCGGAGGGAGCTGAGGTGTCTGCGGTTTGGCATAGCGTACCTTGTTTACCCTCGGATGGTGGCACATGAGGGGGAGTTTGACGATAGCGAGCTCCCCCGCAACTTACCCTCTGGTGCTGGGGGTGCGGCGATTGGTAGAAACACTGTATGAGCGATGCGGTCGTTGAGCAGCATGGGACGGTGCCCCCGCCGTCGGTAGATCCTTTGCCCCAAAAGAGGGTACGCCGACCGGTGTTTGGTAAGACCCTGGTTGTTCTCTTGGGTATTCTGGCCGCCTATAAAGCCATTCCGATTTACTACTACTATTTCGACCTTAAGGTGAGTTGTGGGCAGGTGCTCCAAGACGCTGAGATAGAATCGGATGAGGAGATAAAGATGAGGCTTCTTGACGTTATTGAACGCCACGGAATACCGGCTTCGGCCCGTGATATTCAGGTCCGGCGTGGAGAGGGAAAGATATGGATAGCTGTGCCGTATCAGGAGGATATCCAGGTAACTATCCTCGGTGAAACCCTGACGCTCTTTAGTTTTAGTTTCAGTCCCTCTGCAGAAAAGGTATACAGGTAGTAAGGAATTAACCGTATGACGACGAAGTACAAACCGGTCCCCCGCGAGTGGCAGTTGGTCATGGATGAGGACACTATCGCGCGAGCTGTGTCCCGCATGAGTTTTGAGATCCTTGAGAAGGATCGCGATATTAAGAACCTCGCGATCGTTGGTATTCGTACTGGCGGAGAGTTTCTTGGTAAGCGGCTCCAGCAGGAGATTCAGCGGATCGAGGGTGTAGATGTGACCTACGGTGTTATAGACATTACCCTGTATCGAGATGACCTCTCGAGCGCTCAGTCGCAACCAACATTGAGAGGGACGGACCTTCCATTCCGGATCGCCGGCTCTCGTATCGTTCTGGTGGACGACGTTCTCTTCACAGGGCGGACTATTCGCTCTGCTCTCGACGCAATTATCGATTTCGGAAGGCCCCGACGGGTAGAGCTTGCGGTTTTGTGTGACCGTGGCTACCGGGAGCTGCCTATCCAGGCAGATTACGTTGGTAAGGTCGTGCCGTGCCAACGCTCCCAGCTTGTTCGGGTCCGCTTAAGCGAGATGGGATACCGGGATGGCGCGTACCTGATCGATCGGGAAGAGCGGTAGGCCTTTCATACGCCGTTTTTCTGAATGCTTCGATTCTGAGAGGTACCGGTTGGAAGGACCATTTTTTCAAGACCTGCACTGACTGGATAGGTTAAAAAATCGTGAAATAAACAGGGCTTGAGGTCTTGTAAAGTTGGTCGCGCTGCGGTTAACTCAACGCTCGATGGTCGACCACCTGTTGGGAATACAAGGGCTTTCGAAGAGTGAAATTTATCGGTACCTCGACACGGCACACTCGTTCGTGGAGGTCTCTGAGAGGGATATCAAAAAGGTTCCTACTCTTCGCGGAAAAACGATAGTCAACGTCTTTTTTGAGCCGAGCACACGAACGCTTTCAAGTTTTGATATCGCTGGCAAACGCCTCTCTGCCGATACTATCAACGTCAGTATCGGGTCTAGTTCTGTCAAGAAGGGAGAGACCCTCCTCGACACCGTTCGCACCCTTGAGTCGATGAACCCAGATGTACTCGTGATGCGGCATTCGGAGAGTGGTGCTCCGCACTTCGCCTCGCGATACCTCTCTCGTACGTCCGTCGTTAATGCAGGGGACGGGGCTCATGAGCATCCTACTCAAGCACTGCTAGACCTCCTGACGCTCCGCCAGCATTTCGCAACAAAGAAGCGGACCCTCGAAGGTCTGCGAGTCGGATTCGTCGGCGATGTGCGACATTCGCGAGTCGCCCGCAGTAGCATCTGGGCGCACCTTGCCCTCGGTAATGAGGTTCGCCTCATCGGTCCAAATACTTTAGTTCCGACTGACTTCGCGAGAGGGGCCTTTGGCACGGGCTCGGTTCAGGTATACGACGATCTCGCCAAGGGGCTTCAGGACTTAGATGTCGTAGTCTCCCTTCGTATGCAGCTTGAGCGACAAGAGGAGCACTACGTTCCTAACCTCGATGAGTACAGCAAGGAGTATTGCGTGAGCGAGCGGATGCTCGCGAAGCACGCCCCGGATAGTATTGTAATTCATCCAGGTCCGATGAATCGAGGAACTGAGATCTCTGGAGACGTGGCTGACGGCCCTCGGTCTCTGATTCGACAGCAGGTAACAAACGGTGTGGCAGTGCGGATGGCGGTTCTCTATCTGCTCTCGAGAACTGTTGGAGCAACAGAGGAGATGGCTCATGGCTAAGGCTAGGCCGGTAATTATTCACGGGGGTACGCTGATCGATGCTGCTTCTGATCGAGATGGAGAGTTCGATCTCCTTATTGAGGATGGCAAGGTCAAAGCCATAGAGAAGCCGGGAGTTCTCAAGGATCACGCCGATGCTGAGCGAATTGACGCGAAGAAGCAGTGGGTAATGCCTGGATGTATCGACTTGCACGTCCATCTTCGAGAGCCAGGTGAAGAGTGGAAGGAAACGGTGCAGACCGGAGCTGAAGCGGCGGCGCTCGGAGGTTTCACCTCCATCTGCTGCATGCCGAATACCAAGCCGGCGAATGACTCTGCTGAGGTGACGCGATTTATCCTTGAGAAAGCGAAGGCCGCCGGCGCCTCGCGAGTGCTTCCGATCGGCGCGATCTCGATGGAGCGTAAAGGAAAACAGTTGGCGCCGTACTCTGAGCTTGCCAAAGCTGGATGTGTGGCTTTTTCTGATGATGGCGATCCCGTCGCCGATGCGGGCTTGATGCGCCGAGCTCTAGAGTGGTGCTTGATGCTCGGACTTCCGCTCTCCTGTCACGAAGAGGATCGAAATCTTAGTTGTGGTGGATGCATGAACGAGTCTCCTCGTTCCCTTCGTCTCGGACTAAAAGGATTCCCAGGAGTTGCAGAAGACGTGATGATAGCTCGCGACATTGAGCTCGCGCGCTTTACCAAAGGAAAGGTTCATATATGTCACGTATCAACGGCTCGCGGAGTGGAGTTGATTCGCCGAGCAAAGAATGACGGCATTAACATTACCTGTGAAGTAGCTCCTCATCATCTTTTCCTCGACGATAGTTGCTGTGAGACGTACGACACGGCTTTCAAGATGATGCCGCCCCTCAAAGACAATGAGGATATAGCGGGATTGATAGCGGGACTTAAGGATGGAACGGTCGACGCAATCGCTAGCGATCACGCGCCACACGATCGAGATAGCAAGCTCGTGGAGTTCTCACGAGCGACCGTTGGAATTCTCGGACTACAGACGAGCTTGCCGCTTCTTATTGAGATGAGTGCGGGGGGAGTTCTCTCCCGACGCCGAATGGTGGAGCTGCTCTGTTCGGGGCCAGCTAAATCATTTGATCTCCCGTACGGAAGATTATCCGTTGGAAGCGAGGCTGACGTGATTGTTGTAGACCCAAGTCGCACGTGGCGTTTTGCTGAAGATGATATTCGTTCGAAATCAAAGAACAGCCCCTTTATCGGAAGGGATCTGATGGGGCTGGCTGTGCACACCTTTGTTGGTGGGCGCCACGTTGTCGTAAACGGACGACTCGCGTCGGAGATGGCATTGAACGCGAAGTGAGTTGAGGCTGGGTATGAAAAAAGAAAAGACGCAGCAACAGAGTATAGAAGCGCGGGGCGAGACCGGATATTTGGCGCTCGCTGACGGAAGGGTTTTTAAAGGGCGATGTTTCGGAGCCTTGCGTGGCGCTTCCAATCCAGTGACCGGTGAAGCTGTGTTTAACACGTCCATGTACGGGTATCAGGAGATTCTCACAGATCCGAGTTATGCAGGACAGATCATGTGCTTCACGTATCCACACATCGGTAATGTGGGGTGCAATGAAGAGGATGTTGAGTCTTCTCGGATCTACACTGAAGGGTTAGTAGTTCGGGTTGCTCACAAGGAGCCCTCTAATTTTCGATCTACCGTCTCTCTTCAATCGTATCTCGCTAAGAGTAACGTCATGGGGCTTGAGGGGATCGATACTCGGGAGATAGTCGCCCATCTTCGAGACAACGGGGCCCAAATGGCAGTCATGGCCGGAGGAGAAGGTGTCGAACCTAAAGACCTCGTTGCCCAAGCAAAAGCCCTCGGTTCGATGGAAGGAAAGGACTATGTCAAGCACGTCGCGTGTAAAGAGATTTACACATGGGACAAGCTTCCGTGGAGCTTGAGCGGAGGAAACGCTCGAAAGCTTTCGCAAGAGCAACTTGTTTCTCGACCACACGTTGTAGCGATAGATTGTGGAGTCAAAACTAATATCCTCCGTTTGTTGGTGGATGTGGGGTTTCGAGTGACGGTGGTTCCTGCTGGCACTACCTCTGCAGAGATTATGGCGCTTAGGCCGGACGGGATCTTCCTCTCCAACGGACCTGGAGATCCAGCTACTCTCGGCTACGTCGTTAAACCTGTACAAGAGATGTTAGGGAAAGTTCCGATGTTCGGTATCTGCCTCGGGCATCAGATCCTCGGCCAAGCGCTCGGCGGAAAGACCTACAAGTTAAAGTTCGGTCACCGCGGCGGCAACCACCCGGTGCGCGATGAGACGACAGGGAAGGTTGAGATCACCGTGCAGAATCACGGGTTCGCTGTTCATAAAGATAGTTTACCCAAGAATGTTTTTATCTCTCACCTAAACCTGAACGACATGACGGTTGAAGGTCTTGAATCGAAAGACGCGCGAGCGTTCTCGGTGCAGTATCATCCTGAGGCCTCACCAGGGCCTCACGATTCAAGGTACCTCTTCAAACGGTTTCATGACTTAGTGATGGGTGGAGCCCGATAGTGGAGTGAGCGCGAAGGCGGATCGTTATGCCAAAGAGAACCGATATTAAGTCAATTTTGTTGATTGGATCTGGTCCGATCGTAATCGGACAGGCGTGTGAGTTTGATTACTCTTGTACGCAGGCTATCAAGGCGCTCAAGCAAGAGGGGTACAGGGTTATCTTGGTGAACTCAAACCCCGCCACGATCATGACGGATCCAGAGTTCGCTGACCGTACCTATATTGAGCCCATCACCGCTGACTTCGTTGAGGAGATTATTCGAATTGAGAGGCCAGATGCCGTTCTTCCGACGATGGGAGGCCAGACCGCACTCAACACCGCTCTGGAGTTAGAGGAGCGAGGGGTTTTCGAAAAGTACGGATGTCAGCTCATTGGAGCTAACGTCGAGTCGATTAAAACCGCAGAAGATCGTGATCTCTTCCGAAAAGCGATGGATGAAATCGGCCTCGAATCGGCCCGATCGATGATCGCCACCTCAATGGCCGACGCGGAGCAGGCCGCGAAAGTGCTCGGTTACCCATTGGTCCTTCGTCCCTCTCGAACTCTCGGAGGAACGGGGGGTGGAATCGTGTATGCCGCTGATGAGCTGCACAGAAAAGTAGCTATAGCGCTCTCGGCGAGCCCAAATCATGAGGTTTTGATTGAGGAGTCGCTCCTTGGATGGAAGGAGATTGAGCTGGAGGTCATGAGGGACCTCAAGGACAACGTGGTGATTGTCTGCGGTATCGAGAACTTCGATCCGATGGGAGTTCACACCGGGGATTCTATAACTGTCGCCCCGATTCAGACCCTCACTGACAAAGAGTATCAATTGCTTCGCGACGCAGCGATAAAAGTAATGCGCCGAATCGGCGTCGATACGGGTGGATCGAACGTGCAGTTTGCTCTCAATCCCAAAGATGGACGTATCATCGTTATCGAGATGAATCCGCGCGTATCTCGAAGCTCGGCGCTCGCTTCGAAGGCGACTGGGTTTCCGATCGCTAAGATCGCCGCCAAGCTCGCGGTTGGTTATACCCTGGACGAGATATCAAATGATATCACGAAGGAGACCCCCGCGTGTTTCGAACCATCGATCGATTATGTCGTAGTAAAGATTCCGCGCTTTAATTTTGAAAAGTTCCCGGCGGCAGATCCGTCACTCGGCACGCAAATGAAATCGGTAGGAGAGGTGCTTTCGTTCGGCCGAACGTTCCAAGAGGCTCTTCAGAAAGCGATGTGCTCGATGGAGATGGATACGTACGGATTCGATCGGGCCAAACTTACCAAGGATCTTGGAAAGCAGGAGCTTCTTGAAGCTACAAAGAAGGCGGCTCCCCATCGGTTGTGGTTGGTCGGAGAGGCCCTCCGGGCAGGATTCTCGGTGCGAGACCTCTATCAAGCAACCGCGATAGACCCATGGTTTCTTGGGCAGATTGACGAACTCATACAAACCGAGGAATCCCTGCGAGGAAAGTCGATTGAGACGCTGGATGGTGAAAGTTTGCGAGAGCTTAAGTCGCTCGGATTTTCGGATCGTCGGCTCGCGCAGCTTTTAGAGGTCAAAGAGGCTACGGTCCGTTCCTATCGTAAAAAGGTCAACGTAACGAGCTCTTTTAAATCGGTCGACACGTGTGCCGCTGAGTTTGTGGCTCATACGCCCTACCTCTATTCGACGTATGATGCCGGATCTGATGCGCCTCCGACCGATAGAAAGAAGATTATTATCCTCGGCGCAGGACCGAACCGAATCGGGCAGGGAATTGAGTTCGATTATTGCTGCGTTCACGCTGCGATGGCCCTGAAGGATGATGGTTTTGAGACCATCATGGTGAATTGCAATCCGGAGACCGTTTCGACGGACTACGATACGAGTGACCGTTTGTACTTCGAACCGCTCACCGTTGAGTCGGTGATGTCGATCGTCGAGCGAGAGGCTCCCGTTGGCGTGATCGTTCAATTCGGTGGGCAGACGCCTCTGCGTATCTCTGGAGAGCTTGCTGCTCTTGGTGTGCCGGTTATTGGTACATCTGTGGAATCCATCGATGTGGCGGAGGATCGAGAGCGATTCTCTACGCTGATTCAGAAGTTAGGCCTGAAACAGCCGAACTACGCGACTGCCCGATCAGCGGAAGAGGCTCTCATCGCGGCTCGAAAGGTCGGGTTCCCGCTTATGATTCGGCCCTCCTTCGTGCTTGGTGGCCGAGCGATGCGTGTTATCTACACCGAGGATGAGGTGCGGAGTTACATGCACGAGGGAGTTGAGGTCTCTCATGATCGGCCGGTGCTCCTCGATCGATTCTTGGATAGCGCTATCGAGGTAGATGTGGACGCGGTGAGCGATGGAGAGCAGGTTCTCATAGCTGGTGTTATGGAGCACATCGAACCCGCTGGTATCCACTCCGGAGATAGCTCATGCTGTTTGCCTCCTCAGACCCTCTCCGCAAAGGTTGTGAGTGAGCTTAAACGTCAAGCCAAGATCCTCGCTAAGGAGTTAGATGTTATCGGTCTGATGAACATTCAGTTCGCCGTGACGCAGGCTGAAGAGATCTTTATCCTTGAGGTAAATCCGCGCGCGTCTCGAACGGTTCCGTTTGTCAGTAAGGCAACGGGGATTCCGTGGGCGAAGGTCGCGTCGCGCGTGATGGCCGGAAAGAAGTTGCGAGAGATAGGTGTTCAGGAGGTGGAACCTGTTGGTTACGTATCGGTGAAGGCCTCCGTATTCCCGTTTAGCAAGTTCCCGGGAGTGGATACCGTCCTTGGCCCCGAGATGAAATCGACGGGAGAGGTTATGGGAATCCACGCTAACTTCGGTGGTGCGTTCGCGAAGAGTCAGTTCGCCTCGAGTACGAGACTTCCGAACGAGGGGAAGGTGTTCTTAAGTATTCGCGACGGGGACAAAGCCTCTCTACCAGCAATCGTGAAACGGCTCTCCGGCCTTGGTTTCGGAGTAGTCGCGACAAAGGGCTCAGCGGACTTTCTTAGTCAGCACGGAGTTTCAGTTGAGGTCGTTAATAAGGTCCGGGATGGCTCTCCTCATATCGTCGATATGCTAGGCACGGGAGAGGTGTCGCTGGTGATCAACACGCCCGAAGGGTGGCAGCCGGTGATGGACTCCAAGTCGATACGTATCGTAGCCAATGAGCTTCGAATACCCACGTACACCACGATTGCGGCTGGTCGGGCCGTCGTGGAGGCCCTAGGCATGGTCAAGGATGGAAGTTATCTCTCGGTGAGAGCTCTTCAGGACTATTTGAAGCCTACGCAGGTGACAGAAGAAAAGAAGGCAGCTACTCGATAAGGGGCTTGGGGATTAAGGATTCCTGATATCCGTGAGCTCCTGTTTCGCCGTTGCCAACGGGGGCATCATAGTGCTCTCGAGCGTGTCGGTAATACTGGGAAACTGAGTAAGAAGTTTGTTCAGTTTGGTAGCTCGGGCGCCATTATCTCCTTCGCGCTCAAGCTGGCGCGTTTCGTCGGCGAGTCGTCGTAGTCTCTCTATAGTTGTTGTCAGCAAATGTGTGATTACCGGAACCTGATCGGCGTCGGCCTCGATCACCTGCTGTATAGGATTCAAGGATAAGATTGCGGCTGTAATGTGGCGGACTGTGTCTTGGATCGCGACCGGATCTACCTCGCGTTCGGAGATGGGGGCCCCTCTAAGGGTCTCAAAGGCTTTTCCAAGTGAGGTTGCACAACCCTGAACCGCCTCTTGGAATTTCTGAATAGTATTGATGCGCAAATTCGGTCGAGCAGGCAAGCACGTCACCGGTGGTGAGTGGTTTCTCCTTGTATCGTTATGCTGCGAGGTATCCAGTGGTGACATAGCTTTCCCGTGCTGTGGCTGGGATTCTACCGCGCTCTGGTCTCTTATGCACATTTTTAGTCCGTATATTTATCATTTCACCCTGGACGTTCTGCTGTCAGCGTAAGGGGAAGCGGTCATAAGTGTAATAGTATAGCCTAGTTGTCTCCCCTGTTTTCGGGAAGCTAAGGCTTTGTTCTGAGGTGCCTCGAGTCCTGGTTTTTTGGATAGTTGGTCAGTTAATAATCCCGGCCATTTACAGGGCCGGGGCGCTTTGGTAACCTCCTGCGATAGTTCAGATATTTCTGTGACAGGCGGCCTAGTCAGGCGCTGCCAGAAATATAGTCGCAGAATCGTTGAAAATCTCGGTTGTTCGTTCGCGATGACGCTCGATCGCGATTGAGGCTTTCACGGTCCGCTCATGAGGGAGTTTGTTAAGTATGGCCCGCATTACAGTTGAAGATTGTCTCGTTCAGGAAAATAACCGTTTCTCTCTTGTGCAGCTTTGCTCAAAGCGCACGAAGCAACTGCTTGGCGGCTCGACTGCTCAGATAACAGATAGAAGAAATAAATCGGTAGTAACGGCGCTTCGTGAGATCGCGGACGGCAAGGTTCGTTTCATGACTCCGGAAGAGACCGTTGCATTCGAAGAGGAGAAGGCTCGTGAGGCTGAGGCTGCTCGTCAGGCTCAGGCTGTTGAACGTGAACGTCGTCCAGAGATTGGGGCAGGGCTCTTTTCAAATGGTAACGATACTCGTGCTACCGACTTCCTTCGCGAGTCGCTCGCTAAAACTGGACCAGTGGCTGCTGACGATGATGACGAGGAGTAGGACGCTCGGGTAGGTCACGTAATGGCTAGGTAAGTAGTTAGGTTCGCCTGTATGTCGTTCGAGCAGCTGGCGGAGGCCCTTAAAAAGTACCACCCAAATCCTGATCTCATAGCCCTCAAGAAGGCCTATGATTTCGCGTTCCAGTGTCACAGCGGACAGATCCGCGCCTCCGGAGAGCCGTATTTCAACCATGTTGAGGAGACGGCTCTTCTCGTTTGTAAGCTTAAGTTAGACGAACCCTCGGTCATAGCTTCGCTTCTTCATGACACCATCGAAGATAGCGACGTCTCGCGTGAGGATTTGCAGCGTGAATTCGGCCCAGGCGTGGCTGATATCGTCGAGGGTGTCACAAAGCTTACACGAATTGAATTCGAATCGCGCGAAGAGAAGCAGGCGGAGAACTTTCGCAAGATGCTCCTTGCGATGGCGAAGGATATTCGGGTGGTGCTCGTTAAATTGTGTGACCGGTTGCACAATATGCGAACGCTCAAGTTCTTCTCTGAAGAGAAGCAGCAGCGAATAGCGACTGAGACTCAGGAGATATACGCGCCGCTCGCTAATCGCCTGGGAATCCATTGGCTCAAATCAGAAC
>JBIIEK010000060.1:0-15162 GCA_044237895.1 Bdellovibrionota bacterium
TATCGGTTCATGGAGGGCGTTTCCCCAATGGACCTCACTGGCTCTCATAGGTGTAGTGCTTGGAGCGGTATATACGCTCACTGCGTATTTGAAGACCATGTTCGGCGGAATGCGAGCGTCAACTCCGGTGCTTGGTCGTGATATCCGGGGTGGGGACGCAATCATTCTCACGGCGCTCGCCGCGATCGTAATTGCTCTCGGAGTTTTTCCAGGAAGGCTCCTTGATACGATCTCCGAGTCGGTCTCCTCACAGAATGCAGGTTCGGTTGTCGCCGATAAAAGTTTAGGTCAAGGATTCGTAAGGTAGTCACCATGAGTGCTCTCGCTCCGTTCGCTCCCATTCTCACACTCTCCTTGGGTAGCCTTGGATACCTGGTGTCAGGCAAGCTCCTAGAGTCGAACAAGAGCTCATCGTTTTTCGCGATGGCGCTCATCGGTATCGCTGGATATTTAACCCTTGGGCTGGTCCCGTCATCGATAGCAATCGAGCATGGGCTTGTTGTTAATTCGTTCACGCGGTTCTTTGGCGCGCTGGCATGTGGTGGCGCCTTGCTCAGTATCATCGCTACGGCGGGCTCGGTTGCGGAAGAGAAAGTAGGGATGTTTCGCGAGTATTATTTCCTGATGCTCACCTCTTTGTGTGGCGCGTTGGTGATGATCTTCGCGTCTGATTTTCTCACCCTGTTTATAGGAATCGAGGTTGCATCTCTTGCGCTCTATTGTTTGTGTGGCGCACGGGTGACAAAGAGAGCTTCGTCCGAGGCCTCTTTGAAGTATTTTCTTCTCGGGTGTGTGAGTTCGGCCTTCATGTTGTACGGCATCGCCCTTTGGTACGGCGCTACGGGAACCTTGATGATCTCCAGAGTCCCGTCTTCAGCGGGTACGATAGCGATCGTTTCCTTTATCTTTATGGTTGTGGGGTTGGCGTTTAAGTTGGGATTGGCTCCATTCCATTTTTGGGTCCCGGATGTATACCAAGGCGCTCCAACGTCTGTGACGACGTTCATGAGTTGTGTGATTAAGGTCGCGGCGTTTGCGGCGCTCTTCAAGGTTGCCCTCTCTGCGTTCTTCCTTCCCAATGAGTGGTCAGTGGGAGTCCTCTGGGTTATTGCTGTGCTCGCCATGACAGTCGGCAACCTCGCCGCGCTTCAGCAGAGGAGTGTGAAGCGATTGCTAGCGTACTCCAGTGTCGCTCAAGCGGGGTATATAATGATTGGGTTAGTCGCCCTCCAGAAAGATCCAAATGTACTCGCTTCGGCGATATTTTATCTCGTGTCGTATTGCGCGATGACGATCGGCGCTTTCAGTGTGCTTTCAGCTATCGGTCCCGACGCTGATGACCTGCAAGACCTCAAAGGGCTCGTGAAGCGAAGCCCCTTCCTCGCGATCACTATGACCCTTTTTTTCCTCGGTCTTGCCGGGCTTCCTCCCAGCTTGGCCGGTTTGATGGGGAAGATATATCTCTTCACTGGGGCTCTCTCGTCTAGTTGTTACGGACTTGCCATAGTGGCGGTTTTAAATTCCGCCCTCGCGTGTGCGTATTACTTCCGGGTTCCGGCGGCGATGTTGTTTCAACCGCCGGCGACTGAAATGAGGGTTTCAGTTAGCCCTCAGGCTGTGCTATCGATCTCCATATGTGCTCTCGCAGTTGTGGGGCTTGGTGTGTATCCAGAGCCTTTACTGAAGGCTGTGGAGGCCGTGGCTGATGTTTTGCTAGCTCGCTAGTCCGATGCGGGTTGGCGCGCATCAGGTAACTTTTAAGCGACCTTGAGAGCGTACTTCAATCTATTGGGGATCTCTGCATGTTTATGACTACTCTGCGTATTAGCCTCTTCGTTGTCGCACTGAGTGTTGTGGGATGTGGTGACGGCGGTACAGGTGATGGCTTGTGGGATGAGGAGGAGAAGAATGCTGCTATAGAGCTTTCGACCTCATGTGTTCCCACTGAAAGTAAGTATCAAGATTATAAACCTCCGGCCGGATGTGAGTGTGCCGCGAGTTGGTCCTATCACGGATACGAATACTGTGGTGTATGCGGAAAACCTGATTTCGACGCGAACGGCCCGTGGTGTAAGACGACGGCCCCTTGTGGCGGGAAGACTTGGGCATACTGTACTCGCTCTTCTTAGTTGGTTGCGACCCTATGGTCGTAGCGGGTTGAGGCAAGCCGGGCGGCCAGCTCTCCAGGTGAGATGGTTAGGGGGAGATTCTCTCAAGGTTAACGCGGCTGATCGTTTGAGAGCCTGAGCCATTGAAGAACTGCCTTACCCTCTGGAGAGAGCCGCTCCGGGTCGACGTTTTTGAGGATATTTAAAGCAGATTCCTTATCGCCACTCACGGTGTAGGTGGCCGCTAGATCCTCTTTTACTCGTGGGTCCAATGGGAGGAGCTCTTCTGCTTTGGTGAGGTAAAGTCGCGCCGCCGAAACATCGCTCTTTTTGAGAAAACACCGTCCAATAAGAAGGTAGCTCTCGCCGAGGAGTGTTAATCGCGGACCCGCAAGGGTTTGTACAGCCAGAGCTTCAGCGTATGCACGGGCGATATTCTCTTGAGCGAGTGATTCCTCGGCCAGTCGCTTTCGTCCTCCTATCCAATTTGGAAAACGTTGGATGAGGGCGATAAGCGATTGCTCGTGTTCACGAGAATTTTTGGGTCGCATCGCCCAGAGAAAATCGAGACCTGCATCTCGTAAGTGATCGATCAGTACCACGCCGTATGATGGGGCGTCTTAGTGAGAAGCGTCGTGAGAATCGATGCCAGCATTTGCTTCGGCTTCGATCGTCAGTGTGAGCTTCTGTCTGTCATCTGTTACACGAGAAGGGAGTGAAGATTGAGCAACTCGAAGTTCTTTCATCTGCTCCGCAAAAGCTTTATCGCGAGCTTGAGCACCACCCATGACGGTGTTGTCAGCCCAGAAAAGGAAGGTGCTCAGCGCAAGCGCAGCCGCCCCCGCACATAGAAGCCATGTAATGCCGCCCTGAACTTCGCTCGTTTTGGTTTCCATAAGTGACCTATCTTTCTGAAAGTGTTCGGAGTGTATACCTCATAGTGCCGTTCCGGCAAGGCTCTTCCGAACGATGGTGCCCTTCGTAAAACGGGACGCCGCTGATTGGAAAACATAGTAAAACCAGGTGGTTGAATTTGGTTGGGGGGTCGGGCTGTAATCTCACGGTCCAGAGGCGTACTCTGTAGGGAGGCACCCTTGAGTCAGAGCCCCGGTATGCGTACTCTTGTGGGCCCCGAGAAAGGAAGGCGGTAGTAAAAGGAATCTGAACTTATGATGTTATCGGACGAGGATATTAAGAACGTAATTAATCGGGGAGATCTGAAGATTACCCCATATTCCTCCAAGTGGGTGCGTTCGTCTGGAATAGTAATGCATTTAGGCGCGGAACTTTTGAAGCCCCGCGCAGGGTACGTTGTTGATGTGACTAAGCCTGAGCCTCCTCCGTACGACCTAATCACGATTACCCAAGAGAAGCCCTACCTCCTTCAACCAGGGGAGTTTTTGCTCGGGCACACGTATCAAAGTGTAACTGTTGGTTCAAATTTGGGATTCATGATCGAGGGTCGTAGCACGCTCGCGCGTGTCGGTCTTACGATAGTCCAGACAGCGATGATGGTTTATCCAGGACATCGCGATCGTCCAGTTACGCTTGAGCTTGCCAATCACGGCCCAAATCCTATCCTCCTGTATCCGAAGATGAAGATCGCGCGTGTGGTGCTCTTTGAATTAAAGAGTCCCAGCAAAGAGAACTACGACGACAAGGGCAAGTATCGCATCCAGCAGTCTGTGGGATTACCGATCTTCAATAACGAGCTCATGAGTGATGATGAGTTGGAGTAGGGTGCTCTGCGCGTGACCGGTAATTCATCTGAGATAGAGTCCACGACTGGTTACATCCCTCTTCGTTCAGTCGTTGCGGGCGCGGTGCGTCTGAAGGAGCAGCGAAACGAGCGGGTCTTTGTTGTCGGCGGGTTTGTTCGCGATCTCCTTCTTCATCGTGCAATCGGTGATTTTGATGTTGATCTCGTGGTTGAAGGTGATGGGCTTGGATTTGCTCGAGATCTTCGGGCGGCTCTCGGGGGAGATCTTCGGGAGCATCCCAGTTTTCTTACCGCTAAGCTGACAGCCCCATTTAGGTTAGTGCAGGGAGATCCGCCCCTCTTGAGTGAAGTAGATATCGCCACCTCTCGCAAAGAGGAGTACCCGAGACCGGGTGCACTGCCTGTGGTAACGCCAACCTCAATTGAACATGACCTGTGGCGGCGAGACTTTTCCGCGAATGCGCTCGCGCTCCCCCTTGAGGTGTATGGAGATTTTCTGGATGGTTGTGTGGCGCGTGAGGATCTCGCCTCCCGTGTTGTTGATCCGTGCGGAGGCATCTCTGACCTTAAGAGCAACGAGATTCGCATCCTTCATCCGAAGAGTTTTATCGACGATCCTACCCGTCTCTTTAGGGCCGTGCGTTATGCCGTGCGGCTATCTTTCCACTTTGATAAGGGAACGCTGTCTGGATTTTATGATGCGGTTCGATGTGGGGTCGTGGCGACCCTCACCCCGCGACGAATTTGGAATGAGGTAGTGGTTGCGCTTGAAGAATCAAGTCCCTCAGAAGTTATTCAAGAGTTTGTTGAGCGTGGTTTATTAAGTCACCTTGCTATCATACCGGCCGATCAAGAGGAGTGTGTGGTGGCAGCGCTTGAGCGAATAGAGAAGAGACGATCGCTCGTAAGTTCTGCTCAATTTAGCGAGGCCGCAAAATTGATCGTCCTTGCCGGGATGTTACAAGGGGGGCGAGAAGATGTGGCGCAAGCTACCAGTGAAGGTGGCAAAAAGATTAAAGCGGCAGCTAGGGTCGTTGAGGCAAAAACCCTCCCAGGCGTTAATCCGTCGGATGAAGAGGCGCTCGCCCTCTATGGATTTCACGGGAGCGCAGATTTCCTGCGCACGATAGATCGAAAGGTGTCGGGATGAGCGCTTTGACTCTAGCTCTGTACGATGTGGCGAGCCGTCTCTACCCGGAAACACGGCTTACGCCGAAGGCTCGGTTTTTACCCATGTTCGATCTGGAAAAGGGTGAGATCAGCTCTACGGCGGCTATTGAGATAGCTCGGGCGCTGCGGGGTGACGCCGTATCTATAGCCGAGCGACTGATCGAAGAGCTGTCGCCCAAATTTGGTGGTACATGGAAGGTAGTTGCCGGATACATAGTGCTTTCCAACGCTTCATCGGAGCTGATACTTCAAGAGGTGCGTAGTGGTGAATTGGCTCGATCGAACAGAAGCTCGGGCTCGCCTCGTTCCGTTATCTGCCTAACTCCAGATTCTGTAACGCCACTCTATGCACGCATACGGTTGTTAGCGAGCTGTGCGCTTCAAGCCTTCATGACAGTCGCGTTTGAAGGGCGATGCCGGTTGGGGTTTGAGCCCCTTCCACCTGAAGAGGTGACCTCTCTCGGTGAGGTTGTCGTGCGTTTTCGCATGGCCGTGGAGCGGGAGCTTGCCTCAGATGTAGAGGTTCGTCGGACGGGTATTCTTAACCATCTCGGTGGAGACGCAGGGGTGGTGGGTTCCACAACTATCGTGTGGACCTCTCACCATTATCACGACCAGCTCTCCAAAGATGTGAAGCGATTTTTCTCTGACGCTCGACGGGAAGGGCGTATTCTTCTCAAGATGCCCCCGGATGGATGGCTCCTGAGTCGGGATCGGGCCCTGTCAGAGATAT
Source organism: Bdellovibrionota bacterium (assembly GCA_044237895.1). Classification (GTDB taxonomy): domain Bacteria; phylum Bdellovibrionota_C; class UBA2361; order UBA2361; family OMII01; genus OMII01. The sequence goes on from JBIIEK010000060.1 coordinate 5,732, forward strand.
TGAATCCAGATAGTCTTAGGCGGATGGTCCGGCGATTGGCCACCCAGGAGGCATGGACGAGGTGGGTGTTTCACATGGCATCCGCTACCCCGTCCGGTGACCTCGATCCATCGGTTGCCCTGTATGATGAATGCGCATCTCCCCGCTGGAGCCTCCAGGTCTTGCATACGCGGCTTGTAGCCCTAGCTTCGTCCGTTGCGGCGACTCCCCGAACCGAGCTCCTGGCAGGGCTTAGAGATTTCCTAGCAGAGGACCGGGTCATAGCTCTGCGAGCCCTGTTCATACCCATGCTTACCGATCGAGCTATTGAAGACGGCGAGGTTTTGGGGTGGATATCCGCTGTGGAGGAGTTCGCCGCTCGGGCTCACGCTCGATTGAACGCGCCGCATTTTAGAGCCGCGCTATCGAAGTCGTCGCTTTCGCATGACAATGTTCAGATAATTGCTAGTCTAGTGTTTGGAATTACCAGTATACTATCGGTGGTTACGGAGGACGTATGCGAAAGGCAACAGCAGAACAGCAACCAACAGGATCAGACGTAGGGCAACGAGCTGGTTACGGCGTGCGCGCCAAAAACTCCGACGATTCCAGGAGACCTTCAATGTCGGGCAAGCGAACAAGTTCTAGGGGATGGGAGGTGCGTCTTGGCGCACTTCAAGTAGTCGTGTGGCTCGGATTGGCTATCGGTTCCGTTTTCGGCTCTTACTTTATCGGTTTTTTCTCGGGCAGGTACGTTGGATTTGAAACTGCGCGCGCTGCCTCGGGTGTCGACGTAGCCAAGCTCTCGGTTACTGAAGAGCTGCCAGAGAGGACGTCCCAGAGCATGTCGGGAATATATGACCAGCTGAGTAGCAACGCTACGGTTGGAAAAGAGGTCAAGCCTGCGGCGCCAAAAACGGGTTCTGCCGATGCAAAAGTAGCTAAAACTATCGACGAAATTAAAAGTGGGGTCTCCGCTGAATCTGTCGTGACCGCGCGAGCGAATGTTGGAAATGAAAAATCGAAGGTCGCTGATGTCGATCCGCTTCTTGATGTAGATTACGCCGATGCGCCTTCAACCAAGGGGGGCCTTGTCGCTCCGTCCTCTGAGGAATCAGTGGTTGCGCCGTCGGTTCAGGGTTCGCTCCTTGCTCCGGCGGTTGAAGACGCAGGAAAAGGAGGCGAGGTTAGGCTTCTTGGTCAGCAAGCGGTTGCCAAAGAGGTCGTTCCGGATGCGCCGGAAGTGGAGGAGTCGCTTAAGGAGCCCGCAAAGGCTGTGAAGGTGGTAGAGGCCCCGCAAACAGATACTAAGAAATTAACGGCGGACGCCAAGTCAGGGAGCGCTCCAAAGGCTCTCAAGGGGGCTACCCAGGTTACTAAGAAGGTACCACCAGGGTATTTCGTGCAGGTCGCAGCTCCGAAGACCCTCAAGGAGGCCGAGGTCGTGGCTAAGAGGCTTAAAGGCTCAGGATTCCCGGTCATGATTGAGGACTTCAGTACGGGTAAGTCCCCGTATTTTAGGGTTCTTGTGGGTCCCGAGGATAATAAGGTTCAGGCAGAGCGCCTCGTTGGACAAGTTAAACGAGAGAGCTATATCTCGGGTAAGCCCTTCATTCGACAATCCAAATAGCGAACCAAGAAGCTCCTTTTATTCAGTAAATGGGGTGAAGCTCCGATAGTGACAAAAGGGGGTTTAGGGGAAACTATAGGCCCTCCCGATGTCTATGTAGCCGCTGAGCGGCTGCGCCGTTTATTGTAACAGTTGCGATGACTCCATCCACGCAAGAATCGGTCTTCTCCTTATCGTCTCTTAAGTGCGCGGCCGGTACTGATGTCGGTATGCGTAGAGAGGAGAATCAGGATTGCTTTGGAATCATTAAAACCGATCCTTTTCAAGGATTCTTCGTTGCTGATGGTATGGGGGGCGTTAATGGAGGAGCGCTCGCCTCTCGTCTTGCGATATCGACGCTCCAGGAGTTGCTTCCCAATTTGAAGGAGCAGATCTCGCCTGATGTGGTCCGTTCTGTCGTTGCCGAGATAAACACGCGTATCTTTGAACGTGGTAGTGCCCAGCCGGGACTCGCTGGGATGGGGACGACCCTCGTCGGATTGGTTTTCACCGCTGGAGGAATAATAAGCCTTAACGTTGGAGACTCGCGCGCCTACCGCATAAGGGGCGGCTCGATAAAGCAGCTTTCTGAGGACCACACGGTGGTCAGTGAACTCGTAAAGTCCGGAGCGATCTCAAATCAGGAAGCCGAAGGACATCCCGTCTCCCATATGTTAACTCGGTCGCTTGGACCGCTGCCTGAGGTGATCATAGAGAGTCGTTTCGAACTTGAGGCGCCAGCTCTTGGGGATGTGTACGTTCTCTGCTCCGACGGGTTGTATAATTTCGTCAGCAATCAAGATATTCTCGACGTTATTAAACAGAACCCACTTGATGATGCAAATCAGATCTTAATCAATCTTGCAAATCGTAGAGGCGGGACCGACAACATAACCGTTGTTATCATCTCTGTAGGGGAGAGGCCGGCAAAGGGACGGGGGAGTGATTATCGCCTCGCTCGCGAAACTCCTCCAGGTAGACAGGATCTGAACGAAGAAGAATCGAAGGCGACGACTCCGGTCGATGCTCAACCAGATTTGGCTCCTCCTAAAATTCCGCCACCCGTTGCTGAACCGCAAGACGCCGAGAGTGAGCGCGAGCGTGTTCGCAACAAGAACCGCGTAGAGCGCGTTATTAATCCGAGATTGCCGGGATATTTGAAGCTGGCCGCCGCGGTTGTTTTTGGTCTTGTTGTTGGAGATCTGGGTCGTAGGTCGGGCGCATTTCCGAGTGTCGCCGCATTCATCGAATCGACGCGCGACTCTGTAATCGGTAGCGGTGGCGCGGAGAGCTCCTCTGGATTGCAACAGATCTCGAAGGACCTGCGGATACCTTCGACCACCCGGAGTAACAAAGAGGGTATTTCGGATATCGCTCGTAGAGTTCGAGGGCAGGTGGGATCCGATTCGGACCCTGATGAGTCTTCTCGTTCCACGCGGGATCGTCCAGCAGCGAGCCGGAAGGTGTTGGAGTCTCGGCTTGCCCGGTTAGAAGGGGAAGTATCGGCGATAGGCACCCTGTCGATTGATGAAGCAACCAAAAATCTACAAAGTGTAAATTCTCGTGCTGAGGAACTTCAGGGACGAATTGACCAGATTGAGATGCAGATAGACGCAGCGAGTCGAAAGTTATCGCTGTGGTTCGGCCGCAAGAAGCGCATGGAGACGAACGATCCCGATGTGTTTCAGCCTGCAAACGACCTTGAGAGGGTAGGGGCCGCATCGCCGGCGGTAAAGAGAAAGATAGCGGAATGTACGGAGGCGTCTTACCTCCTCCAGGCTAAACAAGACGAGTACGAGCTCTATCCGGGTAATGAGCATCTAAGAGAGCAGGTGAGACAACTTCAAAGCAGCCGGGAAAAACTCCTCGGGGAGCTACGGAGCGAGGTTGACAAGGCAGTCAACGTTGTCTTGGCCGATACTAATCGTGACCTAGAGGAATTGAAATTGCGGCGAGATATTCTCTTGGCCGAGTTCGAAGGAGTTCGAGAGGAACGAGATTTTCTCAAGGTTCTGGCCAATCCTGACTCTGACCAACGGGATGCACTGAAGGCTCGTTTGGAGCGTCAACTGGACGACCTCCGCTCAGGTCTTGCGGATTCTGCTCCCGCTCAATAATTCTCAGAACGGCATCTCTCCCCTCGTTTTGTTACGACCTGGAGGGTCGGGTCTTTTGACAATCATTAGGGGCGCTCAATAATGATCCTCTGGAAACTGGGGTTGTACCGGAGTATCATTTCGGCACACTGGCTTTCACGAGGCTTTTACCATGAAAAAGTATGCCCTTCTCAGCGTATCGGATAGGACCGGATTACCCCAACTCGCCATGGCTTTGCGATCGGCGGGCTACACACTTCTGGCGACATCAGGGACGGCGAAAGCTCTGGAGGGTGACAAGATCCCTTGGACGTCAGTTGAAGAGTATACGGGACTTGCCGAGCTTCTGGATGGTCGGGTGAAGACCCTCCATCCAAAGATTCATGGAGGTATCCTTGCCCGTCGCGATCAGTCGCATCACCTCTCTCAGATGGCGCAAGCTGACATTGGCCCTATCGATGTTGTGGTGGTAAATCTCTATCCCTTCACTTCGTATCTAGAGACCGAGCGTGCGAGTGACCCTGAGCAGATGACTGAGCTTGTCGATGTAGGCGGTCCGACGATGATTCGGGCGGCGGCTAAAAATCACCGGTTCGTTCTCCCTCTCATCGATCCGGCCGATTATGCAGAGGTCATTCATCTGCTTGGTCATTCAGATAGTTCGAGCGATCCATTCCCCCTCGAAATGCGTCGTCGATACGCGGCGAAAGTGTTTGCGACATTGTCAGGATACGATGGCGCGATCGCGGGATACTTTGGCGGGCTCTCTCAAGAGGAGGGGACGGCCGCTGGGATGCCGGATCTTTGCTCCGTTACCTTACGTAAGGTGAGCGAACTTAGATACGGAGAGAATCCCCATCAAAGCGCCGCACTCTACAAGGCTAGCTCTGGACAATTAAAGCTTTTCAATGGTCCGACGTGGACGCAGCATGGCGGAAAGGAGCTTTCATACAACAACATGCTCGATCTCGATGCTGGAATTAGAATTCTCTCGGATCTCCCTCAAGAGACAACGACGGTGGCAATCTTGAAGCACCTCAATCCGTGTGGCGTTGCTCGGGGCGCTAACGTGACGGAGGCTATACAGCGAGCGAAAGAGTGTGATCCTCGAAGTCATTTTGGTGGAGTGTTGGTGAGTAATCGACTCATCGATAAGAGCGCGGCGGAGGAGATTCGCGGAGATTTCTCGGAGCTTGTGCTCGCGCCCGGGTTTACTCCGGATGGGCTTGAGACCCTCCAATCTAGTAAGAATTTGCGCATTCTCAAGGTGGATGTATCGTCCATGGAAGGATACGACGCGCGGACGATCGCTGGTGGAATCCTCGTTCAACAACCAGATATTAACCGCTCTCGGATCGCCCATGCGAACCTCGTTTCGTCTCGTACTCCTTCAGATGAAGAGCTCTCAGATCTTGAATTAGCATGGCGCATAGTTGGGCACGTTAAATCAAATGCGATCGTGCTCGTCAGAGATGGTCTCCTTATCGGTGTTGGAGCCGGCCAGATGAGTCGAATCGACTCGGTTGAGCTCGCGATTCGTAAGGCGAAATTACACGGACACCTTCTGAACGGCGCGGTTGCGGCGTCTGACGCGTTCTTCCCCTTTCCAGATTCGGTAGAGACTCTTAGCGCGGAGGGTATTACTTGCGTTATTGCCCCTGCGGGCGCGCGAAGAGACGATGATGTGAAGAGAGTTGCGAATGAGCGAGGAGTCTCGTTGTTCTTCGCAAGCGATAGACATTTTAGACATTAATTGCGAGTGACATAGGTATGAAAATTCTTGTTGTTGGAAGTGGCGCTCGGGAACATGCGTTGTGTTGGAGGCTCGCCCACTCCCCAGGAGTCACTGAGGTGCTTTGCGCGCCGGGCAACGCGGGTATCGCGGCGTGCGCGGAGAACGTGCCGATAGCACCTACTGCTATCGAAGAGCTTCTTTTGCTCGCAAAGGATCGAGGGGTAGGGCTCACCATAGTTGGCCCTGAGGTGGCGCTTGAAGCGGGGATCGTGGATCTCTTCGAAGCGCACAAGATGCCGATAGCGGGACCATCTAAGGCCGCTGCTATGCTAGAGACCTCAAAGTCTTTCGCCAAGGAGGTCATGATAGCTGCTGGGGTTCCGACCGCGAGGTATGAGGTCTTTACGTCCGAGGCTCCCTTGCGGGAATACTGTAAACAGCAGGGTGCCCCCCTCGTTCTTAAAGCAGATGGCCTGGCATCGGGTAAGGGGGTGTTCGTGATTCAGAATCCGCAGGATTTTGAGGATGCCTTTACGAGTTTGTTCGGTCCACTGAAGGCCGAACGAGTCGTTGCAGAGGAGTTCCTGGCGGGGGTGGAGGTGAGTTGCATATTTGCCTCTAATGGAGAGGAGTTGATTCCTCTCGCCCCAGCTCACGATTACAAACGACTCATGGACGACGATCAGGGACCTAATACAGGGGGAATGGGCTCGGTATGCCCCTCCCCGCGCGTCTCTGGGGTGGAATTAGAGTGGATCCAGGAGCGATGCGCCGCGCCGATTCTTCAGGAGATGAAGAAGCGTGGCACGCCATTCAAAGGGTTCCTGTATGCAGGTCTTATGGTACCAACGGACCCTGCACAGCGCCCGGAGGGGATTAGAGTCCTTGAATACAATACCCGCCTGGGGGATCCCGAATGTCAGTCTATACTGGCGCGTCTTGCGAGCGCTCCTGTTGAGGTGTTTGAGTGGATTGCGGGAGCGCGTCGCGAGAAACCTGTGGTACTCTGGAGTAAACACACGAGTGTGTGTGTGGTGATTGCGTCCAACGGTTATCCAGAAAACGTTGTTAAGGGGGATGAGATCGTAGGCACTGACCTAGCCTCGCTCGTGCCGGGCGTTGTGGTGTTTCATGCGGCGACCGCGCGAAATGAGCGCGGAATGCTCGTGAGCACTGGAGGTCGAACGTTAAGTATCGTTGGTCTCGGAGAGTCTCTTGAGGGTGCCCGTCGTTCAGCCTACAAGGCGGTTGATATGATACAACTCAGGGGAAATAGAACGAGACGCGATATCGGGTCATAAGGAGGTCTCATGCGTACACGATTATTCTTCACCTCAGTGGTGATTTTAGGGAGCGCAGCGGCGGCTTATGCCGCGGAGCTTCGCATCGTTGATGGGGTTGGCCTGTCGCGAGCGGTGAAGGTTGTGGATGATTCTTCTCAGGTGATTCTTGTTATCGAGAACCCTAAGGAAGCTGGTGCGGAGTGTGTCCTTTCAAACGTGGACGGGCTCGCCTCTGAGCGTCGTGAGCGGATATCTCCCGCAGGTGAATGTGTGTTTAAAGACATCGCTGCTGGCACATGGCAGGTCGGATTCCCGCGGTTGGTACGGTGGAAGGTAAAGTAAATGAGCCATTCCTTCGTCTCTCTTTATCCCATGGAGCTTGAGCCAGCGAATACGGATGATGGGCCGTTTGCAACGCTCCTTTCGCGTGAGGCTATCTTTAAGAAGCTGAGCGAGCGTAGCGCTCTTGATGTTCTCGTAATTGGTGGCGGTGCGATTGGGGCGCTTGTGGCTCGTGACGCGGCTTTACGCGGGTTCAGAGTGCTGGTTATAGAGCGCGGATTCTACGGCGACCGTGCCGAACGGTGGCGAGGAAGATTTCTTTTCGCTTTTCGCTCTGAGATCTTGGGAATGCTTGGATCGGCTCTACGAGTGAGGACTCTCTCTCGGAGAATCTTAGGGGATCTCGCGGAGTTTATGCCGATGGACCGGGGGCTTGCGATCGGTCGAATTAGATCGATGGTCGTCGGTATTATACGGCGCATGTGGAGCGCTTCGCCCACTGCAAGGCGCGCTTTGGGAGTCCCCGACCTCGACGAACGGGTCTTAACCCGTGAGCTCGTGCTCGCGGCACGACAAGAGGGCGCTTTTGTGCTGTCAAACGCCGACGCTGCGTTTGTTGAGCGGGTCCCGGATGAAGGAACGTTTCGGATCGGAGTAAGAGATCTGCTATCTGGTGTGCTTCAAGAAGTGACGGTGAAGGCTGTAGTCGTTCAGCCCTCTCAAGGTTCTCCGGTGGTTACTCGCTTGGGAACGCCGCTGGTACCAAACCAAAATCAGGAGAGGCCCGTTGTTGTTTCGGTGTGTTCGGTCAAGCCAAGGAATATTCGCTCCGGTGAGCCGCTGCTCTCTTTGGAGCTTTCAGATGGCTCTTTGGCGGTAATTGAGAAGGTCGCGGAGGGGCTTGTTGAGGTGTCTCTGCATTTTACAGGAGCCGTTCCTGTAGAAGAGGATATCACAGTTCTTATCCAAGAGGCTTGTCGGGAGGCTGGATGGGATCTCCAACAGGAAGTGAGTCGTGCGAAGACAGGCCGTCGACGAGCGTTGCGCACATCCGTCACTCAAAAAAACGGGCTTGTGATCATAGAAGAGAGGTATCCATGGGATTTGGAGGGTATCTCGCGTGCCGTACAGAGGGAGCTTCTGCCTCGTCTGGGCGAGTTCTCTCGGAAAGCATATTCACGTGGTGTGCGAGAGTTACCCGGGTCCGAGAGGGCTTGTGAGGTTAGCGCTTTTAGGGCCCTCGCTCGCACGAAGGGAGTGGCTGAGGCGACCATCGAGATCGTGGTCAGGCGGTGGCGCGGTCGTGTGCGGTACCTTGAAAGCTTCGAAGAAGGTTTTAAGGAGATCTGTCCGGGCGTTTTGAAAGGTGAGGTAGCGCTTGCTCTCGCGAGTGATCAGGTTACGAGCCTTGAGGATCTGCTCTTTGGTTCTCTTCAATTACACTACCTCCCGAACTGGCGCGGTAGTGTTCAGGCGATTGTTCAAGAGGTCTCTGCGCTACGGAACCTTCCAGTATCGCCAGACGATGTTAAGCGAGCTATCTCTCACGTTGCCCCGCCTACGGCTTAAGTACGATCTTTCCAAATTGCTGCCCCTCTTCTAGACGCTTGATCATCTTCAGGCCATCGGAGAGTGGGGCGACAGAATCGATCGGAATCCTGATCTTGTTTTGGAAGATGAACTCCATCGCTTCTGTAAAGTCTGAGCGGCTGCCCATGGTTGAGCCGATTAGCGAGACCTGTTTTGTAAACAGGAGTCGGTTATCAAACGAGAGTTCGTATCCCTTTGTATTCCCAACGGTTACGATCCGCCCTCCTCGAGCTACTGATCGCAAGCTTTTTGAGAACGTCTTTGCGCCCACATTGTCGATGACCACATCTACTCCGCGGCCCTTGGTAAGTTTTAGAACCTCCGTTGGCCAATCGTGATGCTGTGTGTAGTCGATGACCGAGCTTGCGCCAAGTTGTCGAGCTTTTTCGATCTTATCAGGGGTGGAGGAGAGTGCGATAACAGACGCGCCGGCAGCTTTTGAGAGCAGGATAGAGAGCGAATTGACCCCACCCCCAGCGCCGACGACAAGAACGCTCTCGCCAGGTCGTAGTTGGGCTCTCTTAAAGAGCATCCTCCAGCATGTAAGCCCTACCAAGAGTGGAGCTGCACCGTCCTCAAATGATATCGAGTCTGACAGTCGATAGAGGTTCCCCACAGGAACGCATACGTATTCAGCGAGTCCGCCCTTTACCTGCTCCCCGAGGATTTTGAATCCAGGACTCAAACTGTCTTCCCCTTTGCGGGTCCACTCATCATCGTGCGTTATGATTCCTGGGTTGACGATGACGCGAGTGCCGGGGGACCACGTTGTTCCCGGACTGTTAACAGCCATAACCTCTCCGGCCACATCGGAACCGGTGATGTGAGGCATGTCGAGATTGAGTCCTTTCCATCCC
>JBIIEK010000090.1:0-11624 GCA_044237895.1 Bdellovibrionota bacterium
GATGGATCGGACTGGCAAACGTATGATCAACGATATTCAGCGCCTTCGAACCTGCCGCGACTATCTGCGCTTTTACATCCTGAACATCGATAACACGAAGGTAGGGATTCGAGATGCTCTCGTAAAATACCGCGACGGTATTCGGCTTGAGATGTTTATAAACTTCATTAAATTCATCCATCGGAATCACGGTCAGTTCGACCTGTCTACGCTTGACCATCTTATCAAGGATGTTGCGAGTCTGCCGATATCCCTCGGTGCCAACGATCACATGGCCTGTCTCACCTGAAAGAGGCAGTACCGAATCTATAACGGCGCTTATAGCGGCCATCCCACTTCGAAAAACCACCGCGGCCTCCCCCCCTTCAAGACGAGCGAGTCGAGATTCTAATCGACGAGTAATAGGGGTTCCGTATCGAAAATACTCGGCTTCGTCCGGCCTCAACGTGCCACTCGCCTCTCGGTCTTTAAGGGCGGCGAACTCCGCCAGGGTCTTTGCGCCGTGAGTTGTTGACGTAGTTGGAGCGATAGGCTCTGCCACGCGCGTAGTAACATCACGCAAGCGAGCCGGAAGATCTGCTACATAGTGTCGGAGTGGATCCGTCGCGTGGTCGACAACAAAGCCTCGTTCCGGAAAGGCTACCCTGTCAGACGGCCTCTCTGAGGCGTCAGAGGCCATCGCGTCATACTTCGGTACGTCGTGCGCAAACATGAATCACCCTTTACAGTGACTCGAAATCCACAGTTATCGGCGGACGCGCTCTGCGTTCTCAACCAACTATCGCTTTCTTGAAGGGGAAAGATGAACGTTAAAACCACAGAAAGTGGAACATTCTCTCTCATCTTCCAGAATGCGGTGAGCCTATTACTAAGCAAACGCGTCTGCCGGAATTGGCACCTTGAGTTTTTACTCAGGCTGCCGAGGCTTCATCGGGCCGGTCCCTCTGCCTCTCTGGATAAGAGTCGCCGCGAGGATAACGACTTGGCGAGCGGGCGTCAAGACGGCCGATCAGGCATCAGGAAGAGCCTTAACTCATCGATTACACAATGGGCTCAATGGCGGTAGCTCACTCGTGGGTCTTAATTCGGTGGATGTGAAGCTCTTGCCAAAACTGACCTAAATCTGACCGAACGTAGTGCAGCTCACCACAGTGAGCCTTTTCGACTTTAGCCCTAACCAGGACATGCGTGGGAGCAAGCATTGCATCGATAAGACGACGATCCTCTTCGCTGTGATACTCAAGATAGATTACCCATATATGTGGAATCTTATCTCGAATCGACGAAAGGATTTGAGTTTCGCACCCCTCGGTGTCGATCTTAAGGATATCGATCGTCTCGATCTGCTGCTCGCGAAAAAACGTAGCGGCGTCCCGCAACACTATCTCCTCAGCATCCGCGGTATTGAGAAAACTCTTTCCGATCGACGCGGTGCCAGTCTCTGCCCACGAGTGATAGAGCGGAACGCGTTTATCGCAATTAAAGAGTCCGAAATTAAAACATTTCGCATTTGGATTGCGTTGCGAATTTCGAACGAGCATCTCGTAGGGCGCTCTCTGTGGCTCTATTGAGAAGATAGTCGCCGTAGGGTACCAGCACGAGAATAGAGTAGACGTCGCGCCGATGTTCGCGCCCACATCGACAACCGTGCTCACATTGGGCACGAACGGAACGTGCTTGTAAGTATCCCCGGTAAGAATGCCCGTGACGTGCTTAACGGTATTGTCGTTTTTGAAACATTCGAATTTTATCGACGTCTCACCATATACGAAGTTCACATAGTCCATCTCAGTATGTTCCCGGAGAAGCGCCGTTGTGGCAATGATTTTCTAGCACCTCATCCCCCTCGTGTGGTCAACCTATGGAGGAAGGGCTCCGGGACAAATGTTTCAATTTGTTTGATATCGCAGGTCGCTGCAAGCCAGACCGCAGGCCCTCCTGGCACACATATAAATGACCTTTTTTGCGAAGACGTCTAAATTTCTACGGTCTCTCCATACGTCGGAATAACCACATTCCATCCGAATGCCCGCTTGAGCTCTCCTGCGAACACCCTGGCCGCCTCAGGTTCTCCATGAACGACTGCAACCTTGCCGGGAGATCCCTCACACGAGCGAGCCCACCGCAGTAATTCGTTTTTATCCGCATGGGCGCTCAATCCGCTTATCTCAGCTATCTGAGCGCGAACAGGAATGTCTTCTCCGAGAATTCGAACCGTATCATTACCCTTTTTTAGCCAATCCCCTCGAGAGCCTGGCGGTTGGAATCCAACAAAGAGGACCGTGTTTCTAGGGTCCCCAACCCGATTCTTCAAATGATGGAGTACCCGCCCACCGCTCAACATGCCACTTGCAGATATCAGTATCATCGGCTCATCGATCGAATTTAATGCGATAGACTCCGATCGGTCCCTGATGAAATATAATTTCGGCATGGTGAAGGGAAGAAATCCGCTATCAAGAAGCCCCCTGGCTGCAGCATCGTACTCATCGATATGACGACGGTAGATATCGGTAGCGTCGAGAGCCATCGGGCTATCAACAATCACGGGAATATCCGGGATCTTCCTCGCTTCTTTTAAGGCGCGCAGGTGATAGAGCAGAGTTTGGGTTCTTCCAACGGCAAAGCTCGGGATCAGGACCAGGCCACCTCTCTCGGCTGTCCGATTTACCACCTCCGCAAGCATCTCTTTCGTATTAACAAATGGATGTTCGCGGTCGCCGTACGTCGATTCCACGACAAGGAGGTCTCCAAGCCGTGCTGGTTTTGGATCAACGAGGATGGGCTCTCCGTACCGACCCACGTCTCCAGAGAAAAGGATTCGCTTTCCCGCAATATCGAGGGCAATAGAGCATGCTCCAAGTATGTGGCCCATGGGAGCCCACGTTGCGACGATCGAATCAGTTATATTTACGGGCTGTCCCACGGGAACGGCGCGCAAGAGCTCAAGGGAGTCGATCGCATCTCTCTGTGTGTAGAGCGGAAGTGGTGGATCGTGCCGAGAGCGCTTATGCTTGGCGCGGAAGTTTGCTTCTTCCTCCTGCAGGCTTCCGCTATCCACGAGAAGGAGCTTGGCAAGTTCCGCGGTAGCTGGCGAACAGTATACCGGTGCCTTTAATCCGCAGCGGTAATACCGCGGCAACATCCCGATATGATCAATGTGCGCGTGCGTTAAAAGAACAGCTGAAATATCGGTAGGCGCAAAGTGTGGTGGCTCCCAATTCTTCTCGCGCCAGCTCCGCTCCCCTTGAAAGATCCCGCAATCCACCAACACAGAAGTTTTGCCATCCGAGACCAGATAACACGACCCGGTCACGGTGCCGGCGGCCCCAAGGAACGTCACGGTTACAGACATCCTGCTCCTCCCCTCTTTCTAGCCCCCATGACCATACGGGTTAAGAACCCACCTTGAAAACCCAGAAGTTCCGCCTTAGAAGAAGGATGCCTTTCAAAGGAGCTTCATCATGTCTCACACATCAACCCGCTCGGGTATGATCTATGGAATAGCCGCTTTCGCGTCATGGGGACTCCTTCCGCTCTACTGGATTCAACTCTCCGCTATCCCCAGTTTAGAAATAATCGCTCATCGCGTGGTTTGGTCCCTCCTTTTTTTGTCGCTGTCCGTGTTTAAAAAGGGAGTCCTTGATGAAGTCCTCGCCGCGTTGAGGTCTCCACGGCACATACTACTTCTTGCGTCCTCCGGCTTCCTCATCGCGCTAAACTGGCTTGTGTACGTGTGGGGTGTGCATCATGGCCACCTCATTGAAGCGAGCCTGGGCTACTTCTTGTCGCCAATTATTACGATCGCCTTAGGAGCCTTTATCCTAAAAGAGCCCCTCTCAAGACGAAGGAAAGTAGCCGTGGGGATCGCCGCCTTGGGTGTTCTCTTTAAAGCGCTCGATGCTGGAGTATTCCCGTGGGTAGGGGTAACCCTCGCGGTATCTATCTCACTGTACGGGTTCATCCGAAAACGCATCTCCATCAGCTCTCTCGCCGGGCTTACCGTGGAAACTCTTCTCTTGTCTCCCCTAGCACTCGGGTACCTTTTTCTCCTCTCAACCACGGACCAATCTCACCTCTTCTCGGTCGGCCCAACAACAACCCTCTTATTGGTCCTAACAGGAATTTGCACCTCTCTCCCCCTCCTTTGGTTCGTACGTGCGAGCCAGCTCCTACCTCTCTCCGTACTCGGAATCGTTCAGTACCTCTCCCCATCATTGCAATTACTCGTATCTCTCTTCGTGTTTATGAGCCCCCTCACGTTTAATGGACTCCTCTCCTTCGGCTGCATTTGGATCGCCATCGCGCTCTACCTCACTGGCACGCGGCAGAACAGGTCATAACCGACACCATCAAACTCATGTGTGGACAGCCTAATCGAGAGCTGCGATGGTACGGAGACGTCCAAACGACCGAAAATACACTTCCGTTAGAGAGACACGAGAGGCGACCCTATGCCGAAAAAAGCTCCATCAAAATCCGCCTACAAGCCAACCATCATCACTGCGGCGTCGAGAACCTTCCTCGAGAAATATATTAACAATCCCTCTCCCACTGGCTTTGAGGCCCCCGGACAAAAGATGTGGCTTGAATATCTTAAGCCGTACGTTGATAAGGTCGATGTCGACAACTACGGAACGGCTTACGGTATCATCAATCCAAAGGCATCGTATAAGGTAGTCATTGAAGCTCATGCCGACGAGATATCTTGGTTTGTGGCGTACATCACCGACAACGGTCTGATCTACGTGCGCCGTAATGGTGGAAGCGACCACCAGATAGCACCGTCCAAGCGGGTGAACATCCACACAAAAAAAGGGATGGTGAAAGCGTTATTTGGTTGGCCGGCAATCCATACCCGCAGCGACGGAAAAGAGGAGGCCCCTTCCCTTAAAAACATCTTTCTTGATGTAGGCGCCAAAAACAAAGCAGAAGTGGAAGCCCTCGGGATTCACGTTGGCTGCGTTATAACCTACGAAGATGAGTTCATGACCTTAAACAACCGTTACTTCGTGGGTCGAGCTCTCGACAATCGTATCGGTGGATTTATGATCGCGGAGGTCGCGCGACTTCTCAAAACTAACAAGAAGAAGCTCGACTTCGGACTCTACATCGTCAACAGCGTACAGGAAGAGGTCGGTTTGCGTGGAGCGGAGATGATCGCTCATACGATCAAACCGAACGCGGCTATCATCACCGACGTCTGTCATGACACCTCCACACCTCTTATCAATAAGATAGTAGAGGGAGACACTCGATGCGGCGCAGGACCGGTGCTCACCTACGGACCGGCGGTCCACAACAAATTGCTAGACCTGATCATCACTACAGCAGAAAAGAACAAGATAGACTTCCAGAGAGATTCAGTCTCTCGTGCTACCGGCACTGATACAGACGCCTTCGCCTACTCTAATGGAGGTATCCCTTCGGCCCTCATATCTCTCCCTTTGCGCTATATGCACACAACGGTAGAGATGGCAGAGATTAAGGATGTCGAGGCGGTTATTAAGCTCATATACCAGTCCCTACTAACACTTACTCCAAACTTTAGTTTTAAGTACTTATAGAGCCTAGAAGCGCTACTTGGATTGGGCAAATAGGCTCTTTGTACCGTTAAAATGCCTGTGACCTAGCTCTGGAATATCGACCGCGATGTGAGGTATCGTGCGGGCGTGAGATCTGGTGAGTCCAACAACAAGCATCCTCGAAGGGATCAGATTAATCCCTCTCGCTCGTACAACAATCGAATCGGAGCGCCGCTGCTCGCCGAGCAACAGGCCGAAGCCGCGATGCGTGAGCTGCGCGAACGCTTTGAGTTGGCTGAATCAAGTCCAGGAGATCGAAAGGCGGTATCTGAAGCAGTGGGTTTCGCATGGCGCATACTCACCTTCTTGGGATTCCCTGATTTCGAGGCTATTCGTCAGGTCCGCACAGAGGAGTTTCCCGCCATCTTCGAACCATCGCAACATGGCCTCGTGTCGCTCGCTCTAGAGATCATAGGCTGGTACCACTTCGGTTTGCGAAAATACGACATCGACCGAACCGCGCGAGTTTTTGACCGATGCCTTGAGCTCACGCCACACAACATCAGAGCCCTTGAACGATTCGCCATCGTAGCCAACGATATTCAACCTGAAGATATCGGCGGCTTCGCCAAATTTCCAAAAAAGCAACAAGAGACCGCTCTCGGATACAAGCTTCAATGCAAGCGGAAAGTGGACAACATTATTCTGGATGTTTACGGGATAACCGAAGGACATCTTGTCGGGCAATCCGCTGAAACTGTCGCGGCAATGATGAAGACACGGAAGCCGATCGAGCGGAAATTCATCTTCAACATCCTTGGACACCTCTCTCAGTTCAATCTCGTAATCGGCGACTTTTTCAGAAATGGGACGATGCTGAGCCTAGGCACGGGCGCTGCCTGCTGCCAGCTAGAGATGCTCGAACTGCCGCGAGATCTAACAAGCCTCGTTCTCTTACTGAAGAGTCGCCTCGAAGAAGAGGACCGAGACTTGGTGGCCGGAGAAGAGACCCCTCTTGTATGCTCTATCCTTCGAGTCGTCGGGGGCATCTTCGACGCAAAGTGGCGGATCTTCCAGAATCAGGCAGCTCAGCGTCGCGCCCAAGAACTGGCCGAGCTTATAAGAGAGATAGAGGGTTAAGCCACATAGTCCCCCTCCCCCATGAAGCGCATACGTGAGGTAGAGTGAACGTGTGGCTCCCCTGTCTGTGCAAACGACCCTCCAAACGAGGGCACCCACTTAGAGCCTTAAAAAAATCCACAACAGATCTATGTAGATACCCCTGTGTTCTTTCGGCAATGCCCTTGTATAACGCCCGCTTTAGCCATCAGAACAACGACACCCGGAAAACATCGTTCCGAGCCAATTTGGTGAGGTTGCCACTATGAACCTTCCGCATTATCGGTTACGAGTTACCCGATAACTTTTTTCAACTAGGCGAAACCGATATGTGGCTCGACCGTGCGATAAAATGGCTCCTCCCTCGAGAAGAACACTTTTTCACGTTACTAGAGAGAGGCGCTCAACGCGCTCACGACGCGAGCAAACTTTTGGTCGAGTGTGTTTCAGATTCCAATCGTTCAACCCGAGAGATAACAATTAAGAAGATTAAGGAAGTTGAGCTTGAAGCAGATCGAGTGATCATCGAGGTGTACAAAGAGCTGAACCGCACCTTCGTCACCCCAATCGACCGGTCAGACATCTACAAGCTGGGCTCTGAATTAGAGGGAATAACGGACGGTATTTACTCGACGGCTCTCCAGATAACCGTTCATTCTATGGAGGAGCTACCCTCGGGAAGCCTTGAGCTCGCCAAGCTTATTGAAAGCGCGTGTGAAGAGATATGCCACGCCGTAAAGGTTTTAGGATCGAAGAGTAGCTTCCTTGAGATTAGGAAGCATAGCAAAACAATTAAAAGCTACGAGGACCAAGGAGACGTTATATTCCGAACCGAGATAGCTTCAATGTTCAAGCACGAGACAGACGCAATCAGACTTCTCAAGAACAAGGAATTCCTCGAGGGACTCGAGGACAGCCTCGATCTCTGCGACGACGTAGGTAATGTCCTTTCTTCAATTGTCATCAAGAACTCATAACATATGCTAACCCTCGTCATTGCCGTTATCGTAGTCGCGCTGATCTTCGACTTCATCAACGGATTTCACGACACAGCTAATGCGATCGCAACGGTAGTCAGCACGGGAGTCCTCCCCCTGAGAACCGCGATAATGCTCGCAGCCATCCTGAACTTTGTAGGGGCCCTTACCGGTACCGCCGTAGCAAGCACTATCGGAAAAGGGATCATCACCCCTGAGACGATCACCTTGGGGGTGGTTCTCGCAGCTCTGATCGGCGCTATCTTCTGGAACCTCTTCACCTGGTATTACGGGATCCCCTCCTCCTCATCGCACGCGATGGTTGGCGGACTCGTTGGCGCGGGACTCGCTCATAGCGGCCCCTCCTCGATACAAAGCGCCGGGATGATAAAAATTTGTACGAGCCTTGTGGCAAGCCCCCTCCTCGGCATGTTTGTTGCGTTCCTCGTTATGCTCCTTCTCTTTTGGATCTTCCGCAGAGCCGCCCCTGTCGGGGTTTCAGGGCTTTTCCGACGGCTCCAAATGCTTTCGGCAGGATTCATGGCGCTCTCTCATGGAAGTAACGACGCTCAGAAGACGATGGGTGTCATCACCATGGCTCTCGTAGCCTACGGGGCGATTGAGATGACCGGACCAAAACTTCCTGTGCCGTCGTGGGTCGTCTTAGCAAGCGCCTCGGCGATGGCCCTTGGAACTGCTGCCGGAGGAGTTAGAATTATAAAGACGCTCGGGACAAAAATTATCGACCTAAAGCCTGTACACGGATTTGCCGCCGAAACCGCGGCAGCAGCGGTCATTATGACCGCCTCCCACTATGGGCTACCGGTATCAACGACTCACTGTATCAGTGGTTCGATATTGGGCGTTGGAGCTAGCCAAAGCGTATCTGCGGTACGGTGGGGCATCACCGTGCGCATCCTCTACGCTTGGATCCTCACTATCCCGATAAGTGCCATATGCGCTTATCTCTTTTACTTAGGCGCGCAATCGCTGACCGGAATATCCTAGCAGCTACACAGCAATCTCTACGTATGCGCACCACAAGCCGATCATACTAGTCAGCTCTAAAAAAGGTAGGATTCCCCTATATGCTAAAAAGCGAACTACTCTCACACCTCAGAACGTACCCGGATACCACTATACGCTTTGAACTTCCTGATGGGCAGCTGTCACCGCCGCACGCTCACGTCACCGAGGTTGCCCGAATAGACAAGCACTTCATCGATTGCGGCGGAACCGTGCGCAAAGAGTCCCTTTGCAGGCTACAAACCTGGGTAGCAGACGATGTAGACCATCGACTCACTGCCAAAAAACTTCTCGGCATCATTGAAAAAGGTTCAGTGATAACTGGCTCGGATGATCTTGAGATGGATGTTGAGCACGATATCGGATTTGTGACCCAATTCCCTATCTCAAGCACCAAACAGCTCGGAAATGAAACCATCATCTCGTTATCGGGGCGTCACACTGCATGCCTTGCCCCAGAGCTCTGCTGTCCCCCGCAAGCAGCACCCTCGGTCGTATCTCTCGCCCGCAAAAAATAGTGGGAATACACAAGAAACGAGTTCTCTTCATCTGCATCCACAACAGCGCCCGTAGCCAAATGGCAGAGGGGTGGCTCAGACATATTGCGAGCGATCGATTTGAGGTCGAAAGCGCCGGCCTAGAACCAGGCACGCTCAATCCATTCGTAGTGCAAGCGATGCGGGGTGTTGGAGTTGATATCTCTCATCACACACCAAAGAGTGTCCTAGAGATAGCCACCTCAGGTCGACATTTCGATTATGTTATCGCGGTGTGTGATAAAGAGGCCGCCGAGCGATGCCCTATCTTCCCCGGCGAATATGTCCGCCTCCACTGGAACTTCCCCGATCCTTCTAAAGCACAAGGAGAGGACGATGATACGATCGCTTTCGCGGCATCTGTTCGTGATATGATCAGAACGAAACTGACAGAGTGGCTTGACACTATTTAAACCGGACAACCCGCCCATTCTTGTCTATTGTCTTGAGTGTTGTTGGGAGTGAGAACCGATTGTCTCCCGTCGCTGAAATAATACCTGACACGGCCTTGTAATTTTTCAAACTCCGCAGGAATGTCGACACGGTATTCCCATCCTTACCGATCCGAGAAGCCTCGATGAGCAATCGTATAGAATCATAACAGTTACTCGCAGTATACATAGTGGCACCCGGATTCGCCTTCTGGAAGGCATCGATAAAGTCCTGCGACGGGTCTGCGCCGGTAGCAAATACCACGCCCGAGAAGAGCCCCTGAGCGGCAAGGATCTCATCTTTATCCTCGAAGGTCTCAAAGCCTACGAGGGGCGCCGTAATACCCAGAGCACGGGCCTGCCGTACCGCGATCGAAAGTTGCCCTGGGAAAAAGATCGGAATAAACGCGTCGATGTCGCCCTTCGACTTTATACGTTCAAGCACTCCGCGAAAGTCTTGAACATCTGGGGCAACCTCCTCATGCGCTACAATCTGCACTCGGCCATCTCTCTTGGCTTCGTCAATAAAGGCGTCGCGGGTCGCAAGCAATCCATTGTGAGCCACCGCAAGGATCGCGACTCGCTTCTTACCGGAAGACACAAGGTATTCGTACAACGTGTCCGCCTCATCGTGCGGAAGCGCCCAATATGTAAAGGTGTACGTCCGACCTACGGCCACGGCAGGATCGGACGCGATAGAGAGGTGTGGGATCTGTTTGCGCTCAGTCACGCTCGCAAGTGAGAGTCCGGTGCTTGATGACCACGTAAGGAGAGCATCGACTCTGTCTATATCGAGAAGCTTGTGCCCTGCCGCAATGGATCGATTAGCAACGAGTCCGTCGTCCTCATAGATTACTTTCACACGCTTCTTATCTTCGGGAGGAAGCTGCGCGATGGCGAGATCGACAGCTGCTTTTCCGGTGACTCCGATAAACGCCGACGGTCCCGTAAGGGGGAGTATCACTCCTATATTCAGGGAAGGGGCATCAGCTCCCGCTTGAGGAATGGCCCAACAACAGGTGATGGCTATAATCGTCGCTATTTCTTTGAGAAAACGAGCCTGCATAACGATGCAAGTACTACTAAAATGCCCAAAGCGCTACGTCTAAAGGGCGGGTGAGGGGTAAGACACATCTCGTGAGCGGTTGTACGTGCAGGTTTACGCGGAGCCGGCGAGGGACCGCGGCTGCCAATTCAATCCCACACGCCCATCTTATAGATCATGACACTTCCGCATGCCTGCACTACACTTTCACCATGCTCGGTATCCTTCCACAACTGCTCTTCAATTCGCTCATTACGGGGAGCATTTATGCATTGGCGAGCGCTGGATTAGCCCTCACATTCGGATTAACTCGAATCCTAAACTTTGCCCACGGTCACATCATGATGGTAGGGGCCTACGCATTCTTCCTACTACGGGTGCAGGAAGCGCTGTCCTTACCGTCGGCAGCTCTCGGCGCTGCGCTTTTAATGGTTCTCCTCGGTTGTGTCTCACTCGCTATCTTTGTTATGCCATTTGCAAGGATCAGCCCCCTTCTGCCCTTTGTAACCACCATAGCGCTCGGGTCGATGCTGGAGTCCGGCGTCTCTATGGTTTTCGGGGTAAACGTACGCTCCTTTCCGACAGAAGCTGACGGCCAAAGTATGGAATGGCGCGGAATATACATGACACCTACTCAATTAATCATCATCGCCAGCGCGTTGTGTATCTTTGCGATCATGGGAACCATCGTGCATGCATCGCCCATCGGAAGAAGGATACGCGCTCTCGGAGAAAACCCAGCGGCAGCCGAGGGCCTCGGCATATCTGAACGAGGAGTTCTGTATGGCGTCTTCATCGTATCGACCCTTCTGGCGGCATACGCAGGCGTTCTCGTCGGATACGAAACAAACATTCAGCCAACAATGGGCGGTACCTATTCAATCAAAGCGTTTGCCGCCATGATCCTTGGGGGCTTGGGCAATATGTGGGGCACCGTCATCGGCGCTTACCTCTTAGGGCTTATC
>JBIIEK010000227.1:0-4255 GCA_044237895.1 Bdellovibrionota bacterium
GAGGGAAAGCGAGAGAGAATGAGTGGCTTCGCGCGTCGAACGGTGGCGGGAACTACCGCCTCAATCACATCTTGGAGCGACCGCTTTCCAAGCGTTGCGATCATCGCCTTCACCTCATCCGCGTTAGGGCCGATGTGGCGTCGCTGGAACTCTGAAGCCCCAAATCCCGTTCTCGCGCCTTGTACTGCTTGTGCCTCTTCTCTGCTCATTTTTTCTGCCAACATAGTTCGCTTAAGTGGTGCCCGGTCTATTCCGAAAGTATCTACTTGTTGATCAACTTCTTGTACTCATCAGCAGACATCAGACCTGCTATCTCCGACGAAGAAACGCCGGAAAGCTTCACGATCCAACCGTCCGTGTAAGGAGTTTTATTGATGAGTCCAGGATCATTTGAAAGAGCCTCGTTACGCTCAGCTACCGTTCCGGCTACCGGGGAATACACGTCTGACGCTGCCTTTGTGGACTCAACGACGCACAGTGTGCCGTGTGTCGCGACGCTCTTTCCTATCGCTGGAAGGTCAACGAATACGAGGTCACCAAGCTCTGACTGCGCGAACTCAGTGATACCAACGATTGCCTTGTCGCCTTCCACGCGAACCCACTCGTGATCTTTGGTGTATTTGTACTCAGCTGGAAATTCCATGGTTATCTCCTTCGTTTATTTTGAACGTTTATACATTTGGCTTTTTATAAAAGGGGAGTTGCACTACATGGCCCGCGATCGCTCGACCGCGAACTACGAATGAAAGTTTAGTATCGAGCGCGGCGTGCTTCGACGAGACGAGCGCCATTCCTAGCGCCTTGTTTACTGTGGGGGTTTTTGTGCCACTTGTCGCGCTTCCGATATCCTCTCCCGAGAGGGTCTTTACGGCATCACCCTGCCGAACGATTCCGGCCTCATCAAGATAGAAGCCAACGAGAGTACGAGGAACTCCGCTCTCTTTCTGTTTTTGAAGCGCACCTCGTCCGAGAAACTCACCTTTATCGAACTTCACTATCCAGCCGAGGCCGGACTCGAGAGCGGAAACATCCTCTCCAAGCTCATGTCCATGAAGAGGATACGCGGCCTCGAGACGAAGCGAGTCTCGCGCCCCTAAACCGCACGGGAGGACGCCATACCCGGCGCCGTGCTCAAGGAGCAATCTCCACAGATCTCCAGTCTTGTCGGCACCAACGAATATCTCAACGCCATCCTCTCCGGTGTATCCAGTGCGCGCGACGATAACCTTGTTGCCGAGGATCTCGCCCTCACAGAAGTGGAAAACTTTTACCGCGTTGAGGTCTGCACCCTTCAATAACGGCGCAACGAGCTCTATCGCGCGCGGACCCTGCACCGCGATCTGTCCGTACTCAGCGCTGGCGTTGGTAATTGTCGCGTCAGTTGGATTGTTCTTAACGAGCCACTCGAAATCTCTATCCGCATTCGACGCATTCACACACAGAAGGAATCGATCCTGACTGAAGCGATACACGATGATGTCGTCGATTACTCCGCCGCGCTCGTTTAGGATCGCGCTGTAGTGAGCCTTGCCGTCATAGAGCGCCCCGACCTTGTTACAGGTAAGATACTCAAGGGCCTTTTCTGCTGAAGGTCCGGTGACCCATATCTCTCCCATGTGGCTGACATCGAAGAGCCCAACTTTTTCGCGAACAGTCGTGTGCTCCGCGACTACGCCCGAGTATTGAACCGGCATCTCCCACCCGGCGAATTCAACGATCTTGCCGCCTAGGCGAACATGCTCATCATAGAGAGGGGTTCTCTTCATAGCTCTACTCCATTTCGTCGAGCGCAGTTGCTCACCGTGTTTGATATCAGCATCGCTACGGTCATCGGGCCAACTCCACCGGGAACTGGAGTGATCGCCGATGCCACCGGAGCGACATCGTCGTAATCAACATCGCCGCACAACGTTCCATCCGCAAGACGATTGATACCAACGTCAAGGACGAGAGCGCCCGGCTTAACCCAGTCGCGTTTTACAAGACGCGGAACGCCGACCGCGGCGACCACTATATCAGCAGCTCGACACACAGCGGGAAGATCGGTCGTCTTTGAATGAGCGAAGGTTACCGTCGCGTTACGCTCTAAGAGGAGGAAACCCATCGGCTTGCCAACGAGCTGCGAGCGCCCGATCACCACGGCGCTTTTTCCCGCGAGCGAGGCCGGAGGGAGATCGGCAAGCGTGGTTGCTTCACCAAGCGTTACATCGCTCATGGCGAGATCGAGCATCGTCATCACGCCAAGAGGTGTACATGGACGTGGAGCGGGAGCGCCTTGAAGAAGCAATCCCTGATTGGCCGGGTGAAGCCCGTCGGCATCCTTCTCGGGCGAGATCATTCGAACGAATTCAGAACCATCAAGGGGAGCGGGAAGCGGCAACTGAAGGAGGATACCATCGACCTTATCGTTGTGATTGTAGCCTTCAATGACAGCGGCGAGCTCTTCACGAGTTACCGATGCAGCCAGGTGCGAGTCGAATGTTTCGAGCCCACACTCTTTGGCGAAGCGATGCTTTGACGCGACGTATGTTTTCGACGCGGGATTTTCTCCAACGAGGATCACCGCAAGGCCGGGAGCGCGATTAATTTTGGAAGAGAGCTTTTTGACTTGTGCTGTCACGGTGCGAGCGACTGCGCGCGACAAGGTTTTGCCGTCGAGGATCTTAGGGCCAGAAGCAGCGCCGTGAGACGTGCGTTGGGACATGCAGCAACCTCGCTGAAAATATTCCGTTTTGGAACCGTCACTTTTATAGTCGAGCAGTAGGGTCAAGTAAACCCAAGGGTCTAGAAAGATTTGCGTTCATGGGTAGCAAGACGAAAAAGCGGGTTGTGATGTGCAGAGCGGGGCCGACCCCCTCCATTGAGCTCGCGACGAATGCACCTAGGGGCCCGGCGCCGGCGTTCCCTAACCCCACGAACCGATTCCGGTTAAATGAGTCAGAATATCTCGCAGTCCATTTTTTCTCATGCGCAAATCCCCCTGGGTGCCGTACCATGGAGAGGTCACTCATTAGGGAGCACGTGTTATGCGCATTGGGATACCCCGAGAACGAAAAACTCTGGAAAAAAGGGTCGCGCTAACTCCCTCTGGGGCTCGCGAGCTCCTTCAACTCGGCCATACGGTGATGATCGAAACGGGAGCTGGTATCGGCTCCTCATTTCCAGATTCAGCATACGAAGCGGCGGGGTGTCAGATTGTGAAGACCCTTGCCGAGGTGTGGACCAAGGCAGAGCTCCTGGTAAAGGTTAAGGAACCGGATGAAAGCGAGTTCCAGTTCTTCCGTTCAGATCTTATTCTCTTTGATTACCTACACCTAGCAAGCTTGCCGAAGGTTGCCGCAGAACTCCTCTCGCATAATGTAACAGCGTTTGCCTATGAGAACTTAAAGACCGGTGACGGCAAGCTCCCGCTGCTCGAACCGATGAGCGAGGTGGCTGGTAAGCTCTCCGTGCTCAATGGCGCCTACTACCTTCTCTCCCAAAACGGAGGTCGCGGAGTGCTTTTGGGTGGGGCAACCGGGGGCCCACCTGCCCGCGTGGTCGTTATAGGCGCGGGGGTTGCCGGACAAGCGGCCGTCGCCACTGCGGTTGGGATGGGGGCTCATGTGTCCGTTGTCGACATTAGCAAAGAGAAACTCTCCGCAATCTCCACCAAATTCGGGTCTACCGTCGATACCGTTATATCCACCCCCACTTCTCTCGCCGCAACGTGCAAGGACGCGGATCTCTTAATTGGAGCCGTCCTCGTACCCGGAGCGGCGACTCCAAAGATCATTACGAGAGAGATGATTACGTCGATGGGCCCCCAAGCGGTTTTCGTCGACATCAGTATCGACCAAGGGGGGTGCGCGGAGACGAGCAAACCAACCTCCTTGGACAACCCCGTGTACGAAGTAGATGGCGTGATCCATTACGGCGTATGCAATATGCCGGCGCAAACGCCACGAACCTCCACCTATGCGCTAACATCAGCGACGCTTCCTTACATCAAACAACTGGCGAATGAGGGGGTGGAGAAGGCGCTCACTTCTTCGAAGCCGATTCAAAATGCACTGACATGCTACGCGGGACACCTGACCAATCGCCCGACAGCGGAGGCGTTGCACGTTGATTATTGGCCGGTAGAGAAGGTGATCGGGGGATAGGCGCCGGCTTGCCGCGACCCGCGACATCAACCACATCGAAACATTTGTACCTGCGGCCGGCGGGGCCGCCGGCCCTCCAGGGACGATCGTCGAAGGTGCGAACGTTTGAA
>JBIIEK010000228.1:0-4227 GCA_044237895.1 Bdellovibrionota bacterium
CGCCCTTCCTCGTCTGTGAGGTAATCATAGATGAATCTCCTGCGACACATCGAGGGGAGGATGGGATGGGCGCTGGGATCGAGCGGCGCGTTCTTTCTGCTCCTCGTCGGCTATGTCCTGTTCGGTCGTCAGCCCGAGGATGAGTCTCTCTTCAATAACCTTCTTGTTTTCCTCCTCGTCAACCTCAATATCATGGCGCTCCTCGTCCTCATCGTAATGGTGGGTAGGAACGTCGTGAAGCTGATGTTCGAGCGTCGAAAGGGAATTCTTGGGGCGAAGCTTCGGTCTCGGCTCATGGGAGCCTTTGTGTTGATCGCGATTGTTCCCATGACGCTATCCTTCATGGTGGCGAGTGGTCTGATTAACAACGCTATGGAAGGGTGGTTTAGTACCCAGGTAGAGAGCGCGGTTAGCGGGTCCGTATCAATTGCACGACAACACGTGGCGGGGATTAAGAATGCGGTTAAAACGGCGAACGCCCGCCTTCGCGAAGACATTAGAAGCGTCGGAGAAGCTAGAGGCATCTCGACGAAACGTCTCGAATCGCTTCGCCAACTAAACGACCTCTTCTCTATTCAAGTGGTCGGTGCTGATGGTGGTGTGGTGATAGAGTCTACTCATCCCGCGGCTGGGGTGGATACCTTTCAGGAGCCTCCGCTGGCAGAGGACGCGTTGCGTGAGGCGTCGGCGGGTGAATTCGCCATGCGCGTAGAGGAGCGCGGCGCGAGTCAGTTTGTTCGGGCTTACGGTAAGATACGGGACGGTATTCTTGTAACCTCCTTTCGGATGGACTCTGAGATTGTAGACGCCCAGCGTATAGTGAACGACTCCTTTCGTGAGTATGAAGAGCTGAAATCTCTAAAACATCCCCTTAAGAGCAACTTTTTCCTCACGCTGGCGCTCTTCAACCTCATGACGATCTTTGGCGCCATCTGGATCTCATTCTTTGTGTCGAAACAGATTACAGGACCGATTCAGAAACTCGCAGAGGGAACGAAAAGCGTTGCTCGTGGGAATTATGATTTTGAGCTTCAACCGATGCGAGACGATGAGATGGGGTCTCTCGTCGAGTCGTTCAATCAGATGCTCAGGGATCTACGGTCGTCTCGAGATAGCGCAGAGCGGGGGCGTCTCTTGATTGACACGATTCTTTCCAATCTTGCTGTGGGAGTTGTCGCTCTCGATAACACAAATCGGGTAACGGCGGTGAATAGCGCGGCAGGAGCCCTTCTTCAGATAGATCATATTAACTATATCCCTGGCTCCCTTCTCTCTGATCTTATGAGGGGCGATGATTATACGGCGATAAGCCCAATGATTGAGGAGCTCGGTGCTGGTGGAGTAGCGGAAGGGCCCTCAGTTGCCGAGGTTGAGATGCGCGTCCATAATGGTGGCCGTGAGCTCAAGGTTCTCTGCACTGCGGGGCGTATTATAGGTTCTGAAGGGCTCTCGCTAGGGTATGTCCTTCTCTTCGACGATATCACGGACATCTCCCGCTCTCAGCATCTCTCGGCATGGCGGGATGTCGCGCGTCGTATCGCGCACGAGATAAAGAATCCTCTGACGCCTCTTCAGCTATCGGCCCAACGGTTGGAGAAGTTACTGAAGGGATATGAGATCTCCGAGTCAGTTGCTGATTGTACGACAGCGATCGTCGAGCATGTGGAGATCATTAAGAGGTTGGCGAACGAGTTTTCGGAGTACGGGAGGATGCCGACGGCGCGTTTTGTCTCGACTGACATCGTTGCGCTCACGCAGTCCACAGTTTCACTTTTTACTGCTCAGCACCCGGCAATCTCCTTTTCCTTTGTGAGCGATGAGCGTATCCCTGAGATGTTGCTTGATCCGGAGCAGATCCGTGGAGTAGTTATTAACGTTCTGAACAACTCGGTTGCGGCCGTCGACGCTACTAGTGGTAAGATTGATGTACGAATAACCTTTGAGCGAAAAAGTCGACGGGCGATCCTTGAGTTTGCTGATAATGGCCTGGGAATCCCTGCCGCGGATAAGAATCGAATCTTCGAGCCCTATTTTACCACGAAGAGGGGTGGTACCGGCCTCGGACTCGCCATCGTGAGCTCTGTTATCTCTGACCATCAGGGTGAGGTGCGGGTGTTTGATAATACCCCGAAGGGAAGTCGCTTCGTGATATCTCTTCCTCAACATCCGCAGCCTGGTACGGTTCGTCGGTTGTCACACGTTTAGATGTGCCAACGCATGTCCTTACAACGTGGGGCGCGTTATTAGCTCTTAGTCTCCGTAACCATATGATTTCTGGTGGTGAATCACGGCGATAGTTCCGGATTGTGATAATAATTCTTGGTTGGTTGGATGTGCGCCCTGTATACTAATCGAAGAACCGCAGGAGTTATTAGCCTTCTACCGGATTGACCCGGGTCCAAAGGCTCATTGTGCTCCATCTTTAGCAGTATACAAAGAGACGACAGCGCCCTTTTCTAGCGCACTCAGATCCCTTTCTCGGCTAAGAGAGGGTATCGCGGCACGAGGTTCTTATGATTCCTACCCAAACTCTAAGTAGGTTTATCCACGCTCAGCGGAAGAGGTATCCCGACAGTACCGGTGAGCTCTCCGACCTCTTGGTCTCCATCTCGCTAGGGATGAAGCTGATTAGCCAGATGGTTGCCACCGCAGGGTTTAAGGGTCTGCATGGTTACTCCGGCGAGACGAATGTGCACGGGGACCAGAAAAGGCTTCTTGATGACGAGGCTGATGAGGTGCTTGTCGAGCTACTTGGTTCGTCAGGGCACTTTGGCCTGCTGGTTTCGGAGGAGCGAGACAGCGTAATCGCAACCGATGCCTCCCATAATGAGGGAAAATACGTACTCGCCTTTGACCCTCTCGATGGGTCTTCCAATATCGGATCTAATATTCCTACCGGCACGATATTCTGCATTTATCGGAAGAAAGATGAGGATCGAGCGGCTATCAATGACGACTTCTGTCAACCCGGAGCTGCTATCGTGGCCGCCGGCTACTCCGTCTACGGCGCAAAGACCTCGTTCGTGTATTCGACGGGGACAGGGGTTCACGGCTTTACGCTAGACCCAAGCATCGGTGAGTTTGTCCTTACTGACCCAGATATACGGGTGCCGGAAAGGGGGACCATTTATAGTGTAAATGAGGGAAATACCGCCTTCTGGGATGATCGGGTCAGATCGTACGTCGACTCACTTAAACGCCACGATGCTACTGCCGGTGGGCCGTACACCGGCCGGTACGTCGGCTCGCTTGTAGCGGATTTCGACCGCACGTTACGAAAAGGGGGGGTGTTTTTATACCCCGTGGACGCCAAACGCCCAGCGGGGAGGCTACGACTCCTTTACGAGTGTATGCCACTCGCCTTCATTATGGAGCAAGCGGGAGGTTTGGCGATTAACGGGCCCGATAGGATAGTTGAGATTACCCCTTCCGATATTCATCAAAAGTCAGCCCTCATTACCGGCAGCCCCAGTGAGGTGACGCGTTACCGATCCCTGGTGCACGGTACGTGAGTCGCGAAGGTCGTTGAGCCTTGGTTGAGTTCGTGGGACACTACAAGGCGTACCTCGTATCTATGAACGGCTACCAGAATGTCCCGCATCCGTCGTGAAGATAGCTATTTAGTGCACCTGTTTCTCTTGGTAGCCACCTATCTGGTAATGCAACTCGCTACAGTGGGAGTTCCTGAGATAGGTGGTAGTTCTGAAGCTCGCGAAGCTCAGGTTATCGACGTGATGAGGAGAACGGGAGAGCTCGTTCTTCCGCTCCGCAACGGAATAGTACCCTCGAAACCACCCCTTTTTCACTGGGTCGGATATGGGCTTAGTTTACGGGAGCCGTTCGTCAGTGAGTTCTCTGCTAGGCTCCCCTCCGTTTTCTTCGCGTGTGGCCTCCTTGTATGTGTTGGTCTGTTTTGTCGGCGAGTCGCGTTCCTTATTGAACGTGAGGACCGATCATTCAATTTGTCAGCCGCAACGATTATTGCTCCGGTTATCCTCGCCCTCACCTATGGCTTTCACATCATGGCAACCCAAGCGATGGTTGATATGACCTTCGCCTTTTTCGTGTGGGCAGCTCTCTGTTCGTTGGCTCATTCAGACCCAGTTCGTTGGTCTTTAGACCGTCATTTGTCTCAGAGAGCGGCGCTCCTGTTTTGGCTTTCGGTTGCTGGCGCGGTTCTCAGTAGGGGACCGGTCGGGGGGGCGCTACCCGTACTGCTCGCGTGCA
>JBIIEK010000229.1:0-4193 GCA_044237895.1 Bdellovibrionota bacterium
GACTAAGATCAGAGTTGAGCTGGCTCCCAACATTAAGAGAGACGCCAGTGCCCGCGCGAGAAAGCCCAGGATGACCACGTATCTTCTGCCAAAGCGATCTGCCCACGAGCCGGTTGGAAGGTCTAGTAGACCGCTGACTACTGTGGTGG
Organism: Bdellovibrionota bacterium; assembly: GCA_044237895.1. GTDB lineage: Bacteria > Bdellovibrionota_C > UBA2361 > UBA2361 > OMII01 > OMII01. Next base: position 150 of record JBIIEK010000229.1, read on the forward strand.
CCGCATGAAAAGCCACGGCTTGCGTAAGTGATAGTTTGCAGTATTCGGTGAGATAAAAGGACCAGATACTTGAATCGATCAGGAACTGCGAGGCGGCAGAGAGTATGTAGAATCGCGTAACCTCGCGGCGTATGTCAGCTTGTGCTTCGGTCGTCATGGTGAATTATCGCCCGGATAGAGTTGACCTGATAAATCCAGTTACTAGTGGATGAGGAGACATGGCTGAGGACTGAACCTGTGGCACGTACAAAGTCGCAAGAAAGAACGGATGCTGAGGCACCTCCAACACCCTAATCTCTCCCGTGTCATCAACGCCCGTGACTGAAACTAGATCAGCGAAGAAATGCGCCCGATACAACGGATTTATTCCAAAGCTACAGTAGTAACGCTCGACTATATGGGTTCTCCTATACAGCCCTCCAACAAGTGACTGTTCGGTTATCTGAATCGGCAACTCCTGGCCCCTCAGCGAGCAGCTTAAAGGAACAACTACTTTTACAGGAGCAGAAGAGGCATACTCCCCGTGCTGAGCATCGTGAATCCCCAGGAGATTTCTGGCGACTTCAAGCGCGATCAGCTGGAATCCGCCACAGTTACCAAAAGTTGGAATCCCATGTTCTCTAGCATGCCGGATGGCCTCCAGAGACCTCTCCATATCAACATGAGGTGGTCCAGGGGCTACCCACAACCCGTCAAAGTTTGTCAGGAGTTCGGGAGTTATTACTCGACTTGAGATCCACTGAGCTTCAATCTGCACATCAAGAGCTACGGCAGAATGGCTTATCGCCGCATCTGTTGCGATATGAGTTTCAGAGGCTAGGTTGTGTTCACCGAGAAGAGCTATTCGGATCTGACGGTTGTGCACCATTTTTTAAAGAGCCTTGTCATCGTTTATGAGAAATAGGTCGGTGTCACGATAGCACACTCTAGGTAAGAATCTCTGCGGAATCCAAAATCGCGAGGAAAATCAATCCGATTTTTGCACGCAGCCCAACTACTTCTCCGAAACTCTTGCCGATATAGCATTCTCCAAAAGTCCGTAGCCAAATCTCGGCTTTTGGAGAATGCTATCGATTCGCGGATGCGAATCAAAACAATAACTTATAGTGATGTACTGACAACAGTCTTGCCAGTTTTACTGCCACGGACTTTTGCACAGCACTATAGTCGCTCAAAAGGCTAATTTTAAACGTGGGCGGCATTTTTCTAGGCGAGAAGCCATTAAGGGGACTGGGCGTAATATCCAACAGCGTGACACTTCCGGCGGTATCGGACCAGTTCTCAAGAGCGTTCCAAACGCAGCGCATACTCTCTGCGGTGGAAAGATTGCAGAGTACATTATGCCTCGTTTCTCTACGTCAAACCGCAATCGACCTCAACCACTCGAAACATGCGGAGGTGGCGCTATCTTGTTCGAGCAGTTGAAGTGCAAGTGGCTCAGCGAGTGTGACACATCGAGCTCCCTTGAACTGAGCCCTGAAGGCGGCTACTCCTTTGCCTGTGACTTGGCCGCCGGATTTTACCTCTACCCCTAAAACATGAGAGCCGCTCTTAATCACGAAATCCACCTCATCCCTTCCGTCCCTCCAGTAGAAAAGCTTGGTGTTCGGCAGCTTGGCAAGGTGCGCGCCTACAGCGGTTTCGAGAACCCGACCACGCCAGCTGGGATTGCTGAGGATCTCTGACGGACTCTGGAGCGCATGCACAAGGGCAGGGCACAGGGGGAGGATCTTTGGGCTTGAACTCTTGACTGATATCGAGCGAGTTGAGAACTTCTCAAGAGTTTGAATCAAGTATGCTGAACCGAGAATGCTCAAGTAGCTTTTAACTGTCTCAACACTTCCAGACTCCTGAAGTTGGCCAACGATTTTCTGATACGAAATCTCCTGCGCTGGATAGAGCAACGCTATCTCTAGCACCTGTCTAAAGAGCGCGGGCTTCCCGATCTTCGCCAGCATAAAAATATCTTTCGCGAGCACCGATTCGATTATACTGTCGCGCATAAAGGCCTGCCACCGCTCCGCATCCGCGATTATGTGCGCCGCTCCAGGATAGCCCCCAAACATTAGGTGTTGATTGAGGTCCCAGCCAAACGCGGCCTTGCTCTCCCAAAAAGACCAGTGCGGCACTTCAACAAGTTCGAACCTTCCGAGGAGGCTGTCTCCGGGCCCCTCTCGCAAAGCGAGGCTCGCCGAACCCATCACAATAATTTTGACCGCACCTGAGCCGCGGTCTTCATCGTAGAGCCCCTTGATTACGTCGCTCCAACGCTCGATCTTCTGAATCTCGTCGAGGGCCAGTACCGTTCCCTTCCCGAGAGCTTTGGCGGCTTGCCATTGCTCGATTATCCATTCCTGGGTTGGCGCTCGCGCGAGGTCAGCATTTGCGTAGTGGCTTCGCGGAACCTTCTGAAGCACTGTCTTTACCCCTGTGGTCTTTCCAACCTGTCGTGGACCTATAACAACCTGGATTAACGGGTTGTCGTCAGTGGTGATTCTGGTGATGAGGGTAGTGACAAACTGTCGAATGAAAGCCATGTTATATCAATAACATAGATATTTGTCAGATATAACTGACAAATTTGTCGAGCGGGGTGGTGTCTTTATCACTCTGGGAGTTTTCACAGCCGATATCACAGGCGTGCGTCTTGTGGCAGGCGTTGGGAGTCTCACGATCTAATCATCCTGTTCTGCAGTCTTCGGCCGTAGAGTACACACGCACCTTAGGACACTGTTGCCGTCACGATCGGACCATGGCCCGTATTTCTCCACTACTAAATCTGGATACTTTCTTTCGAAGAGTTTCACGACTTCCTTCTGGCTTTCCTCGCTAACCAACTTCTTCGCGCTGACCGGAATGTCAAATATGGCAGGACGTCGTGTTATCGGCCCTTTTGCTGCTAGCTCAACGGTGGATGGTGGAAGCTTCATATCATTATAGTCCGTCTCTGATGGTCGAAGCCAAGTTGCCATCCCGATGAAGCTTCCTAGGCCGAAGCTTGCCAGGTAATGAGTTAAAGAAATCCGGGTATCTTTCGTTTCTAGCATATATCCTCCAAATGATTGGGCTGTCATAAAGCTATGATAAATGACTTACCTGCTTATGCAACAAATAGTGGACAGATGTAGGCGTGTAGGAACTAACAACTTGTAAATAGGGCTTAATATATAGCATAATTGTGTCCATAATATGGACATAAACGCTCATCTCCGTTCCGTCTTGAGTTTTCAGGGTCTCTCGCTTGAGGAAATAGATTGCTATCTGGCGCTCGTCAAAGATGGGCAGTTATCAGCTCTTGACGTATCCCGTAGCTCAAAGATTCCTCGAACATCGGTGTACAGGGCGCTCGATAGTTTAATCAGACGCGGATTGGTGGGCCAGGCGAAACGTAATCGTCGGACAGTTTATTCAGCAGAACATCCCCGTAGTCTTCTTCACGATATACATTCACGTGAGCAGGCGTTAACAGAGGCAATCCCACTATTTGAGGAGCTTCTGTTTAAGCACCCGGCGCAACCCGCAACGAGTGTGTACACAGGAAGAAAAGGCTTCGCGACCGCATTCGATTCATTCTACGATCACATTCAGAGGGAGCGGATTAAACAGATATATTCACTCTCTCATCCAGACCTGATCAAGAGATACCCTCGACTCTTTGCCAAATCGGTTGAGCGACGAGAGAAGTTAAAGACTCATATATTTCTAATGATGCCAGATAAGGTTCCGCACTCGAGATCCCCTCTTCTCCAAGGCAATTCGCTTCGAGAAGTGCGATATGTTCCACAGGCGTTCGCGGAGAATACCTCGATGCTAATCGGTGGAAGTACGGTATTATATATCTCACTTCATGATAAGGATTCTCATGCCATACTTGTTAACTCTTCGGCTATTTCATATTTGCTGAGAGAGTTCTTCAAAGTCGTTTGGAGTCGGGTCGCCCTGCCTAGGGAAGCGAGGCAAACCCCCTCCCTGCTGCGAAAGCGGATCTAGGGTCGCTCTTCGATTTTCAGCACGGGAAATAGAATATTAACCCTACCTGCACTT
>JBIIEK010000061.1:0-14799 GCA_044237895.1 Bdellovibrionota bacterium
AGCGATGGCATTATACGAGGAGTATCCGTTGCGGGGCTCCTCTGAAGCCGAGGCACAGCTCGTTGCCGCTCGATATCGACTCTTACTCAAGCAGCTGAACGAGGCTCGCACTATTTTGCATGGGTTGACTTTTAATGCGGAGTTGGGAGCGATCGCCGCCTGCGAACTTGCTCGTTCGTATCTTCTAAGCGGAGAGTTCGATAGGGCTATCGATCTGGCGACAGGCGCGATTCAAAAAAATTCATCGTTTGTTGAATCCTACCTCGTTCGGGGTATCGCTCAGCGAGGACTCTCGTACGGGAGTGGAGACGAGGAGGGCCTTCGCGAGGCATTAAAGGATTTCGAATTGGTTGCGAAGAGGGGCGATTTTAGCGCTCCGGAGGCGTCGTTCCATGCCGGTACTATCTTCGGTCGTTTGGGAGCGCTTGAAGAGGCGGAGGTCGCGCTGCGCCAATCTCTATTTCAGCGTGATCGGTACTCGAGTAGAGATGCGCTCGTCCGAGTTTTGTGCGCCGCCGGTAAAATGGACTGGGCGAATGAAGAGCTTGAGCGCGTCTGCGCGGTTGCGCCTTCAGTGACGCAGGGTTTAAGAGAGGAGGTTGAGTCTCATCTAACGAAGGGGCTGTCAGAGAGGTCTGAATCGAATGCATCTCAAGGAATATGGAGTAAAGATCCCTCGACGGGAGCGCCGTTTGCTGTAGAGCTTGTGCGCGCATGGGGAATCCCGGTCAGTGGTAGTTTGAGTGATTGTGCGTTGCTCGATGATTTCATTAATCGATACGCTCCGGCGGGAGATTTCCTTGCAGAAGGACCGGGCGCGCCGATGGCTGATGCCGGAGAGGCGGCTGTGGGCCGGTCGTTTGCACTGTATGTGGGGGACCTTTTGGTTCGTGGTGGAGTCGCCACCTGGGAGCTTTCAGGAGGGAGTTCTCTTGGGCTCATAACACGGGATGGAGGGCGGATTCCTTTAGAAAGCTTTGTGCAGGAGCGCTTACTTGTCGGAGCTAGTGGGGATAACTTTGCCTCATTGGAATCTTTGGTTGCTGAACTTCAGAATTCCTCGGATGCACCCTCCGGTGCACGTACAAACTGGTGGCAGGTGGCCTCGAAGGAGGAGGTCGCTGATTTCGAAAAAGAGGCCCAGTGGGGGAGGGATAAACTCCTGGCGCTCGGAGCGCAGCTTTCAGGAGGGTTGAGCGATCTCGACGAGATTGATCGAGTAATTGAACAGACCTTCGAGCCAGGAGGGATGCTTCAGGAGTTCGCTGATGAGAAAGTGGGCGATGAATTGGATCGCTTCGTCGCGAGTATCGGCTTGGTCGTGGGGCAACTCATCGGCCGATTGCTGAATGGAGTCTGGTATCGTCACGAACAAGCGGAGGGTGTCTCGCTACTCGTTGACGAGCTTGGTCGAATCTTTCCGATCGCTCGGATGCATCGTCGGGTGTATCTCTCGACCGCTGCCGACAGCACGCAAAAATTGGGTAGTTTTGCATTCGGGGTAGCGGCAGCTGTTGTTACTGGCCGGATTCGCAAAGGTGTCTATGCAGACCGCCCCCACGTGGTAACTGCGTTTCTCGAGCTTCTCCCTCAAATGTCTCAATTTGCCGAGGAGGAGCTTGAGGGGGTTGCTGACGCCCTTCTGGCTAACGCTCGTTCGCTCGGGTAGAGTCTCGGCGCTGTCGACCCTCACATCAGCGATGAAAACCTCTTGAAAGTTCGCGCCAGAATGCTCACTATCCAGAGGGCGCTATACGATGAAACTTTCCTGTGCCGAGCTGCCGCGTGACGAGACCGTGTAACCACCTCGTTTGAACGCGTTTTGCGCGAGTTCGCGATGGGTTTCATATTCTTATGCGCGCCTGATGAATAGATAGGGTCATCACCCGTCCCATGCATAGTACAGGCATCTTGCTCGCGGTTTAGTGGAGCAAACACAGGAGATTTATACGAGATGATAGAGGTAACTGGGCTATCGAAGAGCTACGGGGATTACCAGGCAGTCGCGAGCGTGAGCTTTTCTGCTCAAAAAGGCGAGGTGGTGGGGTTCCTTGGGCCTAATGGCGCAGGAAAGACTACGACGATCAGGATGCTCGCGACCTACCTGCCTCCTACTACGGGTTCCGCTACCGTCGCCGGATATAACGTAGTGACCCAGGCAGATGAGGTGCGGCGTCGAATCGGATATCTCCCAGAGAATCCGCCACTGTACGGCGAGATGACCGTTCGCGAGTACTTAAAGTTTATCTCCGAGATTAAAGGCGTTCCTCGTTCTGAGATGACAAAGCGAGTAGGGGAGGTAATGGAGCGCTGCTTTATAGCGGATGTGTCCCACAAGCTTTGTCAGCACCTCTCCAGAGGATATCGACAGAGAGTCGGACTTGCTCAAGCTATCATTCATGAGCCGGAAGTTATCATTCTGGATGAGCCCACGAGTGGATTAGATCCCAATCAGATAATCAAGATTCGCCAACTCATCAAATCGCTTGGCGAGAACCACACGGTGCTCCTGAGTACCCACATACTTCCCGAGGTGTCCGCGGTATGTAGCAAGGTTGTGATCGTACATCGCGGTCGAGTAGTTATGGAGAGCGAATTAAGCAAGCTTTCCAGAGAGAAATCACTTGAGCAGATTTTCCTAGAGAGTGTGAGTCAGGAGGATGCAGTAGACGCTGCTGCCTAGCGAGAAGCCTCGCACGTTTGTGTAGGGATATAATGGAGGATTCGTATGCGAAACATCTGGGCTATATGCAAGCGGGAGCTTCTCTCGTTTTTTGTGTCGCCGATAGCGTACTTTGTTATCACCGGATTTACGCTTCTCGTTGGCTTTTTCTTCTTTAATTACCTCTCCTACTTTGCACGCGTTCAGGACATGGCCCCTATGATCGCGCTTCGTGGGGGAGATGCTCCCAACCTCAACCAATTTGTTATTGAGGGCGTGTTTCAAACGATGGTCGTTGTCCTCGTGTTTCTTATTCCTCTTCTCACTATGCGAACCATCGCCGAGGAAAAGCGCAGGGGAACCTTTGAACTTCTCATCACCTCGCCGGTCTCTGTTCTGGAGATCGTCCTTGGAAAGTTCTTGAGTATCGCGGTCGTTTTGTTGGCAATGTTGGCAACTACTCTGCTTTTCCCCGCTTTGCTGATCCAGTACGGCAATCCAGAGATTCCGCCCATTATCTCGGGCTTTTTTGGAGTCCTCCTTTGTGCGCTTGGGTTTGCAAGTATTGGGATGGCAGTATCTTCCTTTACGGAAAATCAGGTTGTAGCGGGTGTCGCCAGTATGGTCACGCTTCTTCTACTCTACGTCATACAAGCCCCGGCGGAGTCCGTAGGCGGGACGGCAAGTGAGTTTTTTCGATATCTGTCACCACTGGAGCAGCTTCAAGATCCTCTTCGGGGAGTTATAGCTCTTAAGTCGATAGCGTATTTTACGAGCATGATAGTGCTTGGCCTCTTTCTCTCACAGAGAGCGCTTGAGGCTTATCGTTGGAGATAGGTGTAAGAAGTTTTCGATAGGTACTTAATATGGAAACCATCTTGCGATTTTCAGGCTATATCGGAGCTGTGCTGCTCTCCTTTGGTATCCTTGGCGGATTTATCGTTGGTTCTTTTACTGCGCAGCCTTTAATAGTTCTTCAGTTGATCCTGGGGATGGTCTTCTTGGCCATGTGGGGTGTGACATCTGGATTGCAAGGGCTATCAAAAGCCTCGGGCGTTTTGAGCGGACGAGGAGCTCGTTTCGGCTACAACGCGGCATTATATACAGTGGTGTTCGTAGGTCTGCTCGTTGTTGCCAATATCTTTGTCGCTCAAAATGACCAACGGTGGGATCTTACTGAGGAGGGGGTCTATAGCCTCTCTGAAAAATCAATCAATATCGTTAAAGGACTGAAACAGCCCCTAAAGCTCATCGCACTTGACGTATCGAAAGTAGCTGGTGGCGCCGCAGATCCGGCTAAGAATCGCGAGCTGCTTGAGCTTTATAAATATTACAATCCTCAATACATTTCGTATGAGTTAATCGATCCACGCACCGATCCGGTGCAAGTAGAAAACCTTGGCATGAAGCAGGGCAACCTTCTCTATGTGGAATATGGCGAAGGTCAGCAGTCAGCGATTAGTCGACTAAACGACATCAGCGAACAGTCGGTGACTAGTGCTATCTTAAAATTAACTCGTGGCGTTGCTAAAAAGTTTTATTATATTGAAGGACACGGTGAGCCAGAGATCGCCTCGCAAGGCGAGGAAGGGATGAAGTCTTTGGCTGATGCTCTTGCCGATGAACATGTCACCTTAACCGGCCTCCTTTTGCCTCAGGTGGGAAAAATCCCAGAGGATGCGGCAGGTGTTGTTCTCGCGGCGCCTCGACAGTCGCTTCAACAAGCGGAGCGCGACGCGCTGCTTCGCTACGCTGATGAGGGTGGACGGCTTATTCTTCTGGCGAATCCTGAGGTTGGTGGATCGGATGAGGTGAGGAGCCTCGCGCATCATTTCAACATTGAAATTGGGAATGATATTATCCTGGATGCTGAATCCCAGCTGTTTACTGGTGGCCCGCAGGTGTTCGTGGCGATGCAGTATAGTCCTCATGTGATTACGTCAAAGCTCTCGGGTAGGCAGCCACCGGTGTTTTCCTTCGCCTCTAGTGTTCTAGCTCCGACGGGAAAAGCAAACGGAGCTCTGTATACAGAGCTTCTTAAGTCGGGGCGCGGATCGTGGGCGGAGCGAGATGTAGAGAGTCTTTTCGATAAAAACGACGGGAAGGCCACGCTCGATGATAACGATCTTAAGGGGCCGGTTTCCATCGGAGTCGCGATGGAAAAGAAGGTGTTCGGTGGAGGGGATAAAGTTACGAGAGTCGTTGTGTTTGGTGATACCACATGGCTTCGAAACGATTCTCTAGGCGCTATGGGAAATCGCGATCTCGCCCTGAATGTCGTTAATTGGGTCACCGGAGAAGACGCGAGCGTTGCGATAGGTCCTAAAAAGATGAGACGGTCAGAGGCGGCGTTCTCGCAGGCTACATTCGATATAATTCTCGCCCTGAGCTTTCTGGGCCCAGAGATGCTTCTTTTGCTTGGGCTATTTATCTGGTGGAGACGACAATCGACGTTGGCATAACGTTAGAGGTCGAACAAAGCGCGATGAATATCAGAAAGACTTTGATCCTTGGTGTGGTCCTTCTCCTTGCGGCGCTTTATTTGACCAAGGTGTGGGAACCGAGGCGACGAATCGCCTCTGAAAGTAGTCGCCCCTTCAGTGAGGTTACGTTCTCGGATTTCTCACGGATTCGTATAGAACCGGGAGAAGAGGTGGCTGCCTACAGCCTGCTCAAGCCTGAGGTTGCTGCCAAAAAGATTGAGGTCGGAGGTGTCGAGAGCGCTGTTGGATGGTCGATTGCCGAGCTTCCCGGCGCTTCTATCGACGGGGCGGGCCTTAACGTAGTCATCAATGCGTTGCGAACTTTAACGCTGGACGGGCCGCTTAATGAGAAGAAATTAAGTAGGGATTTTTCGGTATACGGGTTGGATAAGCCCCGTCTCACGGTCATCGTGGAGTCCCCGTCTCGCGAGAAAACGGAGGTTTCTTTCGGGAAGAAGAGTGAGTATCTGCAGCAGCGGTACGCCATGGTTTCTGGACGCAGTGGTGTCTATCTAGTGGATGAGGCCTCGTTTGCCGCCCTCAACAAAAACTCTCAGGAGATCCGCTCAAAGACACCTCTAGCGATTGTTGAGGCCGATGTGCGGGAGGTTGACGTACAGTCAGCAGGTGGTCAGATTGGAATCTCGCAGCCGACCGTGGGTGAGTGGCGCATTACGAAGCCCTCCTCCTTTGAGGCGAGTCCAACATCCGTTTCTGAGTTTCTTACTGCGATACGCACCCTTCAGGTCGCTGAGTTTATTGATGATGGGGGCGGGCGACTTGGTGAGTTCGGTTTGAGCAATCCGACGATCAAACTTACTATTAATCAACGACAGGGCGCGGCGATGCCCTCCTTGGATGCCTCATTTGCACAAGGGAAGGATGGGGCCCTCTATTTTACCTATGCGGGCTCTCCCTCAATTTTTAAAGCGACCGCCAACATCTCCGCCGCCCTCACAAAAACCGTTTCAGATCTTCGAGAGAGGCGTTTGTGGAAGCTCTCTGCAAGAGACATAGATCGCGCGGTATCCAGTGGCTCTGCGGATACCGGAGTCGATATTCGAGCGACGAACGTGGATTGGAGTGTCAATGGCAAGGTCAGTGACGCGGTCTTCGTAGAACAGCTCTTGAATGACATCGCTCAACTTGAGGCTCACAGCTTCGCAACTCATGTGCCGGTCGATGCGTTCGCGGCTCCGTTTTTGGTCCTGACGATTACGAAAAAGGGGCCAACGCCAGAGACCTTGGTTCTCACGATCGGTAAGGAAACTCAGGTGGGTAAAGAGACCCTTCGTTACGCGCGGCTTGGAGGGGCGGAAGAGGTTGTTTTGCTTAGGGATGTCGAGGCGAAGCGGATAGTGCCTCATGCGGAGGCTCTCGTTGAGCGTCCCACTCCCGTGGGGAGTGGCGCTTCCCACCCTTAAAACGTTCGTTGGGGTGTTGGTAGCGATCTTCCTTTAATTGTTTGCTCGGATTAACCTTAAGGAAGATGCTTCGTCGAATCCTCCTCACATTCATTACCGTCGGTCTCGCGCTTTCGTGTGTCGCATCTCTCTTCGGTGTGTGGGGCTACTATTATTTAGTGAGAGACCTGCCGAAGCTCTCTCGCATTGAGGACTATAAGCCTCCAGCGGTTACCAGGGTTCTGGCGAGCGATGGATCGGTTATCGCCGAGTTCTTTTCAGAGAAACGGTATCCCGTAAAGATGCAAGACGTCCCCGATGTGATCAGAGAAGCTTTTCTTGCAGCTGAGGACGCGTCTTTTTATAGCCATCACGGCATTGATCCGATCAGTATTCTTCGCGCAGCAGTAAAAAATATGCAGAGCGGAAATGTGAAGCAGGGAGCTTCAACGATTACGCAGCAGGTAGTTAAAAATCTGCTGCTTACCTCTGAAAAGAGCCTCATTAGAAAGGCGAAAGAGGCTATCCTTTCGTACCGCCTTGAAAGACGGTTCTCTAAATCAGAGATATTTGAAATCTACCTTAATCAGATCTTTTTCGGTAACTCGGCCTACGGAATTAAAGCCGCGGCTCGTATCTATTTCCATAAGGAGTTGTCCGATATCAATCTAGCCGAGGCCGCTTTGCTCGCAGGCCTCCCGAAAGGTCCTAGTAGTTACTCTCCTATAAAGAATTCAAAGAAGGCGAAGCAACGACAGGCTCAGATCCTTACCCAAATGGTCAAGGCGAACTTTATTACGGAGGCGCAACGTGAAGAGGCGCTCAAAACACCACTCGATGTGCATCCGGCTAGTCAACAGAATGTGTTTGGATCTCCTTACTATGTGGGTGAGATTCGGAGAGTTTTCGCGGAGAAATGGAAGGACCTCGATCTTGACAGTGACGGTCTTGAGATAATTACGGCGGTCGATCCTCAGGCCGATAAGGATGCCACGGACGCTCTTCGAAAGGGGCTTCGCGAGGTTGATAAGCGAAGAGGCTGGCGAGGGCCTATCGCTAAGATGACGCCGGAGGAATACCTACAGACGTACGGGGATCGGGAGCTCGATGGTGAAAATCCCACTCCCGCGTTGGTTCGATCAGTAAGCGGCGGTATCGCCAAGATCTCAGTAGGGAAGCGCTCGTATCAGGTAGACTTGAACGTCTCTTCTTGGGCCAAGAAATTTTTAAATAAAGATGATACGAGCGCGTTCGGCAATCCAGGAGAGTCCGTCAGGGCGGGCGATGTGATTGAGGTCGCACTTCGTCGAGTGCCCTCATCCACTGGAGGAAAGATTAATGAAAAAGATCCTCCCAAACTACTGTTGGACCAGACTCCCGATATAGAGGGAGCGGTAGTTCTGATCGATCCGAGTTCCGGCGAGGTGCGCGCCATGGTGGGAGGATACGACTATACGCAGAGTCAGTTTAATCGGGTTACTCAATCGCTTCGTCAGCCTGGCTCAACGTTTAAGCCGGTTATTTATCTCGCGGCTATAGATAAGTTTAATTATACCCCAGCAACGATCATGATGGACCAGGCTCGTACGTTCCGAGTCGGAGATACGTTCTGGACCCCCGCCAATTTTGATGAAAAGTTCCTTGGACCGATCACCCTGCGAACCGCGCTAGAAAAATCTCGTAATCTTGTTTCCGCAGATATCGTATCTCGAATAGGAGTGGACGCCGCTATCGCATACGCTCGTAAGTTGGGCATTGAAAGTCCTTTGGGTCGAAACCTTTCCCTCTCTCTCGGGAGCAGTGAAGTGACGGTGTTAGAGCTCACTCGAGCGTATTCCGTTTTTCCTGCAAAAGGTGTGCTTTTCGATTCCGTGTTTGTGAAGCGAATCAAAGATCGTTTCGGTAACGTGATCTATGATTATGACTCGGAGAAGTTACAGAACGCCCGCCAAGTAATTAGTGAGAATAGCGCATTTGTCATGGCCAACATGATGAGGGGTGTAGTCGATCACGGTACTGGATACAAAATTAAAGAGTTGGGCCGGCCGGTAGCGGGAAAGACGGGAACGTCAAACGATCAGATGGATACGTGGTTTATAGGGTATACGCCATCCTGGGTGTGTGGCGTCTGGGTTGGCTTCGACCAAAAGAAACAGATCGGACCGAAGGAAACGGGAGGCGTAGTGGCCGCACCGATTTGGCTCTACTTCATGCGTGATTTTCTTGAGCACTCCACCTCTATGTCTGCTGATGGAAGCGAGCGTGAGGCGAAGAGTGAGGCTGAGAGGCTCGGTATTGAATACGTGCCGGTTCAAATGACAGAGCAGTTGGACTTCAGTGTGCCCGAGGGGGTCGAGCCCTTCTGGATAGAGAAAACGACCGGCGCAAAGCAGAGCGAGGGCCATGGCTTCCTAGAGTATTTCATCAAGGGGACTGAACCGGAAGAGAGTCCCGTCATTGAGAATGACGATGAATCGACCGGGGAGGAGAGCGCTAGCTCGTACTTGGAGTCACCAGACTTATAGCCGTAGGTGCTATCGTCCCCCTTCGCGAATGAATACCGTTAGTGAGACAATCCTATCTCCTTTCCGGAGACCCTGGATAACGTCGAGGCCTCCGACCACCTTTCCAAAGACGGTATAGTGACCATCCATGTGGGGAGCGTCTGCTAAGAGGATATGAAATTGGCTTCCATTCGAGCGTCGTTGTGGATTTGTGGGGCGACCTGACGTGGCGTTCTTATCGGGAACGCGGGCCATGCCGAGGGTACCTTCTCCGTGATTTCGAGCGCTGAATTCGGCCGGGAGAGTATATCCGGGACCGCCTCGACCGGTCCCCTTTGGATCGCCGCCCTGTACGAGGTACCCCGGCTGAGAAACGTGAAAGGTGAGGCCTTTGTAAAACCCCTTATCGGCAAGATACTTGAAGTTTGCTACGTGCCATGGAGCCTCTTCGGGGAACAATTCAAGGTAAACCTTCCCCTTTGACGTTTCTATGATGGCGCTACGTATTTTGAGGATTTCGCCCCTGGGGGGGAGCTCAAAAGGAGGTTCTTGGGCCGATAGGGGGCGGATAGTCAGGATACTCCACAGGACTATCAGGAGGGTGGCGAACGGTCTCATGAGCTCTCCGGAAGGGAAAACGTACCACTTCTTGAGGGGGCCGCGCTTGGGGACGACTTTTGTTGCTTGGCGACACCTCTCTCCCACGACTATAGTACTATAGAATGGCAGATGCATCCGACCTATTTTTCAGCATGAGGGACCTTCGGTCCCGGGCGTAACGGGTGGTTAATGCTCGCTTAGTTGGAAGGATCAACCTCGAACGATAATGGTATTTTTTCGGTTCTCATCTTTAAAAGTCGCTTTTGTGGCGACCTCTTTGGCTCTTTCGATCGGTTGGGAAGGGGGCGTTCTCCGTGCCGAGCAGCGCGAGCTTCAACAGCCGAGGGCTTCGGTTGACGCGGTCCTTCTGATTGACGCCTCGGGCAGTATGCTCAAGACGGACGCTCGCAACCTTCGTTACGAGGGCGCGAAGCTCTTTCTTAAGTTTCTCGGAGATAGCGATCGTCTCGCTATCGTAAGCTTTGCAGATAAAGCTCAGGTTGTTAGTGACTTAAAAGATTTCAAAAAAGAGGCAATCAACGGAACCCTCCACGAGATTGAGGCGATCAAAACCGAGGGACAGTTCTCCGATATCTACGAAGGCATAAAAAAGAGCGAGGAGCTCCTCAACGCGAGTCCTCGAAATGATGCTGAGCGAATTATCATTTTGCTCTCAGATGGAAAGATGGAGCCTAATCCATCGGTGGCGATGCCCGCTACTCGCACGGTTTCCCTGGTAAACGAGCTACTCCCCGATCTCAAAGCGCGAGAGATAAAGGTTCACTCTCTCGCGTTTAGTGAGCAGGCAGATAAAGTTTTGCTCGGTGAGATAGCTGCGGCGACTGACGGTCTTAATTGGTTTACCTCGTCGTCAGAGGAGGTGCACAAATCATTTGCGAATCTTTTCTTAGCGGTAAAGAGACCTCAGGTCGTTCCAATGACCAGTCGAGGATTCAATCTAGATGATGATGTGGATGAAGCTACCTTCTACATCACCCGTGACGAAGCTTCAAAGCTTACGTTAATAAGTCCGAAAAATGAGGAGATGACGGTCGAAAAAGTCCCTGAGTGGGTAACCTGGTTTGCAGGAAAAAACTTCGATGTCATTACGATGCGCGAACCTGATCCCGGTGAGTGGCAGGTTCTAGGCGGAGCCTCCGCCGATGGATTTGCAACGGTTCTTACCCACTTAAAGTTAGTGACGGACTGGCCGGTAATTGTGCGCTCTGAGGACAAGACAATCGTTCAGGCTCGTCTGTACGACGGCGAAAAACCCGTGTCTCTTCCTGAGATGAGCGGAGTTGTACGATACGCATTTCAGATTAGCCCCACCGACCGAGTCGCTGAGCCGGTCGTGCGCGACCTCTTAAACGACGAAGGGCGCGATGGGGACAAGATCGCGCGTGATGGGATCTTCTCGAAGTCGGTTACGCTCACAGATCCAGGTGAGTACAAGCTATCGATCGTAGCGCGCGCACCGACGTTTGAGAGAACGCAGCAGGTTCCGTTTCGGGTGAGGCCTCGTCTGTTGACGTTATCGGTCGTATCGCCGGAGGACGTCGATGAGGAGCATACACACGGCGACCATGGACACGAACATGAAGATGTCCGGCCAAGTGGTGGTGAGCATGGCGGAGAGGCACATGAGAGCAAAGATGCCTTCGCTCGGGGCGATCAGCATTTCATAGTGAGGGCCGAGTTGAGCAAAGAGGCGTTCAGCTTTAAATCTTTCGAGATCCGAGTCGAGGCGCTATCACAAGAACGGAAGAGGAGTGTGATCATCTTAAAACGCTCCCAGCACGATCCTCTCGTATACGAAGGCGTTGCAAGCGCTCTTCCGATGGATGGTCGTTACACACTCCGAGCCCTGCTTAAAGGAGAGACAAAAAAACTTCAAGAGGTTGAGGCTGAGAGCAGAACTGTCAGGTTTGAACGGATTTCAACCCAAGAGCAGTCGCACCCCGTTACGCCCGAACCGGTGAAGCAACCGGTACAAGAACCCAAAGCTGAGGCCCTACCACTTCTCCAGATTATACTCATAACGGCCGTGAACGTCGTTGCTGTGGCCGTAGGGTTCGTGGTTACGAAGAGAGTGCGGAAGAGTTCGACTGCCGCCGCCACCAAGTATATTCCCCCGAAACAGGTTCTTGAGGCTATCGCGGACCTTGAGGAGAAGGTGCTCTCATCGGCTGATGCCATCCACGATCCCATAATTGATGGAGTAACAGGGAAGGTAGCGGACGCGGTGTCGACGCCTTCCGCTGCGGAGAAGGAGATTGCAAAGTCGTCGCCTGATTCCGCTGACGCCCCTCCAGCAGCTGCAGACGAAGTAGATGACGGAGGCTTGTCTGATGCAGTGAGCGCTGTTGCAGATGATGCAGGTGCAGCGGCCGACGGGGGATCTATTCCCGATACAGCGGCTGATGCTACGGGCGCGGTGTTGGAGCAAGAGGGGCCGAAGGAGAGTTAGCCCATGTCTTCTGCGCTTATCCTTACTATCGCGCTCGTTCAAGCAATCGTCGTAGCGCTCGTGCTTTTTCGCAGAGCCGTGACAGCTGGCGCTGAGCATAAAGCTGCTCACACAGCTTTGAAAGATGAGCTCGCTCAAAAAAGAGAATTATGGGCGAAAATTGAGAGCTTGCAACAAGAGATGGCCGACCCGGTGGAGTATGACATGGTATCTCGCGAACTCTTGATAGCGCGAGACTCTCTTAAGGCTGAACGGGGGAGGGTTATTATTACTCAGGCGGAGCTTGAGAGCGTGGAGGTGCGTTTGCGGGAGCTCGATGAGGTAACGCGCGAGCTGGAAGCGAGTACTCTAGAGACGAAGGAAGAGCTCAAAATACTTCAAAAGAGAGAGGTGGAACTTAAGAGCAAAAATGAAGAGCTCAGAGTTCAGATAGCTGACTCGACCTCAAAGATGGAGGTGCTGATGTCCGAGATCGAGATATCAGTGCAGATGGAGGAGCAGGTAAAGCTTATGCGCGCGGACCTGCTCAAATGTGAGGAGCAAGTTGAGACCCTCATGAATGAGATCGAAAAAGGTAATGAGCAGTATTTCATCGCAAAGCGCCGGTACGATGCGCTCGATGTGGAGTACGCGCAACTGTATCAGCAGTACATTGAACAGAAACAGAAGTAACGGGCCCGCGCGGCGCTTTATTCTAAAGCATGTCTTGAGGATCGAGATCGAAGATGACGCGGGAACCTTTGTCCTGAGGAGCGTCCAATTTAAGTCGGTGGGCTAAGTTCTGTAGTTTGCCCGCGGAGAGGGCCTTGCAGAGAATGTGGTAGCGCCAGAAGTTTCTGACCTTCTCGACTGGGGCCGGTGCGGGGCCTAGCACGGTGACGCCAAGCTCGTCGCACACCGTTCTGGCACTCTCAGCTATTCGCGTGGCAATCCTTTCGGCAGCACCTTTGTCCTCAGCGCCGATGATAATCCGGAGGAGTCTATGAAAGGGTGGATAGCTCAGCATCTCTCGCATGGTCAGCTCTTGCTCGGCAAAGCCGAGATAGTCGCCCGCGATCGTCTTTTGGAGGCTGGCGTGTTGAGGTACACGGGTTTGCAGGATTATTCTTCCTTGTTTCTCTCTACGTCCAGCGCGACCCGAAACTTGTGTCAGTAATTGAAAGGCCCGCTCTGCTGCTCGAAAATCAGGAACGTGGAGACCTACATCACAGTCAACGATGCCGACAAAATTGACATTGGGAAGGTCGTGACCCTTGGCGATCATCTGAGTTCCGACGAGGATATCAACCTCTCCTGAACGTACTCTTTGTAGCACAGCCGTATAGTCTTCAAGGGTTCTCACCGCGTCACGATCGAGTTTTTCAATCCTTGCCTCTGGAAGCAGTGCTGAAAGCTCCTCAAAGACCCTTTCCGTGCCGGAGCCACGGTGTTTGAAGAGAGGCTCTGTTTTCTCGTCATTCTCGACGCCTGCCGTGTCTTTGCCTCCGCAGTTCGAGCACGCTACGGGTGGCGGCGTTGAATAGCCACAAAAGTGACAAAGCAGGGAGTTCGTTTTTCGATGAAACGTTAGCGTCACGCTACAGTGAGGACACCCGACTACATGTTCACAAGCAGTGCACTGGAGGTAACTCGCGAATCCTCGACGGTTAAACAAGATGAAGGCCTGGCCCTTTTCTTTGAGGGTGTCTTGGAGTGCGTCGAGGAGGAGGGGGGACACATTGCGAGATGGCATCTCCCAAGGCTTTAGTTTGTTGAGGTCTACAACCTGGTAAGAAAGAGGACGTGAGTTAAAAAAGCGGCGGCCGAGAGAGAGGAGGGTATGTTTGCCCGAGCGTGCGTGGTGAAAGCTTTCAAGGGATGGTGTTGCGGAGCCCAGAACGATAGGGCAGCTTGAGAGTTTTGCCCGAACAACGGCGAGGTCTCTGCCGTTGTACCGTATCCCCTCTCCTTGTTTAAACGAAGAATCATGCTCTTCATCAACGACGATAATGCCCAAGTCTTTCATTGGAGCGAATATCGCGGAGCGAGCGCCTATCACAACTTTTAGCTCTCCGGAGAGGGCCGAACTCCAGTGCTGCCAACGGACTTGTGGGCGGATGCTGCTGTGAAGAACTGCTACTCGTTGGCCAAGACGAGACTCGAAACGATCGATAAGTTGGGGCGTTAACGCAATCTCAGGAACGAGGATGAGAGCAGACCGCCCATTTTTTAGGGCTTCAATAACCAGCTCAAGATAGACCTCCGTCTTGCCGCTGCCGGTCACGCCATGAAGGAGAAAAGACGCAAAGGTGTGTTCTGCGACGTGTCTTTGGATTATCGCGGTAGCCTCTTGTTGTTCTTGTGTGAGTGACTCCCACTTTGACTGAGCGGTCGCTTGAGGGAGTTGTGTTTTCGATCGGGTGTCACTATCTGCTTCAACGATCAGCCCTTTTTGCAGGAGTGCCCGTATGAGAGATGCAGATGCTCCACACTGAGTGCGGAGGACTGAGAGAGGTATCGGCGCGGAGTGCGCTGCTACATAGTCGTACACTCGACGTTGAGTGACACCGAGACGAGGAACCTCTGTCAGGTCGGAGAGCGTGTATGATGGATCAGCTCTGCCGAAAGAGGGGGAGGGAACGGCCAGATCGAGGACCTTCGAAAGGGGTTCGGAGTGGTATTTAGCGATCCATTCTAA
>JBIIEK010000068.1:0-13818 GCA_044237895.1 Bdellovibrionota bacterium
CCGCAAGCACGCTAAAGAGTTGCGATATCTTTTGAATGTCAGGAGACATTCCATTGATCGTTATCCGAGCCTCATCAAGTCGATGTGTTATTCCGGTCACAACTGGTTTCTCCATGAGCTCCTCCTCCGGCACAATCCACGTACCGTTTACGCCTGGCCTCAACGGCCCAGCAAATGTTGACAACACCACAAGCGGTATCTGATATCTCATCGCGAAGTAGACCGACCGAGTATGCAAAACCTTCGCGCCCAAACTCGCCATTTCAAGCATCTCCTCATGAGAGATCCTTTCAAGAAGCCTGGCCCTACGAACCATTCGCGGATCGGTCGAGAACACACCCGGTACATCGGTGTAGATAAAACAAGCCGAAGCCTCTAGAGCTGCAGCGATCGCTACTGCGGTAATATCAGAGCCACCTCGACCAAGCGTTGTTATATCTCCCCGCTCATCGACCCCCTGAAACCCTGCCACTACTGGAATCGTTCCATCCTTCATCACGTCGTGCAGGAGGCCCGAGTTTACCCCCTCGATAAGCGCATTAGTGTGTTCGGAGGTCGTGGCGATTTGCGCTTGTTGGGCAAGCAGGCTTTTTGCGGGGAGTCCTAATTCTAGGAGTCGCATCGCTACAAGGGCTACCGTTACCTGCTCACCACTCGCGAGAAGCACATCCATCTCTCGAGGGTCCGGATCCTCCACACATCCCTTCGCTAAGGACACAAGCTTGTTCGTCTCTCCTGCCATCGCGGATACCACAACCAGGATCCCGATCTCAGGGTTCTCTAAGCGATAATCACGCACTATCTCGGCTACATGCTTAATGCGCGAAACATCACCTACCGAAGTACCACCAAACTTCATCACAACGACGGGCTTGCGAGAGGGGATCATGACGAAGGGTCCTCCTTCGAGAGGCGAGCAACCAGATCAGGCGCGGCGCTACCAGATACTTCCACCGAGCGATGCTCGAGCGAAGATTCAGACACCGACAATCTAAATGAGAGTTGAATCGTTAACGAGGATAATATCTCAGGGCACCGATCTGGCCATTCAAGCACCCGTATCACCGTGCGAGGAGTGGGCTCCTCAAGCTCCATAGGCAATGAGTTCAAACGATAGAGATCCCAATGCTCAACAGTAAGAGAATCTCGAACGGGATACTCGTGCGACAGAGTGTATGTCGGGGACGCTACCGCCCGCACATCGCCTCCGAGCGACTCTACGAGAAACCTGACAAAAGTTGTCTTGCCAGCTCCCAGATCGCCGCGTAATCCAAGGACTGTGCCCCCTGTAATCCACTCGGCGATAGAGCGCGCAAAATCAGCCGTAGCCCTCTCCGTTTCTAATTGAATCGTCGTCACCGCTCTAATTCCCCAACAACTGACGCTGCAGCCCACGCGATATCACTCGCTATGATGGGCCCACCCGAAGCATTTGAGGCTCGTTCACCAGCGACCGCATGAATGTAAGCGCCCGCTACCGTTGCGTCAAATTCTCCGAGGGTTTGTCTACTCATACAGGCAGCGATGATTCCGCAGAGAACATCCCCACTTCCGCCCGTCGCAAGATAGGGAGTTCCTCGAGGGACAATCCGACCATACGCCCCGTCGTATACCAGGGTACCAGCACCTTTCAAAAGCACCACTCCCCCATAGCGATTCTGCAAGGCCTCTACCGACGCGAAGCGATCTTCCTGAATCTCCGGGGTAGAGCAGCCCAGCATAGAAGCCGCCTCCCCAGGATGGGGAGTAAGAGCGCCCCGAAGCCCCTTAAGAGAGAGACCCTCACTGGCAACGTGATAGAGCGCGTCAGCATCAACCACAAGCGATATATCCATAGAAGATACACCCTCTAGAATCCTCCTTACGAATTTGCCGGTATCGGGGTGACGCCCCAATCCGGGCCCGAGCACCACAGTTTCAGCTCTGGCGGCCTGCTCCAGCACGGCTACTGAATCGTCCTCCTCGTAATACGGGAGATCGCCGGTCAGCAACGCATGCATACACTCCGGCGGAATCTCCGGGCTCAACCATCCCGCGCGAGTCGTGCGCGTGACAAGTGCTACACCTGCTCGCAAAGCCCCCAGCGCAGCGAGAGCACTCGCCCCAGGCATGCCGGCGGAACCTCCAACGATGAGAACCCGACCAAAGCTCCCCTTGTGTGAATCCAAGGCCCTGCGTGGCAACCTGGGAAGATTATCACCGAGAGCGAGGGAATATCGCACATCACTTCGATCAGATATCCCTATGGACGAGACGACCAACGTTCCGCAGGCGCTACGCGCCGGAAACTGCACTACTCCGCGCTTGAGGAGCTCTATCGCGACGGTTCTATCTGCCTCGATGTGGGGCTCGTATACGTTCCCAGTATCGGCACTTATTCCCGTAGGAACGTCTACCGAAAGGATCCGTACGGTACTACGAGAGCGCTTCTCCGCACGCGCCATACTCACCAGAGTAGCGATCTCCCCCCGGGGAGCGTCGCGTTGTCCCGTTCCAAGTAGCGCATCAATAATCAGGGAAGCATCGGCAAACAACGATCGCATCTCGTCATGCGATATAGAGACGTGTGGTGAGGATAGCGCTGAGGACCCGACAAACTCCAGCGCAAAGAGAGATGCGACTCGACTGGCTTGAGCCTGACACTCCTCAGAATAACGAGACGCGTTTACGATCAGAGCTTTTACTGAATACCCCAAGTCTGCGAGCACACGCGCGACAACTAACCCATCGCCTCCATTATTACCGGGGCCGCAGAGAATCAGAGCGGATGCCCTCGCGCGTCCCCCCGCGTCATCAAGGAGTCGACGAGCCTCTTCGGCTACCGCACATCCAGCTCGCTCCATCAGGGTCAAACTTGAGGTCCCCGACGTCATCTCACGCGCATCAAGTCGAGCCATCTCGGAGCTTGACGGTGCAGCAAGGGAACGCGCGCTCCGATCTGGGAGCCCCACCGATCCGAAGCTTCCAAGTGAGAGCTCTATCACGCCGCTCCGATCTCTCGTTCGATGATCTCGGCCAGATCAGATGCGTGACGCTTACAGGCATCCTCATCTTCGCACTCAACCATAACCCGAGCCTTATTCTCAGTTCCCGAGTAACGCACCAACACACGCCCCGTTGTGCCCAACTCCTTCTCCTTCTGCTGAATCGCCTGAACGAGCGGCTCAATAGTATCTAAACTCGGGCGGTGAGATACCTTTATGTTTATCAGTTTCTGCGGGAACGCCTGGAACGCGGAACAAAGCTCGGAGAGGGGGCGCTGTTTTCTACACATAACCGACATCACCATGAGAGCGGTGAGGAGACCGTCACCCGTGGTTGAATAATCGGAGAAGATCGTATGACCTGACTGCTCGCCACCGAGTTGACATCCCTGACGGATCATCTCCTCAAGCACAGCCCTATCACCCACTCCCGTTCTAACTACTTTGATGTCGTGCGCATGAAGGAGCTTCTCAAGTCCAAGGTTCGACATCGCTGTGGCGACGACCATACCTTTGCGAAGCTTCCCTCTCTCTTTCAAGTCTATCGCGCAGATAGCAAGCGCAATGTCACCATCAAGGACGCGCCCCTTCTCGTCGACCAAGATACAGCGATCCGCGTCTCCATCGAGAGCGATTCCTATATTGAGGTTCTGTTCAGTGACAAGTTTGCCCACTACCTCTGGATAGAGGCTTCCAAATCCTGCATTGATGTTACGACCGCTGGGGCTCACACCACGCGATACGACCTCAGCACCGAGCTCAATGCATGTCTGAGGGCCAACAACATACGCTGCTCCATTCGCGCAATCGAGACCGATCTTTAGCCCCTCAAGAGAGAGATCTCGAGGGAAGCTCTCCTTGAGGAAGACCGTGTATCTTCCGACCGCGTCGTTAATACGAGTTGCTTTACCGATCTGCACAGAGTCCGCAGTCTTGCCGTCTAAGACGCCGGGTTCAAGTAACTGCTCTATCTCAGCCTCTAATTCATCAGGGAGCTTGAATCCATCACTTCCGAAGATCTTGATTCCGTTATCCTCAAAAGGATTGTGAGACGCGGAGATCATAATACCCGCGTCGGCGCGCATACTCTTCGTGAGGTACGCCACACCAGGCGTGGGGACCGGTCCACACAGCATGAGATCAGCCCCCATCGCGGTGATGCCCGCGGCGAGAGAGCTTTCAATCATGTATCCGGAGAGGCGGGTATCTTTACCGACCAGGATTCGATGCTTTTTTTGGTCCCTCATGAAGACATGAGCGACCGCCTTTCCCAATCGCACAAGGGTCTCAGGATCAAGTGGCGAACTACCCGCGACTCCCCGAATACCATCTGTTCCGAAATATTTTCTTCCGTTTGCCATATACCTACTCACTATACACTGTGGGCATCGCTACGTTCGCTTCTTCTCCGTTGCTAGCTTGAGGCCCTTCTTTAATCCCTTGTCGCGGTACACCATGACTGAAGCCGGCTCCACCTTAACGACCTTGCAATCCGCGCACTGATTAGGAAGTTCCACTCGTACCTCAATCTCCTTCCCTTCAAGCGGCGGGAGTTCGCGCACTCGAATAAAAGGAAATACCTCGTCACCCTTCATACGAGATATCGCATCTGGCGGGCCTTCGACCGTGACGGCAACCTCTGTGGGCTCGATCACCACGCCAGTAGCAGCCGGAACCGTTCTAAGCTCTACGGGCCGCCTCGAAAAGACTAGCTGATCAGGAATCTCATTGATGGCGACACGCACGTTCACGTTCTTAACGCCTAAAATCGTCATCGGAGCGGGATTCCGAAGAGCCAGGGTAAGGGTTTGAGATTCTGTTATATCTTCCAGTGCGAGAGGCTCAGATTCAATGACCTTTACTTGCCGCAACTCCGACCGTGGCCCCCGAAGTGTGACAACCTTCGGCTCGAAATCTATCCTTGAGAGGGTCAGTTGCTTCGCGAGCTGACCTACTCTTGGAACCTCAACCTTGAATTCTCGTCGCTCAAGCGGCTCAAACACAAATTCCATCTGTGAGGGCTCAACACTCAATACCTCTATCATAGAGGGCACCTGAAGATCGCTCGCCTTCAGCGTGACTTGAATCCGATCATCCATTTTATCTGGAAGCATCACCTTCAGAGGAGGAGGAGACGATGCAATCGGACCAACGAGAAACGAAGGGCCTCGAAGCGTCACGTGCACGACTCGACGTTGTGGCCTCACAAGAACTCGATCCTCTGGAGGATTCTTTATCTCCAGAGGGACCGACATACTCAGCACGCTGGAGTTGCGATCGCTCGTCACCGAATACGCCAACAAAATTGCAGCCAAGAGTGACACGAGCTTAAGGAGCCTATTATCCGTCATCTCGAGCCTCCTGGACCAATCGTGATGCGGGCCCCCTCCGTCTGAACGCGAGCGAATTTTTCTCTAGGATCTCACGCAACGACGAGGAATCGAGATTTCGATGGATGACGCCATCGATGAAGAGCGAGATAGCTCCAGATTCCTCGGATGTCACGATGACCATCGCGTCGGATCGCTCGGTAATCCCGAGCGCTGCCCGGTGACGCGTTCCGAAATTCGGATCCAGATCAGGATTAAAACTTAAGGGCAGTACACACCCTGCAGCCTTGATCCTTCCCCCTTCAATGATCACAGCACCATCATGCAAAGGGGACTCCTTCGTAAAGATGCTGTACAAGATCTTCGGGCTCACCTGAGCATCCAGAGTAACCCCCTCCTCCATGAACTCATCAAGGCCGACCTCTCGCTGAATAACGATGAGGCTCCCCAACTTTGCCTTCGACATCTTATAGGCAGCCAAAGCTATCTCTTGTTGAACCCGATTCGACACCGTTTTGCCCTGCTTAAAGAGGAACGATTGCGAGCCTACCTTTGTAAGCGCCCGCCGGATGTCATCCTGGAAGATCACCACGACGAGCAAGATAAATGAGTTAAAGAGGCTATCGATTAGCCAAGCAAGGGTAACAAGCCCGATGCGTTTGGCTACGAAATACACCACCGCTACCGCGATCAACCCGAGGAGCATGGGGAGGGCTCGAGTTCCTCTGATGACAAGAAGCGCTCGGTACATGAGAAACGAAACGATAAGGATATCGAGCGCCTGAACGAACAAGCCTGTCGATATACCTAACTCTCCGATACTCATAAAACTCCACGTACATGGCAGAAGGCTTTACTCTGCCCTGCCAACCCTAACGCACACCAGACGAACAACGGCCTACATGACCTAGCAGGGCACTACTCACGATGGAGCGTTTTTCCACCGCCCAACTAGGCAGCTACTGATACCCCACTTCCAGATGGAGCCCCCTCTCCTCCCTGTGGCCCAGATGGCCCACCTTGAGGCCCAGGTGAAAATCCTTCACCGCGCATGATTCTATCGATGTCATCCGCGTCGAGCGTCTCCTTCTCAACAACTGCCTTCGCGAGCGCGTGCAGAACTTCGAGATTCTCTGAGATTATCTTTTTCGCAATATCGTATTGGGATTGAAGAAGGCCCTTCACCTCTTGGTCTATCTCAAACTGAATAGACTCTGAATGTTCACGGGGCTTCCCAAGCTCCCGACCGAGGAACACGTGCTCTTCCTTGCTGTTATAGTGTATCGGGCCAAGTTTATCGCTCATGCCCCATTCACAAACCATGCGCCGAGCTATATCGGTAGCTCGCTGAATATCACTGCTCGCTCCAGTATTCATGTCGTTGAATACTAATTCCTCCGCGACGCGCCCTCCAAAAAAGACCGCCAACTGGTCCATCCAATACGATTTGGAATAGGTATGACGATCGTTTTCCGGAAGCTGTTGCATCAATCCAAGCGCCATACCTCGCGGTACGATCGTAAGCTTGTGGACAGGATCCGCGTTCTTAAGCTTCTTTGCGACAAGAGCGTGCCCTGATTCGTGGTACGCTGTCGTGAGCTTCTCTTTTTCTGAGAGAAGCATGGAGCGACGCTCTGCTCCCATCATAACTTTATCTTTCGCGTACTCGAAATCAGACTTCTCTACGAGGCTCTTGTTCTTCCGAGCGGCATACAGCGCGGCTTCATTCACCAGGATCTCAAGATCTGCTCCCGAGAAACCAGGAGTGCCACGCGCGACGATGTTGAGGTCAACATCCGCAGCGAGCGGCACCTTTTTCGTGTGAACCTTCAAAATCCCTAAACGCCCATTAAGATCGGGGCGGGACACTACGACGCGACGATCGAAGCGACCAGGCCTCATCAGGGCTGGATCGAGCACATCGGGACGATTGGTCGCCGCGATAAGAATCACACCCTCATTACTCTCGAAACCATCCATCTCAACGAGAAGCTGGTTCAAGGTCTGCTCACGCTCATCGTGGCCACCCCCCATTCCAGCTCCACGATGTCGACCGACGGCGTCTATCTCATCGATGAATATGATACAGGGAGCGTTCTTTTTTCCCTGAATAAAGAGGTCTCGTACACGAGAGGCTCCGACTCCTACGAACATCTCAACGAAGTCAGACCCCGAGATACTAAAGAACGGGACTCCAGCCTCTCCCGCAATCGCCTTGGCAAGCAGCGTCTTTCCCGTTCCTGGCGAACCGATTAACAAGACCCCTTTCGGAATACGCCCACCAAGTCGGGTGAATTTCTTGGGATCCTTTAGGAACTCAATGATCTCCTCCAGCTCAGAGCGAGCTTCATCGATACCAGCTACATCCGCAAAGGTTACCTTTTGCTGACTCTCAGTGAGTAACTTCGCCCGGGACTTTCCGAAACTCATCCCTTTGCCTGCCCCCATCTGCATCTGACGCCAGAAGGTGAATCCGATCACCAGCAGAAGCAGCATCGGCAGCGCGTTCATTAGAAAGAAGAGGTATGAGGATTGATCGGCGGGCTCAACAACTTTTACATCAACACCGTTCTTAACCAAGGTTGGGATGAGCGTGTCATCCTTCGGAAGAATGGTGTGAAACTGCGTGAAGTCAGACTGATCCTCTCGCACTCGATATTCCCCGAACAGAGAGGTTCCCTCAACGTGAACCATGCGAACGTTGTGCTTCTCAACCTGTTGTAGGAACTCCGTGTACGACAACTCTGTTGTCAGTTCAGACTTCTTTTTTGCAACGCTGTAGACCGTAAGAACTAGAAGTATAATCCCGAGCCAAAAGACACCGTTTCTCGTCACCTGAGCACTCTCCAAACCTAGTGTGCGTAAATCGCACTAATTGTTCCTCTTCTTTACCCCAGTCGGGACCATCGGACAACCTTAAGGATATAAGGGTTACGACACTTTACCTAGCGCAAAAGACACCCAAGGCCCAGCACCCCCACGCGGGTATGGCAAGCCTTAGAGCCAGCAGAAACGGGAGCCGGGGCCCCCCAACCGTCATAATAGGTACAGAGCCCCATCCCGCAAACTCAACGCCTTAGAGTCCCCCAGGTCAACCCGGTCGACCGTCCCAGAGAGCAGCTGCAAGATAGCCTCGGCCCGACCCTGGCCGATGGTGAAGCCAAGGAACGGGGCGAAGAGGGCCTGAGCAACCCTCCACTGAACGGCATAGGGCAACGGCGTCAAGAGCTCACGACACCTCTGGAGCCACTCAGATTCGCCAAACACGACCCCTCCAATGGCCCCAGCAGATCGCTCCGCCAAATACCGAAGAGCCTCACAATCCTCGGCGATCGCCTGAGCTCGCTCAGACAAGCTCCATACGATCGAGGGATCAAAATCGGATTCGATGAGGGGTATTAATCGTCTGCGAATACGATTACGCACCAGGGAGGTATCTTCGTTGGTAGGATCCTCAACGAAACGAAGCCCATACTCACTCACATACTCCTCTATCTGGCCCCGGGTGATATCCAGAAGCGGCCTCAGACACCCCCTCTCCTGATCGAACTCTTCGATCGTATTAAGCTCCTTGTTAGCGATCAGCCTCATCAGGAGGGTCTCTGCCACATCGTTTGCCGTATGCGCCGTTAGCAGGTGATGCAGATTACGTTCGCGCATCACCGACCTGAACACAGCATATCGTTCCCGGCGCGCCCAAGCCTCCATATTCTCGCCTTTTGGTCGAGAGCCGAGTGTGCGTACGTGACATCCTACGCCCAGAGCGACACACTCTGATTCAACAAATCGCGCATCGCTATCGCTCCCGACACGCAGCCCATGATCGACGTGACACACCTCGAGGTGAAGGTTCTTAAGTCGCAGGATCCGCGTCAAACCATGCAAAAGCACGCTCGAATCCTTTCCTCCAGATACAGCAACGAGCAAACGCGATCCTTCAGGGACCCGTTGAGTGAGAGCCATATTTATTGAGAGTCTTCTGCGAGCCACAGGCGAAACTATAGCAGAAGAACCACCGCATAACGAGCTTCCGTCGATGGCCCTCTAGACGCCTCTCTTGAACGCAGAAGCTAAGAGATCTTGATACTTACCTTACGCTCTAACGTCTCTGTTATCGCCAGAAGTGGGAGCGTTATCGTCACAATTCCTTTAGAGGCGCTCGCCTCAACTTTATCCTGGTCAATACGGAGCTCTCCCAGGGGAACTATACGCTCAAACGGGCCATAGCTGGACTCAACGTAGTTCCACCCTTGGTCATCCCGCTCATCAAAATCCGGCCTTCGCTCACCTCGAATCGTGAGCCCTTGAGAGGTAAGCGAGAGTTCAACATCACGCTCATCCATACCCGGCACTTCAACTGAAATAATCACTGCCGATTCGGTCTTTCTGACATTGACGGTGGGAGCGAACGTCGTCAGTCGCTCTCCCAGCTGGGCAAGCGGCTCGGACATAAAGTCTGGAAGGATCGAAGACCCCGATACAACGTCATTAAAGAGTCGATTAATCTGTTGGTGCAGATTCGACACCGTATCCTTTTCAGGACCAACCGGAACACGCTTCTTTTTCCACCGCCACGGCACCACGTTACCAGACATACGAATCCCCCTGCGGACGCTCCGCTCGCATAGCGCCCAACGATACCCCAAATTGGGGCTAAACTGGAACTTTTCTTACATTGTCGAGGCTATAACCACCCGGGCCGCTGTACATGAGGGAGAACGACGCCGCTAGAAGGATAAGATCCTTGTTGAAGAGATCGTAATCCCCCGGAAAGACTCCAAAGGCACACACGAAGGTCAAAAGCAGAAAAGACGACAAGATCGCCATCAGGGTCGTCCACAGACCGAGAATAAGGAGAACTCCTATCGCCACCTCCCCATAGGGCAACAACGTTGCGTACAACGAAGCAACGTTATCCGGCAGGATGGCGAAGCCCTTCACTTGGTGGATAAAGGCGGAAAGAGCCTCAAGCTTACTCAACCCAGCTAGGGTAAAATAAGACCCCAAAGCTAGACGGATGATGAAGGGGGCCCACCATGCCGGGCCGACCGGTTCATTTATCTTGATGCCCATAGAAGCTCCTCAATAAAGAACGCTCACTCCGAACGACCGCCAAGTAACGATCGGCCTTTTGGTTATTGAGCGAACCGAGTACAAATACTCTCAGGATCCCTACTACATAGAGGATCCATTTCTTCGGAATCCAAACATATACGGATACCGAGAACATCTCGATCTACGATAGGATGACTGAGGCTTTACGACAACGGATGAAGTTGCAGGGGTAGCCCCCTCAACGAAGAAAGGTTAACGACATGGACTACGCAACCGCACAGACACCCTCTGAGGTCTTTCAGCGCATTAAATCTGAACTCCACAAGGAGATAATTGGACAGGACAAACTGCTCGACCGTTTGCTCGTCGCGCTTCTCGCAGATGGGCACGTACTCCTTGAAGGAGTCCCGGGCCTTGCGAAGACCAGGACCCTCATGGCCCTTACAAAGGTACTGGATGCGAAAATGAACCGCATCCAGTTTACACCCGACATACTCCCTTCAGACGTCGTAGGAACCGAGGTCTATCGCCCTCAAACCGGGGATTTTATGATTAGGAAAGGTCCGGTCTTCACGAACCTCCTTCTCGCGGACGAGATTAACCGAGCTCCGGCCAAGGTACAGTCGGCCCTCCTCCAAGCTATGCAGGAGCGAGAGGTAACAATCGGTGAAGAGACCTTTAAACTCCCAGACCCGTTCCTCGTGCTCGCAACTCAAAACCCACTCGAACAGGAGGGTACCTACGCGCTACCCGAAGCGCAGGTAGACCGATTTTTGATGAAAGTGAAGGTGGGGTATCCATCGTTCGACGAGGAGGTTTCGATTATCGACCTGGCCTCCGGGAAACACTCCGCGCCTGCCTCCCTCTCAAAGGTGCTACCGCTCCCGCAGCTCGGATTACTTAAAGCCCAGTGTGAGCAGATCTATGTCGACTCAAAGATCGACCGCTACATCGTATCCCTTGTGCATGCGACACGAAGTGGTGATGCATACGGTTTGAAAGGGATGATCGAATGGGGAGCCTCGCCCCGCGCGAGTATAGCGCTACGAGTGTGCGCCCGAGCACTCGCTTTTATCAAAGGCAAACAGTTCGTAACCCCAGACGACGTGAAAGAGATCGCTCCTGAGGTCCTCCGTCACCGTGTATTGGTCACGTTTGAGGCCGAAGCCCGCGGAGTCGATAGTGATGAGATCATAAGGGCGCTACTCAGTAGCGTGACGGTTCCTTAAGCGATTCGCTCAAACGAGGACTGCTTACATGCAGACGGCTCCACGATACATACCCACTCGGTCATCAGAGGTTCGGCGTATTCAACTACGCTCCCGAAGGCTGGTTACCGGAGACCTCATGGGACAATACCGATCGGCTTTTCGTGGAACCGGTCTCGTATTCACGGATATACGAGAATACCAACCGGGAGACGACGTAAAACACATTCACTGGAAGGCGACCGCCCGGACCGGAAAGGTCTTCGTTAAATCGTATGAAGAGGACCGACAGCTCCGCGTGCTGCTGGCTGTCGACGCGAGCGCTTCCATGCGGGCACTCGACTCCAAAGCCTCGTTTAACAAAGCGCTTGAATTCACCTCTCTCATCGGCGCATTAACTCACGGCGGAAACGACCTACTCGGATTGTCGCTGTTTGGCAAAGAGACCCTCTCATACCTTCCTCCGAAATCGGGAGCAAAACGTCTTCAACAGATACTCTCTGCTCTTATGGGCGCAGATTCGTCTCATCTCGGCACCGACATCGGAGCTGGACTCGCACAGATCTCCCTAGCGTTACGAAAACCGAGCATCGTGTTCGTTCTCTCAGATTTCTTCTCGACAGACTTTGACGATGAACTACGAACACTCGCCGCCGTTCACGATGTAATCCTCGTTCAACTCGAATCCGCTCTTGGAAGGGTTGAGGATTGTGGATTAGTCAGTTTCCTCGACGCGGAGAGTGGCGAACGCATCGTCGTGGATACGTCCGCTACTTCCGTGCGTGACGCGTGGGAGGCGACCCTATTGAGCCGACGCGCCGCGCTGCATGAGGTAGCGCAACGAAACGGAGCGGACCACATCGTCGTTTCCGAGAGCACGATGCAACCCCTACTTCGCCTCATGAAAGAACGTGCTCGGAGGATCTCGCGATAAGATGGAACCCCCAGCGCCAACCCCCTACGACATTACCGACATCCCCCACTTCGCCTGGGAGCCCGGAATCATCGCTTGGCTCATCCTAGCTGGATCGCTTGTTGCTTTTGCGGTTCGTACCTTCGCACTCGCGGGCGCTTTCAAAAACCGAAGAGGAAGCAAGGTTGTTAACACGCTCTTCATGGATCTTATCGCGACGAGCAAATCGTCAGAGCAGGTCTCGATAGAACGTGCAGCTCGTCTCGGTCGTCGCTTAGCTTCACACCTTTCGACCATCAATCTTGCTGAACTGAGCTGCGATGAACTCAAAGCATACCCAACAGAGGATCTCCCGCACTCTCTGCGAGACGCGATCCACTCCCTCGCCCTCCTCGAGGAGCTTGGGTATTCACCGCCTTCAAGCGAGCGTGACATCGCCGCTCGAGCAGCGGTTGCGAAGCTCACCTCTCAACTCTCTGAGTACAGACTTCTCACGAGGGCACGATGACCTTCGCCTATCCATGGCTCTTAGCACTTCCCCTTGCCTACCTGATCAGCCGATTCGGTCGGCGCTCGGCACCTCTATCAGCGATCTTTCCGAGCACCTCTTTTTTGGGGGCACTCCCAAAGAGCTTCAAGCAAAGGGCGCGCGAACCAGTTCTCTCCACGCTCATGACTATTACCGTCATCGCCCTCTCAGTCGCGGCTGCCCGTCCGCAGAAAGTAACGGTCATGGAGCAACCTCGCATGGCCCGAAACATCATGCTTGTTGTGGATGCATCAAATAGTATGTCAGCCCAAGATTTTCCCGTGCAACTTGGCCATACAACTCGTATGGAGGGTATAAAAGAGGTCGTTGCTGAATACGTACGAACCCGCTCGCGTGATCGAGTAGGCTTGGTGGTATTTGGAAACACCGGATATCTGCAGGCACCTCTCACGACCGATACCGCGCTCGTTGAGGAGATGGTGAAATCGATGCAGCCTCGAATGGCGGGCGACGGCACCGCCATCGGAGACGGCCTTGGATTGGCTCTGAAACGACTCCGAGAGGTAAAGGATGGAACCAAAGCGATCATCCTAATGACCGATGGAGTAAACACGGCGGGGCAGGTCAGCCCTCTAAAAGCTGCTCAGGTGGCGAAGGACCTCGGCGTCCAGATTCACACGATCGGCATCGGTATGGGCTCCGCTCCCATGGGCAAACAACCACTCGGGGGAATGCTAGGCATGCCCGTTGGCCACATGGCCGAGTTTGACGAGAAAACGCTTCGCTCAATAGCGGACCTGACGGGGGGCGCGTACTTCAACGCGGGAAGCCTCGCCGA
>JBIIEK010000002.1:0-51530 GCA_044237895.1 Bdellovibrionota bacterium
ACGGAATCGGGGGGGGGTATCAAGGCGCCGGAGGAAAGACCGTTCTCCCGGCATATGGAATGGTAAAGATCTCAAGCCGGATCGTTGTAGGACAAGATCCTGATAGGGTGCTCGAATCGATCAAGCGTTACTTCAGAGAGTCGTGCCCTGTCGGTGCGCGAGTGGAGTTCTCAGATGAAAGTGTTGGAGGAAAAGCGTTCCGACTTTCAGTCGATACGCCTGTGGTAAAGGCGGCTGAGAAGGCGATTCAGGCAGAGTTCTCGCGCGAGCCCGTCTATCTTTGGGAGGGCGCGACAGTGCCTATCATCCCAGAACTTGCGGCGACCTCCGGTGGTGAGCCGATCTTAGTGGGTTTTGGGTTGGCCACTGACCAGATCCATTCGCCGAATGAGTCGTTCTCTCTTCGCCAGCTCGAAGAGGGATTCCGGTATGCGGCAGCATTTTTGCAGGTAGTATAAGTAGTATGAGTAGGGTTCCACTCGCAGAACGATTGCGACCTAGCTCCCTTGAGGAGTTTTCAGGCGTAGACGCCCTCGATCCCTCTTTCGTCTCACAACTTCGCGCCGGCAAAGGAAGGATCCCTTCCGTTATTTTGTGGGGGCCTCCGGGCTGCGGTAAGACCACCCTCGCGAAGCTGATTGGGCGGATGTATGACTGCGAGTTCGTCGAGCTGTCCGCGGTTCTTGCCGGGGTTAAAGATGTGCGTGAAGTGGTTGAGGTCGCTCGGGAGCGAGAGAGGCCAACGCTCCTCTTGGTAGATGAGATTCATCGGTTCAATAAAGGTCAGCAGGATGCTTTTTTGCCTCACGTTGAAGCGGGGACGATAGCACTTGTTGGAGCGACTACTGAGAACCCCTCGTTTTTTCTCACAGCGGCGCTCCTCTCCCGATGTCGTGTCATCGTTCTTAAGCCGCTCTCGGTTGAGGCGCTGGAGCGCGTCTGTGCTCGCGGGGAAGAGGAGCTCTCCCTCTCGCTGTCGGCGGATTCTCGCAAGCTCTTTCAAGAGGCGTGTGGAGGAGATGGTCGCAGGCTTCTAAATCTTCTTGAGGCGTTTAACGATTCCATTCAAGGGACGAAGAGTGATGATGAGGCGGTTCATCGTTTTCTCAAGAGCGCAGGGGTTCTCGCCTATGATAGGGATGGTGAGGAGCACTATAACATCGCGTCAGCCTTCATTAAGAGCCTGCGCGGTTCGGATGCTGACGCTGCGCTCTATTGGGGCTTCCGGATGTTGGAGGGGGGCGAGGATCCTCGCTTCCTTATCCGTCGGCTCGTGATCTTCGCTGCGGAGGATATTGGAAACGCCGATCCTCGGGCGCTTCAAGTTGCGGTATCAACGCTTCAAGCATTTGAGTTGATCGGATTGCCCGAGGGGAGAATTCCGATCTCTCAGTGTATCGCATACTTGGCGACCGCTCCTAAATCTAATCGTAGTTACATCGCACTTCATAAGGCATTAAATGCCATCAAACAGAATCCGAATGCACCGGTACCGATGCATCTGCGGAATGCGCCGACGAGTCTTATGAAGGGCCTTGGATACGGTGATGGGTATGTGTATCCGCATGATCAGCCCTATGGCTACGCTCCTGGAGTCGAGTATCTCCCGAAAGGCATCGTGGGGCGTCCCTTCTATGAGCCGAGTGATCGCGGCAATGAAAAGACTATCGGCGATCGAATGGAGTGGTTGAAGCAGGTAACTGCGAAGAAGGCCGCCTCGTAAGCGTGCGTGTGTCGAGTGTACTGACGCGTAGGGCGCCTACCTTGCATCGGATTCTTTATAGCGGAAACAGGAATCCTCATGGTCGTTCACAAGTCCGGTCGCTTGCATGAACGCGTACATGATCGTTGAGCCAACAAAAGTGAATCCACGTTTTTTAAGATCTTTCGAGAGGCTGTCTGACTCGGGAGATGTAGCCCGGTAGGTCGCTCGCGAGAGTTTGCCTGGGGCTCTCAGGGGAGCACCGTCTACGAAGCTCCATAGATAGTCTGAGAAGCTCCCTGAGGTCTCTTTAAGCGTAAGGAGGGCGCGCGCGTTTTTCATTGCGCCCTCGATCTTAAGGCGGTTTCGAATGATGCTGGGATCCAGCATGAGTCGTTGCACGTCACGTTGAGAGAAACGAGCGATCTTTTCGGCGTCGAAGTTTTCGAACGCTGAGCGGTATCCCTCGCGTCTCCTAAGGATAGTAAGCCATTGAAGACCCGCTTGTGCGCCTTCCAGGATGAGCATCTCAAAAAGGAGGGCGTCGCTGTACACGGGAACGCCCCATTCGTTGTCATGATACGACATATAAAGAGGGTCGTTTGTACACCAGAAGCAGCGAGATAGTGAATCAGATTGAGGCTTCGGTTTGACGGGCATCGCTTATCGCTCGATGAGGATCGTTGTTGGTCCGTCGTTCACGAGGGAGACCTCCATCATCGCCCCGAACTTTCCCGTAGCAACCTTTTTCACGCCGGTGTTTTTAAGCGCGCTGACGAACGTATCGTACATCACGCGAGCCTGCTCCGACTCCATCGCTTGGCCGAAGTCGGGCCGGCGCCCCTTAAGCGTATCCCCGTAGAGGGTAAATTGAGAAACCGCTAAGATCTCTCCGTCGCTCTCAATGACATCTTTGTCGAAGTAGCTCTTGTCGCTTGGAAAGACCCTCATCTTGATGATCTTCTCAACCACTGGCGCGATAAGGTCCTCAGAATCACCCTTCGCGAATCCAACGAGGAGCATGAGGCCTTTGTCTATTTGGCCGGCCAGGACCCCATCGGCGTGAACGGATGCTCGGCTAACCCTTTGAAGAATGATTCTCATAGCCCCACAATAGCCTATAACTCCTCAACATTTAAAGCGTCCTTCTTGTATAGCAGGGCTCAATTACATACCATACCGCTGGGTCCTCCCTATGTTGAAGCAGAACTGGCGCCTTATCTCTCGATTAGAACGGCTTGGTGATAACCTTATCATCGTAGCCTCGTTCTTTCTGGCCTACTACGGCCGAGACTCGCTTGTTTTCTGGAATGATATTCTCGACCTCAATATCCCCTTCGATGGGGATATTCTCGCTCCCATCAAGGACTATTTCCTGGTCTTGCTCGTTGGGCTGATCGGATACGGAGCCACCCTAAATCTCATGGGTGCCTATGGTAGTATGCGTCTCAGTTCGGTGCTGCGACTTTTTAGGATAGCACTGGTGAGTGGCGTGATAGTGTTCGTCTTGCTCGCTGCTACCTTGTATCTCTTCAAATTAGACATCAGCCGCTCATTTCTCGCGCTGTTTGTCGTGTTAAGCTCGTGTGGTCTAACGCTGGAACGCTATACGGTGTTTAAGCTTCTCAGGATCTGGCGCCGACGGGGGCGTAATTTCCGAAATGTTGTCATCTGTGGAGTAGGGGAGCAGGCCGTTAGACTCACCCGTGAACTCATGAGGCGCCCAGAGTTGGGCCTTCACATCCGCGCGTTCGGAGACCTCCGTCGTCCTGATATGCATCAGGAGGCGCACATTCGGCAGCTGCGTTGCGATCTTCAGGGCGTGGTGCAGGTAGGGCGAGTGCTCATCGGACGGGATAGTATCTCGAAAGCTCTAGAAGATTACGCCATCGACGAGGTTATATTTACCGACGTGGTGGAGGTAATGCCTGAAATTGAGGAGATGGTTTTGGTGTGCGCGGAGCAGGGGGTTCGCACAACCATCGCAGCGGATCTTTTCAGCATAGGACTGATCAAATCGGGTATTAGCTATTTTGGAGGGATGCCGCTTATTCACTTCCAGACCCCGCCGGGTGATTCGTGGGAGCTTGCCGTGAAGCGGTGTATCGACGTCGGTGTGGCAGCGTGTGCCCTCGTTCTGTTGTCCCCCGTGTTTCTCTTTTTGGGCCTCGGAGTCAAAACAACGAAAGGGGAGATCCTCTTTAGGCAGACGCGCGTCGGTTTAAACGGGCGCCTTTTTCAGATGTTGAAATTCCGGTCGATGCATTCGGGGTCTGAAAAGGACCTCGAACGATTGTTAGCGTACAACGAGATGCGTGGACCGGCATTTAAGATGAAGGATGATCCCCGAGTCACAGCATTCGGTCGTTTCATGCGACGATTTAGTTTGGATGAGCTCCCGCAGTTCTGGAACGTTCTTCTCGGCGATATGAGTCTGGTGGGCCCCCGGCCCCCCGTTCCGGGTGAAGTGGGGTTGTATGAACGCCGTTCTCGACGCCGTTTGTCGATGCGTCCGGGATTGACGTGCACGTGGCAGGTGAGTGGACGTAACGACATTAAAGATTTCGACTCATGGGTTAAGCTTGATCTGGATTACATCGATAATTGGTCGCTCGTGGGCGACCTCGTGCTTCTCTTGAGAACAATACCTGCTGTCCTAATCGGTACAGGTGCCCGTTAAGAGCTCAGTTTTCTATTAAGCCTCTCGAAGTCGAGTGATTGTGCGACATCAAGGAGTGCAGAGGAGTCTTTGCAATGCTCGACCTCGATGTTAACGAGGGAGTGCTCCGATACATCGACTACCATTGAACAACGTCCGATTTTTGACTCATAGAGCACCCCTTTGGCGCCCTTTAATTCGTAGGTTTTCTCCGCGACCACCTCTAGGGTAGGGGGACGATATTTGCGGAAAAGATTGAACACGTTGGTCGTGACCAGGGGCTCCGTGCTTGGGTGAGGCACCAAGACCGTTATCACGATCTCGATCCGCTTTTCGTTAATCAAATTGACCTCAGCCCACACATGGTCACGATTTCTTCCGGAGCGTGGACGTTCTGACCGATAATACGAGAGCTTTGTTCCAAGCCAGTTAAGGAGGACCTTCCCGCTATCGTGAGTTTCCCACACCATCGCGAAGTTTGAATTCGGATCCATTCCAGTGGTCCATTGATTCCCCTTAACTCCCATCCCCTTGGCGGTGCCCTTCTTATTCATCTCGAACTCTCTCATCGTTCGGGAATCCATAAGGTTCTGCAGATTTTCGGCGGAGACTATCTGGGGACGAGTTATTGAGAGGGCTGTGAAGGAGATAGCGATTAGTCCCGTAATCATGCCGAGGTGAAGTCGAGAGTGGGTCACGCAAGCTCCTCAGTTAATCGGGATTAACATCATCAGCTGTGCGGGTAGTTGAGAGGCGCTTCCGAAGGCGCCCCAGTCGCGTCGCTGGACCGTTGCTCTGTTTGATGCAGAAATTCTCAAGTGACTCAATGAGTCCCTCTTCTCCACCCTTAGCAAAGGTGTGCGCTAGATCCGCTGCGCGAGCGAGGGCAGCGACTGCGTTCGGCAATGCTCGCTTAGCGGTTTCGAATTGCTGCGCTTGTCGAAATACCGTAGCGAGGCGGTCCACGCTCGTCATCATCATCGCCACGAGTGCTTCGTTTCGGTCCTTGGCTCCGAGCACCCTATCTGATATCGGTTCACCCTTGGTAGCTTGGATCACGGCATGGTCTACGGCTTCAAAGGTAAATGGTTTTACGAGGTATCCCCGTGCGCCAACCACGAGCAGATCAAAGACATCGTCCACGCTCGGATTCACGGATGCGGGAAGAGCGATAATACGACTATCGATTTCGAATACCTTGGTGAGCCACGCTTTGAGTGGGTAGTTGGTAATTTTCTTCGCATCGAAGATGACGTGAGAGAATTGTCGACCAGAGATCTTATCCAGAGCTATATGGTGCGAAGGAGCATCTGAGAGGCTCGTGAAGCCGAGGCTCTTAAGCGCCTCCCTCATATAATTGGCCTCGCCGGGATCGCTTTCGACCACGAGGATCGTGCAAGCGGCTTTCTCCGCCGGGCTCATTTTGAGGGTCGTATCCTTCATACAGTAACTAAGATCTCCCGTTCTCATCGGAGAGCGGAGAGTGCTCTCGTCGGACCGCCTTCCTCGGCTCACTCATCTGGTTCGAGAGAGAGGCGGAGTTGTGGCACGTTAGACGCGACGTAGACTTTCTTTTCCTAGTTAGCTAGTCGGAACAATTATGTAGGCCCTAAAGGGGTTTGCTCACAAGGCCTTGGGAATTTAGCCGCAGATGCTAAATGTCTTGTTATGCAGCGCGGTTACCCTAGGTGAAACACTTACCAGGGTCACCTTGGCTTGGTTTCCTAAGCGCTCTAAGACGGTAGAGCTGGAGCAGGGATTGAATCCCATGCTGGTAACGACCCTGAGGGCCAGAGCATCCGCCTCGAGCTCTTCTCGTACGCCAGCGTTTTTGTCGTGTTTGAGGGCGATATGGGCGAGTTCATGCGCTATCACGAACGCTATCTCCGATGTATCGCGCGTTCGAGCGAGTAGGGAGCGCGTGATGACAACGATCTTCTGGTTTTCAGCAAAGGCGTTAACGGTTTTTAAATCGCTGATGTGAAGTAACGAGGCAAGGTTGTAGCCGAGCGTGCTGTAATGCCGCTCTACTTTTTTGAAGAGTTTGTTGAGTTCAGGATCGACGGGTATTGAGAACGTTTTTGTGGGGATCGTCGCGCGCGAAAGTCCAGAGAAACGACCTTTTTCGAACACCGCTCTCAGGAGAGGTGTCCTGTAATGGTCTTGGCTGGAAGCCGCGCGGCATTGGTAGATCGGGGTGTCTTGGGAGAGATACTCAGGGAGCGGGAGTAGGGTTACACTCGGTAGCGTTACCGGTTCTGCCTGGGCTTTAGGGCAGGGGAAGTGGGCGCACAATCCGATCAAGAAACCGACGGATACGACCCGAAGGAGCCTTTTGGCCATGTGGACTCTTCAAAACCAGGTAGTAGATCTCCAAGAGGGGCCCCTACCTAAACCGTATATAACGCCGCTAAGTGCCCATATTCTTTCGTCCGACCCTTGCCGACCCGATCAAATTAAGTTCACACTAACGACAGGCACCCGCTGTCTCGAATGAAGCGTGACCGATTCACCCGATACGGTTAGGATGCCGCAACCTACAGGACGATTATACCATCGTGCTGCTGATAGGTTCAATCTTTAGGTAACTCATGAGCCAACAAGGAAAAAAAGAGATGCGGCGCGAGGTTAAGCTTGTGCTCGCTAATCTTGATAAGCGCTGGCAAGCGGCCGCGCACGGCGAAGTATGTCGTAGGGCGCTCAGTATCATCCAAGATGAGAGAGAGGAGCCTGTTACAGATGTGCTCGCGTGGATTCCCAATTTTGCGGGAGAGGTTGATCTCGCCGGCGTCATCGCCGAAACGCTTAAAACTCGAAGGGTTTTCCTTCCGCGCGTTGAGGATGACGGCGGAATGTCGTTCATCCAAGTGGGTTCAGAGTGGGCCTCACAGCTTGAGCGCGGGCATCGGAACGTCACGCAGCCCAAAGCGGATACGGGGGCAGACCTGCGAGATGTTGAGTGCGGCCGCATTGCGGTTCTCGTGCCAGGGCTCGCCTTTGATCTGACCGGCGCTCGACTCGGACGAGGAGGGGGATACTATGATAGGTTTCTCGCGAGGCATGCTGATTCTAACCTGCTCACGATAGGTATCTGCTGGTCGGTTCAGGTCGTTCCGCTTGTGCCAACGGATCCGCACGATTTGCGAGTTCAATGGTTGTGTCACGAGCGAGAGGCCACGCGAGTATTTTAGGACAGAAAGGAAGTATGATGACAACCCCAGCAAAGAGCCCGCAAAATCTCCGAGTACTCGTTTTGGGGGACGTTGTCGGTCGTCCAGGTCGTCAGGCTGTGGAGCGTGTTGTGCGACCACTCAAGCAGAGCTTAGAGATCGACCTCGTGATTATTAACGGCGAAAATTCAGCTGGTGGGGCGGGGATAGATGCCGGGACGGCTTTAGATCTGAAAAAATCGGGAGCCGATATTATTACCCTTGGCGACCACGCGTTTCAAAGAAAAGGCGTAGCGGAGTTTCTCGATAAGAATGGAGAGTGGTGTATCAGGCCCTGTAATTTTCCCGAACAGACGACGCCCGGTCGAGGATGGTGTGCGTGGACGGCCCCCGATGGAACACAGGTAAGGGTGATCAACGTGATGGGGCGCGTTTTTATGGGCGGTTCTATTGATTGCCCATTCCGGTGCATGAGTGCGTTCCTCGACTCGATACCAAAGGATTCCTCGTGCATCACTATCTGTGATCTTCACGCCGAGGCGACTTCGGAGAAGTGGGCCATGGCTCGGCATACCGATGGAAGGCTCTCTCTCCTCGTCGGGACTCACACACATGTCCAGACCTCTGATGCTCAGATCCTTCCGGGAGGGACGGGATACATCACCGATTTAGGTATGAGTGGAGCTAACACCGGTGTGATCGGGATGGATGCAAAGGTTGCGCTTCGCCGATTCCTTTCTCCTACGCCCGCTCCATATGAGATTGCGGAGGGAGAGGGGATCGTTCACGGCATTCTCGCTGACATTGATCGCAGGAGTGGAAAGACCGTATTCATCCGTTCAGTACAGGAACGCTAGGATCCGTGTCATTGCTAGGCATGAACTCGGTTCAAGCCCCGCCACGAGAGAACGTTGTTATGGTCGGTAAAATGCTTGGGGCCCGAGGCGCTTTTTTTAACCATAATCAGTGCCGTCTTGAGCGATCGTCGCATCATAGAGTCATTGAGGCGTAAAGGAGAGGGAGTCGAAGGAACGTTCCCCTCTTGTTCAGAGATCAATATCAGTACGCTTTGGTCGGACCTTTCACACCTTGCTGTCGCGCATTACCTCACACGGACGTTAGGAAGAGAAGTACTTGGAGTGTCGCCGCATTTGAGCGTCGATCTTCATTGACGATTTTTTTCAAGGGTCTCGCTTATGAGCATGCTTCGACGAACCGCACTCTCACTCGCTCTTGCCGCTTCTTTTCTGCCACAGGCAGTGTTCTCGCAAGAGGTGCTTCCCTATGATAATGGGCTTGAGGATTATCATCCTTCTCCTCGTTACAGAGAGTCTGAGTCGCATCCGCTTCGTATCGTCGCCTATGCTCTTCATCCGATAGGCTGGGTGCTTCGAGAGGTGATCTTTCGACCTCTCAGCTACTTCGCTTCCTCGACTCCTGAGACTCGTTCTGTAATGGGGTACCGTGAGCCATACGATTACCGGAAGCCGTCGTGCTTTTCAGCGAAAGATATTACACCAGATTGCCGCCAGATCGTTCCGTTTGATTACGACAAGAGAGGCGTAGGGTCAGTTGAGGCTCCAGGAGGCGATCAAGGACAGGCGATTTATTTCCCAGATACCAATTTCGATTTTAATTCGCGCACGTTGAGCGCTCTTGGAAAGGCGAAGGTCAAGACTGCGGCTGAAATTCTCAATCGCGAGGGTGGGGTGAAGGTCGTTTTGGAAGGTCATACTGACGCCCGCGGAAGCGATAAATACAACGAGAAGCTTGGTCTTGATCGTGCAGAGGCCGTGAAAGCTGAGCTCGTACGGCTCGGTGTTTCGGCTGATAGATTGGGTACGGTTAGCTTTGGTGAGAGTCAGCCGCTCTTTACCGAGGCTGAGGATTGGGCCTACTCCGCGAATCGTCGGGTTGAAGTTCATGTTGGTGACAAACCTGCAGAGGTTGCACCAGTGAAGGAAGCACCTGCTGCCCCAGCAAAGCTACCGGAAGCCCCTAAGGCCCCCGTAAAAGCTAAGAAGGACGTCAAAGACGTGAAAGACGCAGCAGCGGCGAAGACGAAATAACCTACTCGGGTTTAGCCGTTCGCCGCTCTGTTTACGACGATCGCCGAGTTCCCTTTACGGTCTGGCTGTGAGAGGTCTTCATTCGACGGAAGTTGCCGTGTGCTCTCCGAGCTTCCAAGGCCAAACCAGTCGAGAAGGTTTCTCATCGTTGAACGTGGGCGATTCTGAAGGCCGATAAGCTGCCTGATCGCCTGCGTCTCTGAGAGCAGCAGCACCTGATCTCTGTCGCCTTTCTCTTCAAGCTTCTCTACTCGGGTTCTCAGCCAATCGCGCTGAGAACGGAGATCGACAAGCTCAGAGTCCTTCATGTCCAGAATTCGCTCTTGTAGATTAACAAGGTTGCGAAGTCGTTGAAGCTCCTCGTGTAACGTTTCGAGCTCTTTGGAGTTCTGCTGCGGAGTTACCTGATCATCCTGAATGACCACCTTCTCGGCGATTGGGGCGGGGGATACAGGCGTGTAGTAGCTTGACGCAGTGTCAGCATCTGGACGGAACGTTGTCTGCGTACTCTTGCACGCCATCTCAACCTTGCCCGTTGGAGCTGGTTGTGTTGGAGCGCTCCCTGTAGGCGACGCTTGAAAGGTACCGAATATCTCATTGATCTGAGA
Organism: Bdellovibrionota bacterium; assembly: GCA_044237895.1. GTDB lineage: Bacteria > Bdellovibrionota_C > UBA2361 > UBA2361 > OMII01 > OMII01. Next base: position 10,209 of record JBIIEK010000002.1, read on the forward strand.
TGCAGAGTACATGCGAGATCCATCGTTTTGGATCTCGACCGCTAGGTAGCCAGCCTCGCTGAATCTCGTAAGGGTCTTTGCAGACACCCCAGCCTGTTTTGCCGCGTCTTTCTCTGAGATAAGTTCTTTCACTGCCATGATACCTCCTAGCGATAGTTCATCTCACGTACTTCAAGGATTGAGGTCGAGCCGGGGGTGCGGGTTGAGCGACCACCGGTAACAACCGAGCGCGATCCGTTTGCGAGCTGTTGTCGCGCCTGGACTATCTTGAGGGCCTCTTCAACCTCGGTCTCGTGGCTCTGTCCATGAGTGAACGAGATAGGTCGAACTCCCCAGTAGAGCGCCATGCGACGGAGCGAGGTCTCTTTATTCGAGAGGCCGTAGAGCGGCTGGTTCGGCCGATACTTCGCGATGAGTCGAGCTGAGGTTCCTGTCTCTGTACATGCGATGATGGCGGCGGCAGATGTCTTAATAGCTGCCGCGCAGGCTGCATACGCGATCGCGTCAGGAACCGTTGCTGTGTCTGAATCGCGAAGACGGAGCTTGTACTCCTCGAAAGCGAAGGTTTGCTCTGCTGCTAGAGCTACGCGGCTCAGGTATCGAACGCACTCCTGCGGGTGCTCGCCGATGGCGGTTTCATCCGACAACATGACAGCATCAGCACCGCTCATAACTGCCGCGGCGATATCTGAGACCTCTGCGCGAGTTGGGCGGACAGCTGTGATCATTGAGTGCATCATCTGTGTTGCCACGATGACCGGAACTCCCCGGTAGTTTGATTCCTCAATGAGTCGACGCTGAAGCATTGGGAGCTGCTCAAGAGGAACCTCAAGACCGAGGTCTCCGCGAGCCACCATCAATCCATCCGATGCGGCGATAATCTCGTCGATATTTTCAAGCGCGATGCGGCGCTCGATCTTTGCGATGATGCCGGCTGACGAGCCCTTGTCATTGATAACGTGACGTAGCTTGATGACGTCCTCCGCTGAACGAACGAAGGAGATGGCAACGTAGTCCACGCCGTTTTTAATACCCCATTCAAGATCGTGCAGATCTTTCTTTGTCGTGGCGGGAAGGTCCACATCGCTGTCCGGAAAAGCTATTCCAACCCTGGAGCGGATCCTGCCACCCTTTGCGACGCGACAGACAACGTGATCGCTTTTTACCTCTTCAGCGGTCAGCTCAAGGAGTCCGTCTGCAAGAAATACGCGGTGCCCAGATTTCAGAGCCTTCATCGGATTAACCGCTTCGACGAAGATCGCAGTAGCATTAGAGAGCTGCCCCTCTGATACGCGGAGCTGAATCGTGTCGCCATCCGAGATCGGACAGAAGTCGCCCTCTACGTTCGAGATTCGGATCTTTGGACCTGAGAGGTCCTGAAGGATAGCTACCCAGGCACCCATCTCGGCCGACACCTTTCGAACGTCCTTAAGGACCGCGAGGTGCTCTTCGTGGCTTCCGTGAGAAAAATTAAGTCTGAATACGTTCGCTCCAGCCTCGATAAGGCTGCGGATCTTTTCCGGGCCGCGAGAGGAGGGGCCAAGGGTAGCGACTATCTTGGTGCGGCGATCCCTTAGAATGGACTCCTCTGATGGCTCCTGGCGATTCCACAATGTTTTCGTAAGTGATTCGAGACCCATGTAACTACCTCATAAAAAAGTGAGAGAATCGGAGCGCTCTGCTGGGAGCCTAAACGTGACGAGCAGGCAATCTCGGTTTCGACCAGCGCCGCGATTTCGGAGGTGAGAATAAGCCCCGAGGGGGGTTTTTACAAGGTACAGAGATCTCTAATAATTAGTTCTTTTTTGTGCCAAAGTTCGGGGTGTTAGGGGTGTCGACGTGGTTCTTGTTAGGGGCCGCCAGCGTTCGACCAAACCCGCAACGAGCGTTCCTGGTGGACTGGCGGCCTCAGGGCCCAGGTTACGAATCTTGTGCGTATTTAATTTTGCGGGTTCCTTAGGCCGGCGCATGGGGCGGTAGGAAGCTCGCCCGCTCCGCCACTTCTAAAGCCTTCAAGACCTGATCCGGGGTTGCCGCTTTGGATGAGAGGAGCATCAGCAGCTCCTCTGCCAGGGAGGTTCCTTGGAGGGACGGCGCGTCTGTTGAGAAGGTGTACTCAATACCGTAATCGTCGAGTGTGGAGAGGATCCGTCCATATTCCGGGAGATCTTTCACCGCGCCTGTGAGCAGGTTCGATTTCACGCACAGCTCGCACACTATCCCGCGCTCTTTAAGTATCTTGATGCCGCGATCGTCTTTCTTGTCCCACAGCGCTCGGATGGCTGCGATAGGATGTCCAACGCGCGTTGGTTTCAGTGCCTCGATCGTTTTAATGAAGGTCTCGACATCGACGTGTGTGGTTTCGCCGACGTGAACGGTTCGGCCCAGACCTGGACCAGCCTCTTCAAAAACGATCCGCATCTCTTCAAGTTTGCGTGGTGACGAGAGGGGGTTTACGGATTCGTGTCCTGCGAGATCGATGCCGATGATCTTGTTTGTCTTCTCTTTCCACAGGCGAGTCTTGCGCGCGAGGGCCATGTTGGCCTCGAAGGTCAGATCGCGACCGAAGCAGAAGATGTGACCAACCTGGATTTGGCCGTGAAAACCTATCTCAACCTCTTCGACCGCGTTGACCGCAGATTTGATCACGCGGTCCATGTCGTAGAGACCTGCGTGGCTTCCCTTGAGGAATACGGCGCCAGTTCGTTTGAGTGGATTCCAGCGAAGCTCGAATCGTCGAATAGCAAAGAGGCCTTCAGGAGATCCACCTTCGCCACCTGGCCCAAGCTTGATCATACCGCCGGTGCGATACGCGCGGTGGATTGCGATGATGATACTTTCACGAACCGAAGCTGGGCCTGATTGAATGAGCTCGATCTTGTCATACACCTCTAGGTAGCTATCGAGGTCCTTCACCTTACCGTCTTGAATCTTGATGATGTTGATGAAGTCTTCGTAGCCTGAGCCGATACCTCGAATTCCGCGGTCTACAGCGATCTCCCAAAGCCGATAGAGGGGAACTGAGCCTCCGAGATGCACATGAAGCTCCGTCACGTGTCGAGGCCACTTGATATTGAGCTTTTCAAGGAGGGCGTCCGTTTCGCTACTGGTGAGTTGGGGGGCGCCGTAAGGGGGAGGGGGATTTTTTACAACCGTCATGGACGACCATTACTCGAAAAAATGGGGGGAGGCAACGACCTTTAGGCGCATCGGAAAGCTGGGGGAGTGGCATCATATAGGGGACCCCCTTGTACTCTTAGGCCCGCTTCATGCGTGCAAGTACCTGTAAGGGCTCACGGCTAACCATCGTTTGTACACGGACGCAAGAAACTCATGACCTCTCAAGAATCCTCATCCAGCAGCCAGGGACAACAATATCTCAGTAAGAAAGTAATGATAAACGGGCAGTTCGTTACCCTTTACAGCCTTAATGGGCTTACCTGGCTCTCTTCGCCAGAGGACCTCCAAAATACCATGGAGCGATTGGATAGCTCTCGCGTAACCTTCAACGACCAGAAGGGTGACAAGGCGGAGAAGGACAGCAAGGACGCTAAAGACGGAAAAGGTGATAAGGGCGATAAGGGCGAGAAGCAACCCGCGCAAATGCCTAAACTGGCCTCGTCGCAGTATCGTATGAAGGGGCCAAAGCCACGACCTATCCTTCGCCAAGGTGGAAAAGTTGTTGAGGGGCCTCCGATTGAGCCTCCATCTGCTGCTGCGGTTAATATGAAGACCGGACTTGAGGCGCTCCCGCAGATCAAACTAACCCCAGCGGAGAAGGGGCCTCGTCGTGGAAAGCTTGTAGCTCCCCTTGCTCAGCGTCGACCAGGGCAGGTGAAGCCACCAAAGGCGGCTCCCCCGGCGAAGGTACAAGGTGGCAAGGGTGCCGTTGCTGCTAAGGGCAAGGCTGTTCCTCCTGTCGCACCAGTTTCAGTAAAAGGTGGTAAGAAGGTAGCAGCACCTGTTGCTGCCAAGCCGAAGAAAGTAGCGCAACCTCCTGTTAAGGTCACAAAGGCCCCGCCGGTCGCAAAGAAGGTGGCAAAGCCTCAGAAGGTTGCTAAGAAGGCCGTTACGAAGCCAGCTAAGGTTAAAAAGGCTGCGCCGAAGCCTGCGGCAAAGAAGCGCTCTAAGCGTTAATTTACTGAGTCAGGGTCAACGAGAGGTTTGAGAAGGGGAGCTGCTCATCCGAGAGTTGAGCCCCAACTGTATCCTCCGGCTGCGTAGTGATGGCCGACAACCTAGCGGTCGCTGTCTGGGCTCCCTTGTCCAGGGCGATCACAATCCTTGACTGCCGTTGCGATCGCACGTCTCGACCCTCACGTGATTCCGTAACGTAAAATGTAAGAACGCCCTCCCACACTCCGTTCGATATCTCCTTAAGAAAGGTGGGGTCTCCTTCGACCCTTTTCAACGTTTGAACGATACCCTCTTTCGTCGCCACAGGGGTGACAGTGAATGAGCGTATCGATGCAGCTGTCGAGCTCACAAGTGCTTTCAACTCGACTGAGTAGCCAGCCACCTCGGAAGCTCCCGCGAGAGGCTTTGATGCGTCGTGCTTTATCTCTGTTGTCGCCGTGAGTACGGGCGGCGCTGCAGAGACTGGGGAGTTCCAGCTCTGTTTGTGGGCGGAGCCTTGTGGATTCTGCAGAGAGAGGGCCGCTGCTATGATCATTCCTCCGATGAGGAGCGATACCGCTACAGTTTTGACTCCGAGGCGGTTTGAGCTTTGCGCCGTCGCACCGTCCCGAGTTCTCTTTCTCCGTCGAAACATCTCCGCGTGTTCGATCGAGGCCGCGGCTTTTGGGTTGAGCAGATAGAGCGAGCTTCCGATCGGAGAGACCGCGGAGCGGTGCCGATCGTTGATGATGGGAACATTCGTGTCTTGTCGAAAAAGTCGGTGCAGGTCCTGAGTTGACGGAAGGGGGGTGTATTCAAGCGAACTGGGCGCGCTCTCTTCGGCGACCTCAACGAGCGCTCCGATCTCGCGCAAAACCTTAGCGAGTGCCTCCAGCTCCTCTGGAGAATTGCTGTGGGTCAGAACGACCGTTTTTTCTGGACCAGCGAGTTGGAGTGTCTGTTCAGGAAGGAGGTCGAAATTAGCTTCGCAGAAATCCCGAAACCGTTGCATCGTCTCCGGGTCTTCGTGTTCGAAACCTCTAAAATTGAGCGAGAAATCGCGAGTAGTGAGTTCCATGAGAGCGTACTGCCTGGATAAGAAGTGATGTGTAAGGTTCGGAAGAGAAGGGCGGAAGGTTTAGAAAGGACCGCCTAAAAAACGACGGATCGTAAAGTTTTTTATAGGAGCTTTTTTCGCTGGGCTCTGCGTGTTCCTCGCGGCGGTCCTCCGGCATGTGTTTAGGCTAGTTTGAGGCGGTAAGTGCTCGAAACTTAACAGGCGGGCCTCTTACAGGAGCCTTTCTGCCCCTCGGTTTCGCCCGGAATCCCTCTATCGTGGATCCGTAAACTGGGATACTTGAAGGGGAGGTCCCGGTATAACCACCTGACTCGGTTGTGGTTTGAGTTACCACCGTGAAAAAGGGTACAGTACAGGGGATGTCGTAGGGGTGTTTTCATGAGCTACATAGAGAATAACTTAATGGAAGATGAGTCGATGGTGCATCTGACTCGCCTTCACCCGATCGTGCTGCTCAGCCCTGCGATGGCGGTGTCTTTTTTGGCGGGCACATGGACGATCGTCCGAGACGTTGAGCTCGTGAACCTTGCGGTTCTCTGCTTCTTGGTGGTCGCTCTTTACAGGCTCCTCGACCGAATTATTTTCTACGTCACCTCAGAGTTTGGTGTGACGTCTAAGCGGGTACTCGGTAAGACAGGCTTCGTTCGCCGCCGGTCTCTCGACATCGTCTTAGCTAAAGTCGAAGCGATTCGCCTCTCCCAGAGTATCCTTGGTCGAATCATGAACTACGGAGACCTAGAGGTTACCGGTACCGGCGGAACCGAGGAGGTTCTGCGTTTCATTCCAGATCCTCTTCTCTTTAGAAAGAGCGTTCAAGAGCAGCTCGCGGATATTGAAGGTGGAATCCGCAGCGAAGTCGACTCTGCGCGCCGTTGATTTCTTCGTTGCTTCTACGTCGTATTCTTTAAGCACAGAAAGAACTTTTTTATCGATACTCCTTGCCGTGCTAGGTTTTTAAGGAGCGTCGATGGACGGAGAAGATACAGTTGCAAGTAACGACCTCTCAGCCGCTTTGATAGCGGTTAGTTTGGCGCCTGCCCGCATGCGAGTCGAATTGACCCAAGCTATTGTGCAGGCTGAGTTTAGGAATGACGCCGTTTCTGCGGTTCCAGAGGAGCTGCTTCGCCGAGGGCATCACTATCTCTCCGAGAGTAAGCGCATGGGGCTATCCCTTATTACGTACACTTCGGTCCATTATCCCTCTCAACTCCGCGCTATAGATCTTCCGCCCCTCGTTCTCTTTGTAAAGAGTAAGCACGGTAAGTTTACCTTCCCGAAAAGGATCGTTGGAGTTGTGGGAGCTCGTGCCGCGTCGATCGATACGTGTCACCTCACGTCCCGCATAGCGCACCGCCTCGCCGAGTGTGGGTTTTCTGTCGCGAGTGGGCTCGCGCTTGGAGTTGATGCGGCGGCTCACCGTGGAGCGCTTGAAGCGAGTGGGCCGTGTCCAACGTGTGCGGTTGTGGCTCACGGGCTTGACCTCGTGTATCCACCCTCGCATCGGGCACTTTCAGAGCTCATCGTCGCGCAAGGAGGCGCGATACTCTCTGAATATCCACCGGGAATCGCTGCGCACAAACATCACTTTCTAGAAAGGAATCGAATCATCGCTGGACTCTCTCAAGGAGTTGTTGTCATCGCGGCCGGAGAGCGGAGTGGTTCGCTCGTCACAGCGCGTTGTGCTGCGGATTATGGAAGAGATGTTTTTGTGCTCCAGGGTGATGAACACGATCCAGGAGAGCGGGGCGCGCAAAGGTTACTAGAAGATGGGGCTATCCCGATCACCGGTGCCGAGGAAGTCTTAGCGGAATACGGGTTGGCCATTCCCGCTCAGGAGGGGAGTAAGGCGACGGGGCGGCCGGGATGGATGACCGTCTCGATGGCAGAGTGTAGGGCCCGTTTTGGACTCTCTGAAGCTGAAATACTCCGTATGGAGCTTGCGGGAAGGGTGGTTAGGCTGCCCGGGAACAGGGTCTCTATCCAGGTCGATTAGAGATAACCCCCTGATGAAGGCGGGTATATTGACTTGCATCCGTGGCTTATTTACTCTGCTGGCTCGTTTGATTCGAATGGTGGCTATAGCTCAGTTGGTAGAGCATCGGATTGTGGTTCCGAGGGTCGTGGGTTCAAGCCCCATTAGCCACCCCATCAGTTCCTATCCAAACTTGGCTGCGCCAAGATTTGGATGACGGGTTAGGGTGTCCCCTAACAACCCCAGCGTTTCCCGCTCGGCGCTCGCGCCCAGGGGCTGCCGCCCCTCTCGCCCCTGATCGGGGCTTCACCCCGCCTGATAGACATTTCTTGAGCTTTCAGAAGTTGGGTGCAGTTTGGATGCACGCTCGGAATTACATCTATGATTCGAGGTGTTACAGAAATTTAGATACTCCACCCCAGTTTCTTCCACTCGGCGTTCACGCCCAGGGGGTGCCGCCCCTCTCGCCCCTGATCGGGGCTTCACCCCGCTCCTGTGACATTTCTACACGTTTCGGACGTTGGATGCAGTTTGGATGCACGCTTCGAAATACATCTGTGTTTTCGGCTGGTACACGAATTTAGATGCTCCATCATTTCCTATCCAAACTTGGCTGCGCCAAGATTTGGATGACGGGTTAGGGTGTCCCCTAACAACCCCAGCGTTTCCCGCTCGGCGCTCGCGCCCAGGGGCTGCCGCCCCTATGGCCTCTTAACGGGTCTTCACCCCGCTCTAAAAGAAGAACACCCCTGCCGAATTGATCCTTCGACAGGGGTGTTTGTTGTTACGCGTTTTCGCGAGACTCTCGCTCGACTATTTTGCTTTTACTCCGAACGGCCAGACGAGGGTAACCTCGGTAGCGTACGTGCTACAGAGAAAGTGTCCTGCACCCTTACCGGTAGGAGCCTGAGGAATCTTTGAGTACGCACACTCAAATCGTCCCCTGATTTCATAGTTTTCTCCGGCTTTCAGATCCGTAAGCACAATAGACTTAAAGAGAGATTGGTGCTGTTGATCGCACGATCTGCCTACGAGCTTCGAAAGAACTCTTCGCGCGTTTTTCCCTCTACCGGCATAGAGATCCAAGTATATCGAACCGCAGGCGCTGCCGACGTCAGAGCTCCTTGCCAAGAGTCCACTACTTACGTTTGCGGTGACACTGGCCGCCTGACCAGTAAAGCTCAGCCCGACATCAAAGGACTTGGTCGGACACACAACCCCGTTTTCTCCGCAACTCCCCGAGGGGTCCATTTTAAACGGGATCGTCTCGATATCGCTTTGATTGAAAGGAAGGTTGTCGCGTTTCAGTACGAGTCCTTTCTTAGTCGTGCTCGGCTTCGTTATTCCTACTTCAATCTTTGGGGAGCAGGTGAGGTCAAAGCCTGGAACGCAGGTAGTAGGGGTGGTGCTACTCGAGCTTTGTCCAGACGCGTCGCTAACGAATAGAGTTCCCGTTAGAAAACAGATAAGACTTAATTCTCGAAACATTCGTGACGCTTTCATACGATCTTTCCCCTAAAACCTATATAAACTTACAAAAACCTTAGTTCGCTTCAGTGACGTATAAGGATATGGGCCGCAGGTATCTCGAAAGAATAACTAACAGATAACAAATGTGTAACAGTGCGGGTGTTGGAAGGAATTCTAGCTCGGTTGCGGGTGGCCCAAGGCAGCCAGTTAAGTGAAAATACGCGAGGTAACTGCGTGGATGGAGAGGAGGCCGCGGCACCAAGGCTCCTATTTTTGACGAAACTGGTGCCAGGCTACTCGGAAACGCGGGTAAGGTGTGAAGTCGAGGTGTATTCGATGCTCGGGGGAAGTAGCCTGGCACCACAAGATACAAGATGGCTGGAAGATGTGAGCGCCTGTCCTATAAGTAAAAGCTCCGAGCTATAAAGTCATTTGGTCAAGAGCCCGACCCATAACCTGTTACGGTCAGGTGCCTCTCCACACGGGGAGAGATGCCTGCAGAATTTACGGTGCTGGATATAAAGAAGAGCTCCGCTTTTGAAGTTCGGCGTTTGTGACGAGGGTGTTTGGGTGGGAGGCAGTATGAAGTTCTTTAGATTCTCATGTCTTATTTACAGCACCGTGTGCCTTATCGGGATTGGAGTGGCATCGGCACAGCCCTACACCTCTGAGTCGAAGGACGGTGGTGTGATAACAGTTATCTCATTAAAGCGAAGTGGTAGTGACTCCGTCATTTTGAAGGGTTCTATTGAGAATCCGGGGGCAGGAGATTTGAAGTTTGGGGACCTTCTTGAGGATGTAAGAAAATTTTCAGCGGTATTACAGGATCCAGTTGGTAAGAAAGAATACCAACAAATAAGGGTCGATCGTGTTCGGGTAGGGTCTGAGCATAATCCCTTTGTAGCTATTCCTCCCCACGGTAAGATCAACTTTTGGGCGCGCATCACGGCTCCACCCCCTGAGGTGGAGAAGGTCACGGTTGTGTTTGCGGGTTCCGCGCTACCGATAGAAGACGTTCCTCTTCAAAAGTAGCCTGAGCGCATCATGGTATCGAGCAAGCCGGGGCATGACTACATTTTCTGCAAGGGGGCGATCGCGGCCGTCTTGTACGGTGTGGCGATTTCGTTCCTTTGTAGTTTGAGTGTTGAGGCATCCGCGCAGGACCTCTCAGACCCGTCGGTGGCTCTGCCCCCTCATGCGGAGCGAAGGAGTATCGATTGGTTGCCAGGGTCTCGTGAGTGGACGTCGGGGGTTCGATCCCTAGACGGTGGTGTAAAAAACTTCAGAGATTCGCTCGCCGATTTAATAGCTTCGATAAAGGGGTGGGAGCTGATTGAGGAGGAGTTCGAATACCTGGTGCGGATGGAGAGCGATATCTTATTCGACTTTGATAGCGCTGAGATTCGTTCTGAGGCGAAGCCCCCTCTCACACGCTTCGCCGAGGTGCTCGCACCGTATGAGCTGAAAGTTCTCTCAATCTCGGGACACACTGATAGCAAGGGGAGCGACGCATACAACGATAAGCTTTCGATGAGGCGGGCCGATTCCGTTAAGAGCTTCCTCGTGCATACGAAGCTCCTTTCAGGATGGAGCTTCTCCGCCATCGGCCGTGGTGAGCGAGAGCCGATCGCACCCAATCAGTCCAAGAATGGTCAGGACGACCCGGCTGGGCGACAAAAGAATCGCCGTGTTGAATTACGAATCAAGAAGTTGCCGAAGTAGTGCTCGGACGGGCGACGGTCCGGGGCCGCAGGAGGCCGACAATCGTGATACCTCAAATGAGAGGACTACCGAAGGTAGGGGCACTGTTTTGGTATCGGAATTCGAGTGAACACGGTGGGGACGCAAGGAGGATCTCCTCCCCAAAAATCATCCGGCGAAGATATAAAGCAGCACCCGTTCAGGAGCTCTTGTTACGGTACGAAGTGTAACCGCTTTAAATCCATATCCGACTATTTGCGCCAGGTTGAACCTTTTTCGACTAGGGGAGGCACTGGCTAATAGCCGGAGTGGGCAGTAGACTGGCAGGCCCTTCAAAATGTACGGAGAGTTTATGAGCGGGTCATTCTATCAAGTTAACGAGCCAGAGTTGCGAGACGAAACTCGCGGTGTATTAGGAGCGACCCTTGCGCAGCACACCTTGGGGATGGGGCCTGCGCAGCAATACCTCGCGCAACGAGTCGCGTCGGCAACGGTAGCTGACTGGACCTGGCAAGCGGATGTTTCGGCAAACCAAGAGCGTCGTTTTACGAATCCCGTTACAAGTCGAGAGGTCGCGGAATTGATCGCCGAGGCCGCGGCACGATTTGCTCGTACCAAACAGGGCGCTGAGCCGGACATGAATGAACTGTGCCTCGGCAGGGAGGCTCGTGCGATTCGGGAGAGCGCTTTGAACGATGTGAGAAATCTTCTTCATCGACGCGCGCGCGGACAGTAGCCACCAGAACGTTATTGCGGTTAATCACTGGGGGCCCGGCGACCTTGTCGGCCTCAGGTGCGAATGGTCCGTTCCACCTTCCCCATCCTTCATCTCACCTGAAAGAAGTACGGGGTACGGAGGACAGTTCGTCAGCTTTTTATAAGAGAAAAAAGTTCAAAGGCTCACTGCATCGGTGGAATAGTCGCTCGGGGGCAGGGCTGACCTGGAGGAAGCCATTGCCCAACGCCGCGGATGTTGCAGCAACTTTGGGTGACTAGGACATTTCCAATGAGGCATGAAAAAGCCGTATTCCCGGAAGAGGGGTCGCACCTCCCGGGCACGGCATTGCACGGTGGGAAGATACAAGAGATGCCCTGTTGGTCGATCAGGTATTGGGTCTTCGTGCTCGTCACTATGTCTCCACCGTTGGCGGTGAGTACATTGCATTGGTGGGCGGAGACCTCCGCTTTGCACCCAGCCGGGAGGAGTTGTTGGATGTTGAGCGCGACGGTATCAGCGGTCCGTTTATCTGCGAAGACGCTACAGCCCGTGGAGTTGTACTTGTAGAGGGTACAGTTTGGATTGGCCGTTAAGCACGCCTCCGCCTGCATGATGATCTCGTCCGCCTCCGTTGTATGTCCCTTATACTCGACGCTTACGAGGTCGCAGTTGGGGATGTACTGCGTGGAGGAGGTCGAGACGCTGAGCGCTACGTTCTGTTTGACATTGCAGTGGCGTTGTCCCGGTTCTCGCTGCCACTTTGAGCATTGAGCAATAAACTTCTGGATCTGTGCGGGATATCGATCGTCGTAGATGCACGCGCAGCAATCTCTAATCGCGGGTGGCATAGAGTTCGTGTCAGGCGCGACGGTTGGTGGTTGCGCATACGAAGCTGAGATATGAGAGGCGCAGAGGATCGCCAGAAGGATCCGCCTTGTTGTCGTATTCCGATAGTGTCTGACGATAGTGCGCGGCATGCCCGCCCCCCTCTCTCATGTACCTCGTGGTAGATCGGGATATCTTTCGCGGTTCTTTAGTATTAGATTGAGTAGCTGAGTAGGGTGGCTATTTCCTTAGAATAAATACGTTATCTGCCGAGACCATCCTACTCATATGCCAATAGCGTGCGATCCAATCGAAGGTTTCCTCGGAGTAAAACGCCACATGCGTAGGATCGCGGTGGTACCACCACCCCTTAAAGGAGGGGGGTGGGAGTTGAGTCATAACGGCGAGAAGTCCATCGGGGCGCAGCATCTCGTAGAGGTGCTGGAACTGGTTGTGAGGATCGTTGAAGTGTTCGACGACCTCTGCGCACGTTATGAAGTCGTAGGTGTCGCTCGTAAGGAGTGACTGGTCGGGAAAGAAGAAGGGATCGAACGAGTGGCAGTCGATCCCTTCGGTCTTCATCAGAGCGCCTATCGAGAGGATCGGACCGCATCCGTAGTCGAGTCCGTTCGCGTTCTCTCCTAGAAGAGACCGTAGTGGTCGAATCACTCTCATCAGGTGCTCGCGGTATCCCATATCTGAGAGGTCGTTGTTGTGTTTCTGGTAGTGTCGCCTCTGCTGATCGCTCGTTGAGCGTACCGCGGGATCCTTGGTGATCAGGTTGCAGTGACGACACCGATAGAAGATGAGTGACTGAGCGCGATCACTGTCAGGGCTGTAAAGCCTCCAAGGGATACCCTCCGTCTGTTCGTAAAAGACGACGAGCCCACTCTGGAGGCAGAGGGGGCATGATATGCATGGCACTGGTGATGAGTGTGACGAGCTTTGCACACGTAAAACCAATCACAAAAACCGCGCTTAGGCGAGAGTCGACGCGAGGGGAGGGTGATCTTTTTGGATGTCAAAGTCGGGGTATTCCAAGTAAGATCCCTTTATGTTTCGTATCTATTTTATAGGCGCGTATATCGCAGCGTTTTTCGTCTGCTCGTCGGCCTACGCCAATCCGGTTAGTTTTAAGGGCGGATATGGGGTCATGCCCGCGTATAATAAGGACTGGACCGATCTTCAAGTAAACTACTCTCTTTCTAATCGGGAGGCGGTCGGAGTTTCAGGGTTCTATCGGGAGGGGCTCAACAGCTCGTCGACCTTTGGAATAGGGCAGTACAACTATCTTTTAGCCAGATGGAATGAATTAGATTCGCAGACGAACGTCAATCTCTCGTTGGGTGGGGGTGGTCGGCATGATTCACGACATGAGGATGCTCTTGCGGGATATGCAGCGGTAGAGGCGGATTATGAAATTCGGAGAGTTTATTCGCAGATATCGGCGGAGACCCTCCAGTCTGGCGCCGTTGTGCACTATGAGAAGTATAGGGGGAGGATCGGAGTCGCTCCATACAAGGCCCCTTTTGATTCATTGAACACGTGGTTAGTGCTCCAGCTCGATTATATGACTGAGATGCACGATCCGTTGCGCATTACCCCTATGGCTCGCTTGTTTTACAATAACGTAGCGTTTGAGGTCGGGGTGAGCTTGCAGGGGATTCCGTTTGTGGGTGGCGCGGCTCATTTTTAAGGAGATGTCTATGAAGTGGTTGATAGCAGTTTTCTCAGTGTTTGCAATGGTGGTCGCTCCAGGTGTAGCGCATGCCGAAGAGATCTCAGTGTCGGTAAAAGGGATGGTGTGTTCGTTTTGCGCTCAGGGGATTAAAAAGACCTTTTCGGCGCAGAAAGAGGTAGAGAAGGTAGCGGTTGATCTCGATAAAAAGATCGTCTCGATAACGACGAAGCAGGGCGAGACCGTGTCTGATGAAGGGATCACGCAGGCGATTACGGATGCCGGATTTGAGGTCGTTGAGATCAAACGACAAAAATAGTATGGTCAAAAAAGCTCTCGGTTACGCCTCTCTCTTTTTCTCGTTTGGAACGATGATCTGTTGCGCGCTTCCGGCGTTGATGGTTTCGCTTGGGGCAGGAGCTACGCTCGTTTCGATACTCTCCACCGTTCCTGAACTGATATGGTTCTCGGAGCATAAGGGATGGGTCTTCGGGATTGCTGGAGCGCTCTTGCTCCTCAACGGGGTGATCCGTCTTGTGGTCGCTCCGTCATGTCCAACGGATCCCGTCCTTGCGGCGGCGTGCCAACGGGCGCAAAAGATGAGTTCGGTCGTCTTTTATTTCTCGGTCGCGCTATTTCTGGTCGGGGCTTTCTTTGCTTTTTTCGCGCCAATCCTCTTTGAGTAGTGCGCTTATTTAGCCGCAGCCCGTTTGATAAGGGGACCGACGGTTAAGCCCTGAATTACGATTGAGAACGCGACGGTTTGGAAGACGGTCGAGATGATGATCTCCCGATTTTCGGTGCCTGGCGGGAGTCCGAGTACGAGAGCTATCGAGAGGGCCCCTCGTAAGCCGCCCCAAAATAGAAGGTTTTGTACTCGTAGTGGGACGGCGCTCGCAGTGCGTCTGAAAGGAAGACACCCCCCATATACCGCGACGGCACGACCCAAGAGTGAGGCGCCGATAGTGGACGCTACGAGCCACATGGATAAAGAGCCGGAGGAGCTCCAGAGAGAGATGTCGATCCCTATCAAGAGAAAGATGAGAGAGTTGACAAGGAACCCAGCGAACTCCCAGAAGGTCGCAGCATCCTCCCGTCCGCGCTCCGTCAAGGAGCCCTTGTAGTCGAAATTAGCCATCACCATGCCAGCCGTGAGGGTGGAGAGTACGCCGGAAGCGTGGAAGTGTTCCGCGAGAAGGAAGGATCCAAACGCCGCGACTACCGTAATCGCTATCTCTACGAGGTGATCGGCGGTCCTTCCGGCGAGGAATAAGAGCCCGAATCCTACAGCGAGTCCCACAAGTATACCGCCACCTATCGACAGTAGTGAGAGCGATGCGATCCCCACAGGCGACGTATCGCCCACCAGGAGGAGGGGGATGAGAGTGAAGAGGACGGAGGCCGTGCCGTCGTTAAAGAGACTTTCTGCCTCGATCAATTTATAGACCTTTGGTGGCAGCGCAGATTCTTTCAGGAGCGCGAGTACTGACACCGGATCTGTCGCCGCCAGAACGACTCCGATGATGAGACACGTCTGCCACGGAAGGCCGGAGAGTAGTGTCAGTACAGCCGTTGAGGCTATCGCCGCGAGGAAGACTCCCGCGGTAGCGAGGAGCACAATTACACTAACGACCGGTTTCAAATCTCTCCACTTG
The DNA here is from genome assembly GCA_044237895.1 of Bdellovibrionota bacterium. GTDB lineage: Bacteria > Bdellovibrionota_C > UBA2361 > UBA2361 > OMII01 > OMII01. The sequence goes on from JBIIEK010000002.1 coordinate 25,422, forward strand.
AGGTGGATAGCAGCCTCGAAGATCAGCGGTGGAAGAAGGATATGGAATACTAGGTCGTGCGAGAGGTGCAGCGATGGGGCGATCCCGTTCACCGCCAACGCTGTTCCTACAAGGACGAGCCCTACGGTATACGGCACTCTCATGCGTCGCGAGACTATAGCGACCACGCACGCCGTGATGAGTAGGAATATCTCGTCGTACAATCCCATAATGCACTCCTCACCTAAAGGCCGCGGGCCTCTTGCGCGTTCCGGTGCTTTAGCTGCAACGTCACCCCGTTTCGTGAACAGCCTCAAATCGCACATGATGCGTTCGCATGAACCGTTTGCGATCGTGCCTGGAGGGCCGGCGGCCCTCCAATCGTTCCCGAACGGATTATGCGATCCCGACGGAACCTCTTCTCATGACCCTGCTGAGGAACCTAGCGGCGGAGTCGCCTTTTGTCAGCCCCTTAAGAGAGGGGCTACCCCGAGCTTAACTGCATATGGGATACTCACCTTACAAACCTATGCACATAGTAACGTCGAAACGCTCTCCCAATTACACCGATCTCGTTATTGGGGTCGAATATGTTGTTATCCATTACACGGCCGCAACCCTTGAGCGCACCCTGGATATCTTCATGAATCCAGCCTCCGAGGTGTCTGCTCACCTTGTGATTGATCGGGACGGGGTGGTGCACGAATTGGTTCCATGCTTTGACGGTTCGGCTCTGCGTGCCTGGCATGCAGGAAAGAGTCGACTGGAAGTTCAGGGGGGGGCGTTGGTTGAGGGCTTTAACGATCGGTCGATAGGGATAGAGCTTGTTAACTTGAACGGAAATATAATTCCTTATACTGAGGCTCAGTATGCAGCGCTCTTCAAGACCATCGAACGGCTGAAAGGTATATACCCGGCGCTTGCCAAGGCTGAGGCCATAATCGGGCATGAGCAGATCGCGGGTTTCCGGGGTAAGTGTGATCCGGGGATCCTTTTTGAGTGGGAACGGTTGTTCTCGGTGTGTTACCCGAATCGGGGGATGCCTGCTCGCCCCCCTCTCTGTAGGCAAGCGGTGGCCGACAGGATCCTTGCCATGGTAAAGGCGCTTGGAGTGACGATTGAGCCGTCCTCGGGCGAGGTAGGGGTTCCCTCGGGGGCGGAAGCGCTCTTTACGCACCTAAGTTCCTTAATTGAGAGCGCCCTTTCGAGGGATGATCGTTGACCTTTTCGGCGCATTGACGCGTTTTAGGTAGGTTGACATCCCGCCCTTACTGTTTAAGGATCGGGGTCGTCCGGGGCATTTACGCGCCGGAAAGTTTTAGTTTTACTACCAACGACCTATGAAGACTGCTTTCTCTGGATTCCGTTCTCTTTTTGTTGCTGCTGGCGCCCTGATGTTTGTAACGGGTTGTGCCCCCCGCGGAGAGTCTCATACCGTTGATCAGATCTTGAATGACGCTCGCACATCGTATAGCGCGATGAAGGTGGATGTGAATCCTGATGTGGGAGGCTCTCTGCAGTCGCTCTCAGGCTCGCTCGACAAACTCGCCGGTCTTGGCGGTGGTGGCGACGCTCGACAGGTGTCGGCTTCTATCGCTGATTCGCTTACGACGCTCATGCCAAAAGCTGGCGTCACCCAACGTCCGGCGATGGCTGAGCTGATCAACCAGTACCGAAGTATCTCAACCGGAACTGGCGCTCCGACCTCTGTAGGTTCTCCAAACCTTAAGCTTGTTGTTGCGCGTACTTATTCGCTTATGTCGGCAGAGCTTACTTCGACAAAGTTCAGGCTCTAATTGTGGGAGGGCCGCCGGCCCTCCAGTTGCATCCGTGTTGATTCTGCGATTCGCGCGTTCCCGCGATGATCGTGGGTGGAGGGCCGGCGGCCTCGCCGGCTTGTAGCGACCTTCGATAGAAATCACGTCGAAGCATTTGTACCTGCGGCCGGCGAGGCCGCCGGCCCTCCAATTGCATCCGTGTTGATTATGCGATTCGGGTGGTCCCGCCGGCCCTCCAGTTGTATCCGTGTTGATTATACGATTTGGGCGTTCCCGCAATGATTATGGAGGGGCGCAGCCCTCGTCGCCCATGTTACTTCGACGTGTCTCCGAGAACCGTTCGCTGCACGAATGCTATCTTGTTCGTGATGTGATCTGTTACCCAACTTTCATCCCACCACTCGTTCGGTGATACCGGAACTCCGTGAAGGCGCATCTCGAAATACACCTCCTCCGACTGCGAGAAACCTGATGCTCCGGTGCGGCCGATAGGCTGTGCTTTTTGAACCTCCTCACCCAATTTAACGGAGATCTCTGAGAGGTGGGCGTATACTGTGGATAGCCCGAAGCCGTGATCGATAACGATCGTGTTGCCGTTCAGGGTCAGATCGCCGACGAACGACACTATACCCGAATTAGAGGCGACGACCTTTTGACGAGAGGACACCGGAAGGCGACTTCCGACGGAGGGCCCTTTAAGTACCTCTTGTCCATTGAAGAGCACGGTTCGAATGTCGCCCGAGGCGTTTGTAGGATAGGTTGAAACTGGTTTGAGGAATGCGCCGTTCCAGAGCCGTCGTCCCTCCGTGCGACTGAGCGGATCGCTTAAGATGCTCTCATCGTGTCGAGCGGAAGCCTTTATGAGATACCGAAGATCCGTCAGTGTGTCTCCGGAGAGGCGAGCCTTAATCGATTCGTTGGAAGGATTGGCTGCTAGGATGTTCTTGAGATTCGTTGCGCCTCTCTCATCTAACTTCACCGAGAAGGAGCCCCACTTCTTGAGGCGAATGCGATAATTGAAGGGTGCCGACGCTACGTTTCCGATCGAGTCGCGCGCGATGATCATCATAGAATCTTTCTGCTCATCGAAGCTTGGAGGGATGGGAAAGAAGGCGATGTACAGATCCTCTTGCCCCTGAAAGGAATCATCCCAAAAGCGGGCGGGGAATCCTGGATACAGGGATCCTTGCGCGAATACACCTTGAGAATCAGGGCGCTTTCCCCCAACTCGATAAAATACCAACTCGGAGCCGCCAAGTACGGAGTTCTGTTGCGGAGTGATCACATCGAGGCGTGGTTTGAGGAAATCTACGGTGAGGTTCTTTGACAGGCGAGCTCCATTGCTCCACAGGGAGCGGTCGAAAGCGAGCACCTGAATCTCAGCTTTGCCTTCGTGAAGGCCGAGCTTCTTGGGATCGACAGTTACCTTGACCGTATCGCTCTTAATTCCACCGAGTTGTTGCTTTCGCACGAGCTCCTTCGGTGTGTTGTTCTGAGAGATGCGAACGAGAACCTCATCGAGCCCGATGCCGCTATCCTTTATCTCTATCGTAAGGGGAGCGGCATCGGCTCCGAGCCCGAGCGGCTCCTGCGCCCACGATATTTCAGGAGGATCCCTCTCAAGGAAGAAGGGGTTTGCTGGATTAACGTTTGCGATCTGAATGAACGCGAATACACCTCCGGCGAGGATCGACGCAAAGAGTGTGAGTAGGAAGGTAGTAAACACCGCTCCGCCACGCACTCGTCTCGATCGATTCATCACAAGCCCCTTAGAATGCGTTTATTCTCTCTTTTACCACCTCAAGAGCTCTGTCGATGCTCACGCGGTCCTGCTTAGTTGTGTCGCGATCTCGGATCGTCACCGTGTTGTCCTGAAGTGTTTGGTGATCGATCGTCAGGCAGTATGGCGTGCCTACCTCGTCGTGGCGAGCGTAACGCTTGCCGATCGATTGCTGTTCATCGTAGCTGGCGTTGATTCCCGCTTTGTAAAAATCGGCCACGATCTTTCGACCGACATCCGGTAGTCCGTCCTTCTTAACGAGCGGAAGTACTGCAACTTTGAAGGGCGCGAGACGGGGATGAAGCTTCAGAAGAACTCGGGTTTTTGTTTGGCCGTCTGCGTCAACGCCTTCCTCTTCTGCGTACGCGTCGCATAGGTATGCAAGGCACGCGCGTGTGAGTCCGGCAGCGGGCTCGATGACGTAAGGAACGTATCGAACGCCGGGCTTTCCAGTCGTTGGATCGATCTTTTGTTGGTCGAAGTAGCTAAGCTTAACACCTGACTCCTCCGCATGCTTGCTCAGGTCGTAGTCTGTGCGCGAAGCGACACCTTCGAGTTCATCCCATCCCCAAGGATAGTTGTAGTCGATGTCGTAGCAGTCGTCTGCGTAATGAGCGAGCTCGTCCGCTTCGTGTTGACGGAGTCGGAATGCAGCTTTGTTGTTCGCGTATCGCTGCCACCACGACATTCGAGTTTCGGTCCAGTACTTGAGCCACTCCTTCTGAGTTCCTGGCTCGCAGAAGTACTCCATCTCCATCTGTTCAAACTCGCATGTGCGGAAGATGAACTTTTCAGTGGTAACTTCATTTCGGAACGATTTGCCCTGTTGAGCGATACCGAAGGGTACCTTCATCGACATCGTTTGCTGCACGTTCATAAACTGAACGAACATCGCCTGGGCTGTCTCGGGGCGAAGGTATATGGCACTCGAGCGCACAGCCTCCTCCAGTTTTTCCCGAAGCTCCGCTCGTGAGAGCTCTTTGCCTTGGATCTCTGAGAGGAAATTATCGAGGGGATCTACCGGACCGATCGAGGTCTTGAACATGAGGTTAAACTGGCGCTCATCCGAGAGTAGTGAGCTGCTGCAGTGAGGACACACGTATCCGCACGTACCAACAGTGCCGGCTGTTTTCTCTCCACTTGTTTTGCCACCCTTGACCCAGGTAATGGCGGTTCCTGGCTCCATCTGCGGTGCTTTGTCAGCGCGGAAGCGCTCCTTGCAGTTCAAGCAGTCGACGAGGGGGTCTGAGAATCCAGCCAAGTGCCCGCTCGCCTTCCAGACGCTCGGATGCATCATAATTGAAGCGTCGATACCAACGACGTCCTCACGCTCATGAACCATGAACTTCCACCACTCCGCGGCGATGTTGCGCTTAAGTTCTACACCAAGGGGACCGTAATCGTAGGCGCTCTTTAGCCCGCCGTAGATCTCGCTGCTTTGGAAGATGAATCCGCGTCGTTTGGTAAGTGACACGATCTTGTTGAGGGTATCGTTTGAAGTCATAAGTACACCGGCTCTTGAAGTGCTACGCCTTCGCGCAGCGTTCTGTAGACTCTCTTACTCTACCCGCCGCGCTCGGCGTCGTGCTTGAGCGCGCTTAGGTTTCGTCGCGCTTAAGCGCGCAAAGGCCCGCTCGTGCTTAAGCGCGCTTAGGCCTAATCGTGACAGTGCGAACGGTTCTCTCACCGCACGCAACGGCCTGAAAAGAGTTGGCTTTTAAGGTATCCTGTATTGGTCTTAGTCTCAAGGGTCCAAGCGCGAAACGGCGCCCTCACAGCAGCACGCCCGGGGCAATATCCGGGCTAGACCACGGAGGGTATTTCGGGCATAAGTCGGAGGGTCTACATCCCTATCGAGGTTCCATGAGTTACGAATTCTATAAAGTTCTCCATGTTTTAGGTCTCTCTCTCGTAGTGTTATCCCTAGGAGGAATCCTTCATCACGTCATCAATGGTGGGTCGAAGGTGAGTGATACCTTTCGCAAGGGAACCATGATGACCCACGGCGTGGGACTGCTTCTCCTTTTGGTGGCCGGTTTTGGAATGCTCGCTAAGCAGGGGATTCACTCCGTTCCGGGATGGGTTGGAGCCAAATTCGCCATATGGCTCGTTCTCGGCGCTTTTGTTGGGATCGCGTACAAGAAGCAGCAGCTGGCCAAGAAGTTTTGGTTGGTAATTCCAGTGCTGGTGGTAGTTGCGACAGCGCTTGCGGTGTTCAAGTCCGTATAGCGTATGCGGCGTTACGCCGCTCTCTCAACGAGCTGGTATGTGGTGGTTCGCTCTTGCGGAGTTAGGCCTGCCGCTCGAATGAGGTGTTGGATCTCGCTCGTATCGAGAGCGTCGGGCGAGTGAGATCCTGCCATATGGTAAATCTTCTCTTCAGTCACCGTGCCGTCGATATCATTAGCTCCGCAGAGGAGCGCGGTCTGGGCCGTCTTTATCCCGAGCATCACCCAGTACGCCTTCACGTGAGGGATGTTGTCTAGCATAAGGCGACTCACTGAGATAACCCGTAGGTCATCAATGGCTGTTGGTGCAGGGAGCCTCTCCATTCGATTTCCCTCGTTGTGAAAAGCAAGGGGGATGAATACCTGGAAGCCGTTTGTGTCATCCTGAAGGTCGCGAAGTCGGATCATGTGGTCCACGCGCTCTTCGATCGTTTCTATCGTTCCGTAGAGCATCGTGCAGTTGCTCTTAAGACCGAGGTTGTGCGCCGCACGGTGAGCATCAAGCCACTCTTCTGCGGTAGCTTTGTCCCGACAGATCTTCTTTCTCACCCGGTCGCTGAATATTTCAGCGCCCCCACCGGGCATTGAGCCGAGCCCTGCATCCTTCAGCAGTTTCAATACGTCGGTATAGGTCATCGAATACTTTTGCGCGAAATAGTGGATCTCCACCGCCGTAAAGGCCTTGATATGAAGGGCGGGAAACTCCTTTCGAATCATTCTGAGGAGGTTTGGATAATACTCGAACTCCAGGTCTGGATTGAGTCCATTCACGATGTGAATCTCGGTCATCCCGACCTTGTAGCGGTCCCGAATCCATTTTTCAGCGTCCTCGACGGACATCGTGTATGCTTGGGGCATCCCCGTTTTTAGCCGCGCAAATGAGCAGAAGAGGCAGCTTGCTTCGCAGACGTTCGTTGAGTTGAGGTGCAGGTTCCAGTTGTAGTACGTGGTGGTTCCGTGGAGTTTCAGGCGCACGGAGTGGGCCAGCCGCGCTACGGCAAGGACGTCAGGGTGCTGAAAGAGGGAGCATCCATCTTCAAGCGAGAGACGCTCGCCACGTTCGACCTTCTTTTCAATACTCTCAAAGCTTGTCACTCGCGCTACTCCAGGAAGCGAATACCATGCAGGCGCTCATAATAATCAAAAAGAGGATGTAAATACCAGCAGCGCCTTTAATGGTTTCAGAAGGGATCGTTTGCGGCGATAGCGCGCGCATTACCACCCGACGAGCCGCGAGGAGGGCGGCATAGGTGATTACGTACATCGGAGAGAGCTGATACGCGAGAGCCATCGTGGCGATAATGATAGGCCCCCCACACACAGCTATTCGATAGAGGGGCACAACCACCCGTGATGATGAAATAGCGGCGAAGGCGGCGCTGTACCAGGATGCTTCAACTGCTCCAAGCGAGAGGCCGAGGGCGATGGAGCATACGACGCTCTGCCAATGGAGCGTGGAGAGAGCTGAGAGGAAGGTTGTCAGGGAGAGCAATGAGTGTGCACCTATCGCGGCTAAAAAAGCTATCGTCGGTCGGCCGTTCTCCCATCCTGAGCGAGACATGCCTCGCAGCGAGAGCGAGGCAAGCATCAGTAAGAATACGCTCTGGGTTACATAGCTTCGGAAGTACTGGAGCATGATCAGGGTCAGGATACCGCACAGGAGTGACACGATGAGGTAACCGTTCGTTTGCGCGCTTCGGGTTGCTTTTGCTTTTAGGTAGAGGATCATCGCGCCCTCCACCATATTCCAGGTGACCACCAGCACGAGGCTAATCAGGGAGGTCTGGATAAACAGTGCTCCTAGAGTGGGATCGCTGGGGATTATTGGGGCTATCGCAGCCGGCGCAGCCAGGGGAGATAGTCGAAGAAAAGCGAAAAGAGGGGGCTCCCAGAGCCTTCGAGAGGATGTCATAGCGGCAAACCTACCCTGACTTTTAAGGAGGCGGAAGGGGCCTATCTTGTGCTGATGTGTCGTATTTTGGTGTTTAGGGGAGGGGTCTCCGGAATTGTACGAATAGTACTGTATTGTAAGGGGGGTGTATGTGGGCTTACTCTAGCCCCATGGAACAGGTAACCGCTGACATGGCTACGCTTGATCGACCCACATCGACTGGGTCAGTGCGTACTATGTTTGATCGGATAGCGCCTACCTACGACAAGCTCAACTGGTTATTAAGCCTTGGTGTTAATCGATTGTGGGAGCGAAAGCTCGTACGAAAGTTGCCAAAAGCCCCCGGTGGCTTGTGTCTCGATGCATGTACTGGAACGGGCGCTCTTGTTCCGCGACTTGCCCCTCATTTTCGTGGGGTGGTTGCAGTTGATATCTCGCCGCAGATGCTCTCGAGAGGTCGAAAGCGATGTCAGGGTATCGACGGGACCGCGTGGATCGAATCTGACGCACAAGATCTCCCGTTTGCCGACGAATCTTTCAATGCCGTCTCCGTTTCATACGGAATCAGGAATCTTCCCTCTCCCGAGACAGGTCTTCGAGAGCTCCACCGAGTGTGCGCTACTGGAGGAACGATCGGAGTTCTTGAGTTCGGGCAGCCAACCCTCCCTATTTGGAAGGACATCTTCAAGGTATACGCGAAACATATCATTCCTGCGGTGGGAGAGTACTTCTCAGGAGAGCGTGGCGCGTACGAATACCTTCCACGTACCGCAGCGGCTTTTCCATGTGGCGCCGCCTTTGAAGAGCTCTTAAAGACGTCAGGATGGACGCCTCGGGAGACCGTGTCCCTTTGCGGAGGCATCGCCTACATCTATATTGCTGATAAGCTTCCTGCGTAGCGGACGGCGATAACCGAAAAAGCCCCTGTTTGATATGCACATCCGGATGCCGTCGCTTCGGTGGATGAGCAAGGCCCAGCGTGCTACGATACTGGGGAATGTTTGTATAAAGGCTCTGCAAAAGCTCGATGAGGGATGCGTGACTAAGGTAGCCACCGATCAGGTATGGGTAGTCGGAGTGACTGGGGCGAGTGGTGTTCGTTACGCCCTTCGCCTTTTACAGGTGCTGCCATCGCTCGTGCGTGAGGTTCACGTCGTGTTCTCTGACGCCGCTCTTCGGGTGCTTCACGATGAGGAAGGGGTTGCCATAAATCCATCATCGCTCTCCGCCGAGAGGCTGCTCGGCATCGAAGCCTCGAACGTTACCTTCTACAATCCCCGAGATATCGGCGCTCGCATCGCGTCTGGTTCTATGCTTACCACCGGTATGGTCGTCATTCCGTGTTCAATGGCGACACTTGGAGCGATAGCTCATGGTATTCCAACACATCTCGTCCACCGAGCCGCGGATGTGGCTATGAAAGAGGGTCGGCCGTTGATAGTGGTGCCACGGGAAACGCCCCTTTCTCCGATTCACCTGGAGAATATGTTAAAGCTCAGCAAATACGGTGTACGGATCGTGCCTGCGATGCCCGCGTTCTATCACCGTCCCAAGAGCGTCGAGGATATGATCGATCAGTTCGTCATGAAGGTGCTCGATAGCATGGGCGTCCCTCACTCCCTCGGTTCTCGTTGGAAAGAGCCGAAGACGGAGTCGTGAGATGGGGTTCACTAAGCAGGTCGTAACGTGGGGGAGCCTCGTAAAGTTTTCCCACACCATCTTCGCACTTCCTTTTGCGCTCATTATGGTGGTGCTCGTAAGTCGAGAGAGATCTCTCTCCGTCCTAAGCCTTGTGACGCTTATTGTGTGCATCGTCTCCGCACGTACCGCAGCGATGGGTTTTAATAGATTAGTCGATGTCGAGATAGACAAGGAGAATCCCCGTACCAGCAACCGCGAGATGCCTCGGGGTCTCGTGACGAATCGTGAGGTTATCGGGCTGGTGGCAGTGGCGTGCGTAGTGTTTATGGCAGGCTCGGCGCTTTTGGGCTTGCACTGTCTTGTGTTGGCTCCCGTCGTACTCGTGGTCTTGCTCGGATATTCCTACGTAAAACGGTTCTCCTCTCTTTGCCACCTTATTCTCGGGGTCGCGTTAGCCCTCGCTCCAGGAGGTGTATGGTACGCACTCACCGCTGAGTGGTCGTGGCGACCGGTGCCGCTCATGGGAGCGGTCGCTTTGTGGGTTGCTGGGTTTGATATCTTGTACAGTTGTCAGGACGAGGAGTTTGATAGAGTGTCGGGACTCTTTAGCGTTCCGAGTGTCGTCGGGCTCGTATGGGCGATTCGAATAGCCACGATCCTTCACCTAGGGGCCGTAGCAATGCTTCTATGGAGTGGGCTCCTCTTTAATGTGGGCCTGACGTATTACCTAGGCGTCGCGCTCTTTGGGGGGCTTCTTCTGAGCCAGTATCTTGCAATCGCTCGCCATGGCACTTCGTGCATCGACCAGGTGTTTTTTACTCGCAACGGCGCGGCGAGCATCCTCCTCCTTCTGGCCGTTGTGATTGATGCCTACTGATCGACGCTTCCCTGCATGGCCCCGTTGAAAATGGTATTCGCATCCGTTCGAATGTGTCGCTATCGGTTCTTTCGTTTGGGGTGAACTTTTTCAGTGCGCCAGGTGTGCTACCTTCTGACGTTGCGACGCTACCGTGTCGAGGGGTAACAGTTTTGAGCAGGGTGGCGTCAGTGATTTTCGGGTCATTAATGTAGCGTTTGGCAAAAACTTCATCGGCGTGTCGAAGTCTGCGATACCTCGAGTATGTTTCTCCCCAAAGATGACGCTCTCGCCTCGTGAAGAGGGGCGTAGATAAAAGGGGATTTTTTTAAGAGTCGTTGGTGGATCCAAAAAGCGCGCAAAGGGATGTGACGGATCAGCACGGGGGGATGGTTCCTCTAAGCGCACGTACACTTGGAGTATCACCCGAAGAGTTGTCTCGGGAGATCCCCGGAGAGTATCTTACCGTGCGATTCGCTGAAAAAATGGTTGAGCCGGCCCCTCTCGTAACGAAGCTTGAACTTGAGGTTTCTCACCCCAAACTTCCCGGGCAGAGCAGGACATTCGATATCTCCTACCTCCTCCATGAGGGGTACCGAGCGTCGCCATCCACTATACGGCAGATCGTTGATCCCTCTTTCTCCTCAGAGAGTAGAGCCGATGCGTTGCGCACCCTTCTCGTGGATATCTGTAATGTGCGGGGAAATTTTCCGCCGGACCGACGCGAAGTCTCTGTAAGCCCGTGTCGGGATGATATCATTGACGAGCTTGAACCAACCTTCGAGATTCGAGGACAGTTGTTGACCGAGCTTGGCGATGTCGTGCGCGGGTACAGTCGGCGCGCGGTTACGGTTGTTCGAAATCACAAACCGCTCGTGCAGTTTTTGCTTATTGAGCAGGAGGGCGTTGTTCGTCACGCGAGTATCCTTCTTCATCCCTCGCACATTGAGTGGCCGCTTCTTGATCGAAACGGTAGATACGTCACTGATCAGACGGTTGATGCGACTCTACACGATTTCACCCATCAGCTACGACAAACCCGGCAAGCTCCGATGTTGCGGATAATAGAGTCCTTGGGGCGAGAGGTTCAGGACAGGGTCGCTCAAAATGAGGATGCCCCTGAAGCGCTGAGGCGACGCGCCTTTGTTCAAGAGGCGTGGACGGCATGCCGAGATGATCGAGTATGGACTCCTGAGTTTGGTGCGCCGCCGATCTCACCAGTGTTGGCGCCTCCGGGATACGGATACACCGCGCGTGAACTGCCGGATGGACGGGCGTTCTGGATCTATCACGATATTCAAGGAAGCGGAGATGTGATTCGAATCGCGGGGTACTCCCGTTCAGGCAGCTTGTTCTCGGTGCAGTTGCACTATCCGCCACATATGTCATGGCGAGTGGCGATGCTCTGTGAGCGGATAGTGTCATCTGGGGGATGGCCTGACTTTTCGCCGGCGCTCGAGGTGCTACGGACATCCAAGAAGAGTGGGGTCTCCCTCCATTATTCGCCCGGGGCGGATCAATATCCCGCTGCCGTAAACGCGTTACTGGATATTGCCCGTGGTTGTGAAGGCAATCGAAATATTGGACGCGGAGTATGGTCCGATGAAGACGGTCGGATGGAGGGCTATTTCGCGGATATGGTGACCGAGTTCGTCAAGGGACGGCTTCCTATTCATGGATCCATCGGTGGTCGAAATCCCGCGAGCTCCTGGGTTTTCCACGCCATGCTGGATGAGGATCTGAACGGCACTGTTCTTTTCGTCAATTCTCTGAGGGGAAGTTTGACGTTGCGTTCGATGCTTGGATTTGATGTGGAATCGCGACGTCAAGATTTACTCGAAGTGCTCAACTCGATGTACGATTCTCCCGGGGAATTTATCGAAAAGTTCTACGGAATAGGGTCCTTTGAAGTGACCGCTCATAATCTTCCGCGCCGTGGAGAGGTGGAATTGAGCGGGGCGTTGAACACCATAGCGGTATCCATGTGGAAGGGGATAAAGGCAGCCGGCCACTATTTTAGTATTGATTTGTGTGGTCACGCCCCATGGAGCTCGCAACGACTTATATCTGGGGACTGGGCTCTCTCTCTGGAATCGGTGCACTCCGTGAGAGGCGCTCTTCCCTATCTGCTAACGTGCATCGTGCACGAGGGTGGCGTGAGGGAGATCCTCGTTAGTTACGGAGAACGAGGCTTTCTCGGGGGGCTGTTGGGCAAGCAGATCGTTCCGAATGGAGGCTCTGGTTTCTTCTCGGAGCATGAGGTCGGAGCAATCGTTCGCTCGCTAGCGGACCGTTCCCCGGACGCCAAGGGGGTTTCGGTCAGTGATAGGGTTCTGGCGATCTGTCCGCATGCGCACGTGTCATGGCTATCCAGCTTGAGGCGATTCGATCCCCAATTCAAGCAACGAGATCTCCTCTCCCGAATCGTTCGGTGGTTTCAAAATATCTGGTAGAGGTTAGGCGAGTATATCCCGAGAAAGCGCAGGGCCGCTCTTCCACGGTAAGCCTTCAGGGTACCGCTCGAGCATCACCCTGTTTCCGTTGGCGAAGAAATCTAGCTTTACGGAGGCGGCGGTCTCTCCAACGCGGTAGTTTGTGGAATAGAGCCCGGGGGTTCCAAAGCTCGTATTCCAGTCTACCAATTTATTACAGATAATGGCGTCTGGTGTGTGCGTAGAATCGTCCCGAAACTGCTTATACCAAATCGGTGAGAGTGAAATCGCATCTGAACGTCTTAAGAGGTAGCAGTTTGTGTCGACGTGTCTAAAATCTCCGATGCAAGCCTTCCAGATACCGAGATTCTCGCAGTCGTCGTTGATGAGAAAATGTCCGTGATGGTCAACTATCTTTCGCAGGGAGTACGCCCAATCAAGATTGTGTTCGGTCATTAGCTTTACGAGAGAGGAGAAGTGATTCGGGTCGTGCCAGTTGTCCTCGTCAAGGAAAGCGATCAGCTCTCCCCGAGCGAGGTATGCTGAGGCGCCGAACACCCGATGACCGTTAAACCTATCAAGGCCTGTGGGGTGAGGCAGGGTGATCGTGTGCACGTTGCTCTTTGGTAACGTGATCTGATCCAGTAGTGCGTACGTAGCCTGCTCCCGCTCCTTGCCGTCGATAAAGATATAGTAGTCGATGTCGGAGTAGTCTTGACGGAGGATTCCCTCCACTGCCTGCTTAAGGAGTGGAGATCCGGTGGTTGGTGTTATTACCGAGATGCGCATGGATTGTACCTTTTAACTGGCTTTGAAGGTATCTCTGTTTAGTCTAGGGGGCTAGTCCAGGCAATCGCGACGACTACGTGCGAAATCCTAACGGAAGCAAAACTCCTCGAAGCTCATTAAATTCCTCGTGGTGATATGCGCCGGTCGTTCCATCATCGTGTCGCACGATCCAAAGGTCCCCTCTGTGAGCGGGAATGAAGTCCTCCACAACTCCTTGACAATTGCCACGGCGGTCACCCAGCTGGTCACGGCTGATCGCCGAGGCCGCGAGGTCTACGAGCAGTGGACGGGTTTTAACTCGAATTCCGGTATGCGTGTCTTCAAGATTCATGGAATACCCTCGAAAGTAATACGATCGGAATGATTGCATTTTCGTAGGGCGCTCGCCACAGAGATTGCGGGATGGATTCTGCTCGTGTGGGTGTAACGGCGATGTTTAGAGAGCTTTAAGCGCCTCTGGAGGCTCATTTGCTTATGTGAGGCACGGAGTCGAGGATCGGAGGAAGCTCTGGATAGGTAACTGCCACCAACCACCACTTCCTTGCGCCGAGGGGCGGAATTCGTTGGACCTCTTGCCATCCGACAGGGAGATTCGAGAGGGATTCCTCTCGCAGCAGTATCGCGGTTCTCGAGAGCGGTGTTAGGCCTTGGGGAGCTTTTACGACCTCTAGGTTCGGCTTGAGCATTCCTCGATAGATCCCCTCTACGTTGAAGCGGCCGCGGATAGGAGTGGTGCGTCCGCTCAGAGCGTTGTCTACGAGAATGAAACGTTCAAAGTCCCTCTTAAGCTGCTCTGTCATCCGATCGAGGGGGATGCGGTCCGTATCCGAGCGAACCTCCCCTAGTGCCCGGTTAACTGCGCGCGAATAAGAACGGGCAGTCGTGACGACGAGAAGGGTCGCTAGTACTGCGGTTGCCGCACGCATCTTTGGTAGGCGCTTGATGGTTTGGAGTACGTGTACACAACCAAGTACGGCGATCATGCAAACAAAGGGCATAAAGGGGTTCAGGTACCAAGGGGCTTTTGAAGACGAACAGGAGTAAGCGAGAACGGGTAGAGCCCCCCACAGAAGGAGGAAGCGGAACGTGGGAGATCTGCGCGCTCCCATGATCGCTCCCACGACGCCGGCCCCGAGGATCCAACGCGGAGCTACCGCTGCGCGAACGAAAAGGTACCATCCATAGTAGAGGGGCTTGTCAGAGTTGTGTCCCTCAAATCCTGAGAGGGCGCGATTGAATATCTCAACACCGATGAATGAGTTCAGGCCCCGCATGCCACCCGCAGTCCACACACACACCACATACGCTAAAAAGGTAATCACGGGGGGGAGCACTAGGCGCGCAAGTTGACGAAGTGTGGGTTTGCGATCGCTACACGTTACGAGGGTTAGCACGGCACAGAGGAGGGGGACAAAACCTGCCACGCTCTTGGTCAGGATTGCGAGAGCGCAGAGAATACCTGCCCGAGATAGATTTCGATCTGAGCCTCCTGTTTGACACCATCTCCATGAGTAGATCGCCATTCCAAGCGTAAAAATGGTAAGCAGCCCATCAAGGACTGCGTGTCTAAAGCTGTGCTGGGCGATAACCCATTCCGGCGCACCAAGGAGTAGAAAGCCGACGATAAGAGAGGCTGGAATGCTGCGTGATAGGTGAAGGGTCAGCACGGCTGAAAGAAACACAGCGAGGATCCCCAGAGTTGCGTCGAATGCTCGATAGCTCCAATTGCTTTCGCCGAGTAGAACCGGGACGAGCGATCCGAGCCAAAATTTGAGTGGGGGCTTTTCAAACGATGCCGCGGAGCCATGCTTTACGGGGAAGAGATCTCCGTTTTGAATAACACCCTGAGTAATCCGAACGTAGATCACCTCATCTGAGGTTACGGACACCGAGGAATTTCCGAGGTTCCAAAAGAAAAGAGTCGCCGCAAGAGCGGCCAAGAGGAGCCCACCCACAAGGCAGAGTGCGCGGGATATCTTAGTTCTAAAAAAATCACTCATAAGAGGAGGCGTAGCGGGACGCTTTCATAAGATACGACGATACTGATACGGGGAGCAATGTGGGGGAAGTTCTGGAGAGAGTAAGGATGGAAGTGGAATCCGAATAGAACATTTCTTGACGACAGCGTGAGCTGGAGTCAAAAACCTCTGGGTTAGAGAGACGTCCTAAACGAAAAACCACAACCAGGCTTGCTCTCTAGGATATCAGGCCTGAGAGCTAGAGGGAGCCGTGGCGCTCTGTTCGGGTGTTGCGCGTTTAGAAGGGATCTTCTTATACGCCGCAACCGCCGTCCGGATCGCCAGGTATGCAACTGCGCCAACAAAGGCAACGGTCGCACTACGGAACCCCAAAGCAACCGACGCCGTCACCCACTCGATGATGAGGGGGAGAGACTGCAATACGGCTGCCAGGCCCGAGATTGTCGCGCTCACACCGAGCACTCCTCCTACCACCAGCACCGTTTTTGGTGAGGTGGAGGCGAGATGCTCAAGGGGCACAGCTGCGGTCTCGATCAGTGCCCAAACTTTGTTGAACACCTTTTTGGTGGCTTCTTTCATCTGTTTTGTCTTTCTAGTCACCTGATTATGGTTGAGGCAGGAGACGACCTCAGTAGGAGAAACCTTTTGGATTTCCACTTCCGACTAAGATATGGGTGTTTTTAGCTATAACGTATCGTACGGAGTCGAGGTCCGTAACCTTCTGTAACCCATATTCTTTTTTGCGAGGTTTTGCCGCATACGCAGTCGGTAAAATGCCGAGGCGCGCGCTACATAGGGGCGCTCATGCTCGAGGATTGCTCCTTTTCAGGCCCTCTGACCCCGTGTCACTATCGATACAGTTATGAAGAAGAATAGAGCGGTTTTTACCCTGGCCACACCGGACTATGAGCCGGAGTTGTGTGAGATTACCTTTCCCCTTATTAGGAAATATGCGGATAGGCTCAAGGCGGATTTCGTTCGTATCGAGACTCGGAAGTTTCCAGATTATCCGATTACCTACGAGAGGCCTCAGATCCACGAACTGGGAAAAGATAACGAGTGGAATGTGTGTATCGATCCCGATACCTTGATTCACCCCGATATCGACGATTTTACTCAGTGGTTTCCACAAGACAACGTCGGTAACTGGGCTTTTTTCGACGTGCGACAACATTTCGATGTCGCCGATGATAAATATTTTGCGAGGGACGGGAGGTTTTACGGCATAGTAGATAGCCTCGTTGCGACATCGTGGCTAACCCATGACCTGTGGACTCCGCTTCCTGAAACCAATGCTCAGCTAGAGAGAAAGATTCACGATAAGGAGTGGGTTCGACGAATGTCAGAGTATGCGATATCGCGTAATCTCGCTCGGTACGGGATGAAGATTCAAGGGCTGCTCGCCAACACCAAGCATATGTATCACCTCGGCGCGACAAGCTATAATATCGAGAGGCCCGCGGATGAGGCGATTCGGATCCTTAAGGAGTGGGGTCTTCGATAAAGCGATTACTTTGAGGGTGCGGACGAGAGCTCAAAGGCCTCTAGAGCAACATCCTCTCGAACGAAGAGCGCTGGATATGATTCTCCGCAAAGGCGGGGGCTCTGCGCGTTTAGGACCTCTTTATCGCCTGATCCGGCAACGACTTTATTTCCCACACATCTAATCCACAACGGTCCTCCTTGACCGAGCGTTTGTGGAGGTATCTTCACTGAGGTTATCTCTTTCACAGCTGACTCGGATAGATCGACCAGAGTGAACTCGACTTCGGCGGGCTTCACGTGAGCGAGGAGGCCTACGCCGGTACACTGGCTCTTCGAGAGGCTTCGATCGCAAAGAGCGACTCCTACCTCGACGGGAAGGATGTTGAAGTGAATGTTGAACCGCCCGCGGGTTTCATATCCTAGGCGACTCGGATCCCATGTTATGCGAAATCCGTCTTTGGCGTTAGCACGTGAAGGGAGTGAGACGATAGCGGATCCGACTTGATACCAGTCCTTTTGTCCCTCCTGCCACGAGAGCGCCTTAATTTTATTGTTCAGGTCGAATACCGGTAGTCGAGCGCCCCATCGATTTATCCACTCCTCATACGCGGTGCGTTCGTCAAGGTATGTGGTCCCGGACCACACTGTGTGCTCTACAAAGTGGTCGAGGCGTATATAGCTGGGCGCTGGGATGAAGAGGTCGGGGGTTTGATCGGCGAACGCGGGCCACAGGGCGGAGAGGCGACCCTTATATGCCGAGAATTGTCCGTCGATGAGCCAGAAGCGGTTCCCTTGAAGGTAGGTCTTCAGGAGATGAAGCGGACCGGTTCCCATGTGAATAATCGCGGAAGGGCACTTGAGGCGTCGAGCGTAATACGTTGGTCCCACATCGAGGATAGTGATGACCCCCGTATTGTATTGAGCGCACGTCTCGCGAAATGCTACCTCAAAGGGATTCTCGCGGCCCATTACGTCTTCTTGGATGCTCTTATAGAGACCGAATGTGGTGGGGATCGCGACGAGGCTCGCCACGACGGCGGTTCGAAGCGTTTTGGTTCCCACTATCCCGCTATTTGAAAGGGCCAGAAGGAAACGAGCTGCGGCTAGAGCGAGGAACGGCTGCGCGACGGTTAATCCGCGAACGGCGGTAACGCTGAGGATGCTGAACATCCCGAAGGGGATCAGAAGTATCGCGGCAAGTTGAAGATCCTCAGAGCGGAATCTTCCACGGAAGATAAGGAGCGGAAGACAAAGGATCCAGAGGGCGACAAGAGCAAGTGTAAAGGGATTATCTAAATCGAATAGACTGAGGATGAGGTTAAGGCTGTCCTTGATGTGGAGAGAGGGAAGAAGTCCGGATCCTCCACCGAATGTTTTACCTCCGATATGCTTGTATTGCTCGGAGAAGACGAAGAAGTATCCCTTCGAGATCGGGTATACGAGGCGCATGATCACATCGAGAGTGATGAGGCTACCCACGAATCCAGCCAGGTGTATGAGCAACTTTGGAGCGGTAGCAAATCGGATCCCCTCTCGGATGATTATAACGAGCGATGGAAGCACGATGCATGAAAGGGCTCGATAGTTGGAGGCGAGTGAGAGCCCCAATGAGATACCGCTTCCGAGAAAGAGCAGGACGGTTCTTTTCGAGAGCTTCTCCCGAGCGGAGGGAAGCATGATGAGCAGATAGCTCAGCGCTAGAAAAAAGAAGCCCGGGGTGTCTAGAGCGACCGTACGCGAGAAGAGGTTTTGCATCGGGCTTACGGCGCCTAAGATGAGCGTAATGAGGGCGGCAGTTGATCCGTACATTCGATAGGCGAGGTAGCTCACAAGGAGTACCCCAAGAAGCCCCATGAACGCGGTGGGATACATAATTGCTTGGGGTGAATCTCCAAACACGGCTATCGGAAGACCAAAGATAAAGGAGGTAACGGGGCACGCTTTAAAGTCGATGTAGAACTCCCGTTTCTGACCATTCAGGTGGCGCGCCATCGAGGTGGCAGAGTCTACGAGCCATCCTTCATCGAACTCGACGAACCCCTGACTATCGACCCAAGCGAACCGTAGGAGTACCGCTACAAGAAGCGCCGCCAGGCACGCGAGTACAAATGGTTTCGGCCGAACGAATTGTTGAAGGGTTTTGGGGCTGTTAGACATGCTTGAATACTCACCGATTTTACCCCCTGCCGCAACGGAGTTTTCCCGGCGCGATTACGTGAGAGGCTGAAGGTGAAGTCAAAGCTGAAGCGAGTAAAGGTCACTCCAACTAACGAGCTCCTCTTCGTTCGAATCTTTGAGGGATTGTCGGTAGCTCTGTGCTACTCGATTCGCGTGCGGCCGAGCTTTTACCGAGAATATTCGTCGGTGTTCGATCCACATGTACGTTCTGTGCTTCGGCCGTGCGCGCGGCTCGTTTCAGCTCCCCGGAGTTGCTCGTCCACAGTAAGTACGGTAGGAACTTCGCATGCGCTACAAGCTCGGAATCTCCACCTGTCCAAATGATACGTTCATGTTTCACGCTCTTTTGACGGGTCGGGTGCAATGTGAAGGTTTTGACCTCGATATCGAGCTTCTTGATGTGCAACAGTTAAATGAAGGTCTCGCTCGAGGGGATTATGCCTTTTCTAAAGCGAGCTGCTTTGGGGCGGTCCTCCTTCGCGAGCGGTATGAGCTTTGTAGTTCAGGGGCCGCTCTCGGGTACGGTGTCGGCCCACTCGTTCTGGCGCGCAAGGGTGCACCACCGCTCTCGGCGGAGGCGAACGTTCTAGCCCCTGGAAACCTGACCACCGCATGTATGCTTTTCCGACATTTCTTTCCGCAAGCGACATCCATATCCCAGTTGGTTTTTTCGGAGATTATGCCTGCGCTTGAGCGGGCAGATGCCGATTACGGGATCGTGATTCATGAGGGGCGCTTTACGTACCAAGAGAGCGGACTCTCCTTGGTGGCAGACCTTGGTGATCTTTGGGAGAAGAGGTATAACGTCCCGCTGCCGCTAGGGTGCATCGTCGCCGACCGCGCGCTATCGGCGGAACATCGACGAGCGTTCTGCTCTGCTGTCCGCCGTTCTATTGAATATGGATACGCGCACCGAGAGGAGGCCCTTCCAACTATGAGGCGATACGCTCAAGAGCTCGGAGATGAGGTTATTTGGAAGCATGTTGAGCTCTACGTGAATGAATGGAGCCTCGATTTGGGTGACAAGGGCAGGGAAGCCTTCGCAATCTTGGAGAGCGTCGCGCTCAGCTCCCTGTAAGGTGGTTGCCCTCCATGACCCTTGTCACATGGCTTGCCAAAAATCACTTCCTGTACCAGAGATAGCTAAGTTCCGGTTGTCGACACTCTTTGCTATGTTTGCATCGAACCTTTGTAGGACCGGCACTAAGAAGCATAAACCTTAAATCAAAAGGCGACATTTATGAGCAATACCACCGTAAAAGTTTTTATGAGTCTAGCGCTTCTTTGTGTTGCAACGACCGCCTCACATTGTGTCGCCCAAGGAAAGGATCCTGAGGCGGTCGCTCGTCAGGCCCAGATCGATGCCGACCTCGCCAAATCTAAGATCGAACGGCTTGAAGAGGATCAGATCTCATCCGGTGTGGTGCAGGATGAGGCTACCGTTGAGATTAGCGCCCGCAATCGTGAGATCGCGTCTGCTGAAGAGGAGGTGGCGCAAGCGGAACGTCGGCGTATAGAAGCTGAGCGCGCCGAGAAATAGGTTGTCGTAGTTCGGACGAGGCATCGTCGACCAATACAAGACGGCGAGGTCCACGAGTTTTTCTCTCGGGGGCCTCGCCGCTTTTGTGTTCACGTGCGGTGCGATAGTTAGGCGCGAATCGTTATGTGAGAACCGGGTCGGGGCTTACGGTATGTATGCCAGGCGGATCCTCCGCGCTGGAATATCTCCCAATATTTTCGTGAGTGCCCGCTGGATCCTGGGGAGAATGCGATGTCGCCCTCTTGCACGTTGAAGCTGCCTGATGCGACCGTCGCGGACATCTGGACGTCGTTAATCGTTATCGTTACTCGCTGACCAGGTTTGAGCCCCTCGAGTTCCGCGTCTCCCTCACGGATCGTTGTCTTCAGATTTCCGAATGAATCGATGTATCCGATAGCAGAGCGAGGCGGAGGCGCGATTACGGCGTGTGGATCGAGGCGCTCAATGAGAAACTCCGTCTCTCCGCGAGCCGCTTGACCAACGAGTTGAGGGAAATTATCGCGAGAGCGGAACTGAGACCCCGCAACGTCGACCTTGATCTTCCAGAGCTCCTTAAGCTCATCCCTTACGAACGAGAGTGAGTAGCCTGAGTTGACCGCCATAACACCGACGCCGCTGTGAAGTATTCCATAGAGGAAGCCCTCGCCCTCGTTATTGGTGCGGGCCTCTCGCCGGTCCTTTCGGGGGGCGCAATTGGCGTATATCAGGGTCTCTCTCGGACGTAGCTTTTCAGATTGGTTGCCGAGTTGGGCGACGACGAATCCGGTCGATACCGTGTCGAAGCTGGCGACTGAGGTGATATGCCAGTGATAATCGGCTGGTATTTGGGCGGCCATGGCGGAGACCACTTCGGCGCAGGCGAGGTCTCCGGGGGCATAGTCCATAACGAGATGAATCAGCTTTTGCATCGTAACTACCTGTATCTACAACAATAATACGAGTGTGAGGTGCTCTTCCCTTTGGAAAGCGCCCCGGGCAACCCCTATAAGGTACCAAAACCGAGATCCTTAGTCGCATTCTGAGGTATATTTTCTGTTTGGGTAAAAATCTGGGGATAGTTGGCAGTTAGCCCTTAAAAATGGTATACCCCTCCGCTAACTTATCGCACCCGCATCGGTCTTAGTGCTGTGGACGGTCAGGGTTTTTCGTTACGAGGAGCAGATTTCTCGCAAAGAAGAGCAATGACTGTTTGCGGTCAATCGGGCGGGGAGGTCAAACTAAGACACTAAAGGTAAAAATGAGTACGACAAAAAACACCGCTGCTGCTACCCAGTCCACGACTACCCAGTCTACGACCGAGGCTAGCGTTCCTGTTACTATCCGCTCCTTAATGGATGCTGGTGCTCACTACGGTCACCAAACCCAACGTTGGAACCCAAAGATGCTCCCCTTTATCTACGGAGCTCGTAATGGTGTTCACATCATCAATCTCGATATCACGCTTAAGAAGTGGGAGATCGCTCGGAAGTACATCGTTGACCGTGTCGCTCTCGGTGGAAATGTGCTCTTCGTGGGCACGAAGCTGCAGGCTAAGGACATTGTCAAAGAAGAGGCTTCGCGATGTGGAGCTTTTTATGTTGCGTCTCGTTGGTTGGGTGGTTGCTTGAGCAACTTCCAGACGATGAAGAACTCAATCGAGCGTATGCGCAAGCTTGAGAACCTTCTCGCTGAAGCAAACATGGAGAACTCAAAGGTTCGTCTCCACAAGAAGGAGCGTCTCGACATCAGCCGCCAGCTTGAGAAGCTTGAGGCTAACCTCGGTGGTATTCGCAACATGAAGAAGACTCCAGACGTTATCTTCATCGTAGACGTCGTTAAGGAGCAGATCGCGATCGCCGAGGCTAATCGCCTTCACATCCCGGTAGTTGCTCTCGTTGATACGAACGCTGATCCAGGAGCAGTGGCATTCCCGATCCCTTCAAACGACGATGCCGCTCGCGCATTGAAGCTCTTCATCTCGGCAGCTGCTGACGCAGTGCTTGAGGGCAGGGCGATCTATCAGTCGCGCGTTCCCGGTGAGCCTCAGAACGGTACTGAGGGTGGAAAGCGTGGTGACGCTGGACGTGGACACGTCTCAGGCGTAACCGAGGGTGGAGCAGCTGTAGCATAACCAGCCGTTCGATTGAGCGCGCACGACGGACCGTTAAAAGTCCCGTGCGCGTTCCTGCATGTTAGTAAGAGTTTTTGAAACGATAGAGGAGAAGCTATGTCACAGATTACAAGTGAGATGATCAAGAAGTTGCGCGAGATGACTGGCGCTGGAATGATGGATTGCAAGGGCGCTCTTAATGAGGCCGGCGGTTCTATCGATAAAGCTATTGAGGTTCTTCGGAAGAAGGGCTTGAAGGATATCGAGAAGCGATCTGGCAAGACTGCGGCCGAGGGCACGCTTGGTGTGTACACTCATCCAGGCGACCAGGTTGTTTCAGTCGTTGAGCTTAACTGCGAGACCGATTTCGTTGGTCGTGGAGACGAATTCCGAGCTCTCGCTCGTGACCTTGCGATGCACGTTGCGGCCATGAAGCCCCGCTTCCTGAACGTTGAAGATGTTCCTGAGCAGATCCTTGAGAAGGAGAAAGAGATCCTCCTTGAGCAGCTCAATGACGATCAGAAGAAGAAGGCTGATAAGATCCTTCCAGGTAAGGTCGAGAAGTTCCTAGAGAGCGTTGTTCTCATGAAGCAGATCTACATCAAGGATGATACCGAGTCTAAGACCATTAAGACCCTCATCGATGACATGAGCATGCGTTGTGGTGAGAAGGTAACCGTTCGTCGCTTCAGCCGGCTTGAGGTTGGTGAAGGTGTTGAGCGAGTTCAGGGCAACCTCGCGGCAGACGTTGCCGCAATGGTTGGGGACAAGTAGTTCTGACGATTCCGGCGTACATCACTAACATATGAGGTGCGCCGGAGTGTCCGTCGTCGCCGTTTTAAATGTTGGTTTGGTTCCGGAGAGTCCATGGCACAGGTAAAGTACAAGCGAATCCTTCTCAAGCTCAGTGGGGAGATCCTCGGTGGCGAGAAGGGGATGGGGATTGAATCTTCAATCATCAACGCTCTTGTAAGCCAGATTAAGGAAGTAAATCAGCTCGGCGTTGAGGTGGGCGTGGTCATTGGCGGAGGAAACATCTTCCGCGGTGTCCAGGCTGGTTCTCAAGGACTCGATCGCGTAACGGGCGACTACATGGGCATGCTCGCTACCTCGATTAATGCGCTTGCGCTACAGGATCGCTTGGAGGCTCAGGGGGTCCATACTCGGGTGCTCTCCGCCATCGAGATGAAGGAGATCTCGGAGCCTTACATCAAGCGACGTGCGACTCGTCACCTTGAAAAAGGGAGAGTGGTGATATTCGCTTGTGGTACGGGTAATCCATTCTTTACGACCGACACGGCAGCGAGTTTGCGTGCCATGGAGGTTGGAGCGGAGATCCTTCTCAAGGGTACTAAGGTCGACGCTATCTACGATTGCGATCCGGTTAAGAATGCGAACGCGAAGCCTTTCGGTAAGATCTCCTTTATGGACGTTTTGCAGAAGGGATTGCGGGTCATGGATGCTGCTGCTATCTCCCTCTGTATGGAGAACAGCCTCCCGATAGTTGTGTTCAACGTTGGAGTTGAAGGTAATCTGAAGCGAATCGTCTATGGAGAGTCGGTAGGGACTCTCGTTGAAGGCTAAAGATAGGGACAAGGAGATGGTATGAGCGGTCAATTTGATGCGTATAAGTCTAATTGCACTAAAGGGCTCGAACACTTCAAGAAGGAGTTGAGCCGACTTCGCTCAGGACGTGCGACTCCCCAGCTCTTGGAGAGTGTGCAGGTGGAGTATTATGGCTCGAGAGTTCCGCTTCAACAGCTCGGAATGGTTGCTGCCCCAGAGCCTCGGATGCTCACTATTCAGGTGTACGATGCCTCCGCGGTAGAGGCTATTGAGAAGGCTATCCAACAGTCTGAGCTGGGTTTGAATCCTTCCCGCGAGGGCGCGCTTATTCGTGTTGTCATACCTGCGCTGAACGAAGAGCGCCGCAAAGACCTTATCAAGAAAGTTGGGAAGATGGCGGAGGAGACGAAGGTTTCTCTGCGAAATCTCCGACGAGATGAAGTAGAGAACGTTAAAAAGAAGGTCAAGAGTAAGGAGATGTCCGAGGACGATTCACGGCGTGCTCAGGATGAGATTCAGAAGATCCTCGACAAGGTCATCGCGGATGTGGATGTCGCAAGCGGCGCCAAAGAGAAGGAGTTGTTGGAGGTGTGATGAGTCACTGATGGAGACCTTCTTGTCTCCGTCGGTACTGCATTGTGCGCGAGTGGTATGGCGAAGAACGGCAGCGAATCAGCGTTAGCGAATCCCAAAGCGGCCTCCGCCGTTACGCCCGAACTCAAGGTCATTCCACGTCACATCGCCATCATCATGGATGGTAACGGTCGGTGGGCCAAGAAACGCTTCCTTCCACGAGTAGAGGGCCATCGCAACGGCGCCAAGAGCGTGCGGATGGTTGTCGAGGAAGCGCGACGCTTAGGTGTTCGCCACTTAACACTCTTCGCGTTTTCCACCGAAAATTGGCAGCGGCCGCAAGATGAAGTTGGTGGTCTTATGCACCTCTTCGTAAGTTACCTTGAATCCGAATTGGATCTCTTGCTGCGTAACGGGATTCGTTTGCGCGCGATGGGGGATACCTCTCGTCTTCCTAAAGCGGTTCGGGAGTTACTCGAACGGAATGAAGAAAAAACCAAGGACCTCACCGGCATGGACCTGATCCTCGCCGTATCCTACGGCGGACGAGATGAGGTAGTACAGGCAGTGCGAAAGATCGGTCGCGGAATCCAGTCCGGTGAGATCGACCCGGAGATGATCACGGAGGAATCTTTCGCCAAGAATCTTTACCTCCCGGATGTTCCGGATCCTGAACTCCTCATTCGAACGAGTGATGAGAACCGTATCTCGAATTTCCTCCTTTGGCAGCTTGCGTACGCGGAGATAGTCGTAACTCCGGTGCTATGGCCTGATTTTACGTCTGATGAATTTCATAGGTGTCTTCATGTCTTCGCAGGGCGCAATCGCAGATTCGGACGAACTCAAGAGCAGATCGACAGTGTCTAAGGCTCTTCTCTCGGCTTTTTCTTTTGACCATACGGGGTCGCTGAAAGATAGACTCCTTACAGCGCTTATCGTCTTAAGTGTCGCGGTAGTCCTTACGTATCTGGCATTGGCTATGCCGCTTGGGAAGTTGATCGCCGTTACCTTTACCGGGGCTGTCGCTATCCTGTCTGTGTTTGAGGTCGTGCGTCTTTTCGCGCGCGACGTGGACACGATGGCGTATCGTCCAGTCGCAGGCGCGATAACCTTTGTCGTTCTCGGGGCGCCCGCGTTTGTCGCGATCGTGTCCTCGGTTTCTCTGGTTGTCTCTGGTGTTTCGAATCCGGAAGCACTGCTGCTCGCAGTGGAGTCGAGTGGTGTGGCACTCATGATCATGCAGGTTCTGGCGGGGCGAAATCGGCTTGAGGATGCAAGTCGGTTTGGTGAGCGATATGCACCGGCGTTTCTTTTGCTCTGTATCT
>JBIIEK010000250.1:0-3098 GCA_044237895.1 Bdellovibrionota bacterium
AGTTAGTAGTCCTTGCGTCTTCCCCTCGTGGTGTTCACCTGGTGTGGTGGATCGCCGCGGTTGTTGCCCTTAACGACGCTGGGGCATATTTTGCTGGGCGCTCTCTCGGTAAGCATAAGATCGCTCCAGCTCTTTCGCCGAACAAGACGATCGAGGGGAGTATCGCGGGCTTGCTGATCGGAGTGGTCGCTGGGGTTGTGTTCGGGCGGCTCATCCTTGGGGATCTCTTGGGTACGGGAATGCTGATATCTCTCTCGCTTGTAGCGACGATAGCGGCTCAGGCGGGGGACCTTGCCAAATCATACTTGAAGCGTATTCGTGGTGTAAAAGACACGGGAGCGTTCTTCCCTGGTCACGGCGGTATCCTGGATCGGTTTGATGGCATGATCGCCGCTGCGCCTGTAGTTGTGGTGGCTCTTCACCTCAGCGGAGCTCTCTAGAATGGCCGAGCGCCCAATCGCCATACTTGGATCGACGGGTTCCATTGGGACATCAACGCTCAAGGTGGTTCAAGAGCGGCCAGAGCAGTTCTCCGTAGAGCTTCTGGTTGCGGGGCGCCAAGCCGAGGTTCTTGCGGAGCAGATCAAGGTTTGTCGTCCCCGAGTTGCTGGGCTTTCGGATCCCAAGGCGTTCTCGAACCTCTGTAAAGCTCTTAGTATTCCTCTCGGTTCCACCAGGTGGAACAACACCGAGCTTATCTGTGGTGATGACCAGATACTCAAAGCTATAGCTGAAAGTCGAGCCGAGATAGTCGTCGCTGCCGTAGTCGGGATGGCTGGCCTCTCGGGTGTCCTCACAGCGATAGACTCAGGAAAGGAGATCGCGCTCGCGAACAAGGAGAGCCTCGTTGTGGCCGGAGAGCTCGTGATGAAGCGAGCCAGGGCGGCGGGTGTGACGATTAATCCGGTCGATAGTGAGCACTCGGCGATCTTTCAGGTTCTTCAGGCGATCAAGCCAGGAGATCTATCCTCAGTCATCCTGACCGCTTCAGGTGGACCCTTCCTTCATACTCCGAAAGAGGAGTTTAGAGCGATCACCCCAGAGCGAGCTCTGAAGCATCCCAAATGGAATATGGGAGCCAAGATATCTATCGATTCCGCTACTATGATGAACAAGGCCCTTGAGGTTATCGAGGCTCACTGGCTCTTCGATGTATCGTCGGATTCGATCGAGGTGATTGTGCATCCTCAGAGCATCGTTCACTCCATGATCCGTCTTGTTGATGGTTCCGTGCTTGCGCAGCTCTCCGTGCCGGATATGAAGGGGCCGATAGCGTACGCGTTGACCTATCCAGGGACCCGGGCGTCTCGGGTGATGGAGCCCCTTGATTTTACGAAGGTGAGGGATCTGACGTTTTTACCCCTTGATGACGAAAAGTTTCCAAGTATCCAGCGGGCTAGGGCGTGTCTCTTGGGCGCTAATGGGGCCTCGGCCGTTTTGAATACCGCTAATGAGGTTGCCGTCTCTTCTTTTCTGGGACATGCGATCTCGTTTGAGAGTATACATACCCTTATAGCCGAATCGCTCGAGGTCTTTGGGCATCGAACGTACCATTCGCTGGAAGAGCTCTTTTCGCTCACCGGAGAGGTAACAGAGTGGGCTCGACAATACGTAACGAGTATCAGACACTAGGGAGATATGGGAATCATAGCAGCAATTATCATCCTCGGCATTTTGGTGTTTGTTCATGAGCTTGGACACTTTCTCGTTGCCAAATATTTTAGGGTCGGAGTTCTTGAGTTTGCGCTTGGCTTTGGGCCAGTAATTACGCGCTTCCAAAAAGGAGAGACGACCTACACGATACGCGCGATACCGCTTGGAGGTTTCGTTCGCATGGCGGGTGACGACCCGCGAATGATGGAGGGGCTTGAGAGTGGTGCCGCAGAAGCGGGGGGAGCTTCTCCTATTGAAGGCACGCAAGAGGAGCTTACACCTCTTCAGGTAGCGATGACCAAAGATGAGACCCGATGGTTTCTCAAGAAGGCGTATCTTCCCCGATGCGCGATAGTATTTGCCGGTCCCCTTTTTAATTTCCTTTTCGCATGGCTACTTGCCGCCGGAATGTATTTCACGATGGGGCTTCCTACGATCGAGGATGGTCCGGTCACGATTGGGATGGTGCAGTCAGGGCTGCCAGCTGAGCTTGCGGGCATAAAATCAGGTGACAGAATCCTCTCCGTAGGTGACCGACAGATTAAGACCTTCAAAGAGCTTGTTGACGTGGTTCGAAGCTCTGACGGAAAGGAGCTGGTGTTCAATCTCGAACGACCAGAGGGGGATGTGTCCGCTGAGGTAAAGGGGGGATACAAACCGCTCTCTATAACGGTAAATCCGAAAGCGGGAGTTGCGGAGCTTGATGTTTTGGAGGGTAACTCGGCATCAAAGCCTACGTATCGAATCGGAATATCACCGGCTTTGACCAACGTGACCTACGAACCGGTTGGACTTTTGGGCGCCCTTGACGCTGGACAGAAGCAGGTAGTGAATCTTTCCTTGCAAACCTTACGCGTCGTCAAGGCGCTCCTTACGGGATTGATCTCACCGCAAAAAACTATCGGAGGGCCGATAGAGATCATCAAGCAGACCGCTGCGAGCGCCAATGAGGGGTGGCTAGCGATTATTTCGATGATGATATTTCTGAACGTCACCCTTGGGGTGATGAACCTCCTTCCTATTCCTGTGTTGGATGGCGGGCATCTTACGCTCTTCACCCTTGAGCTTCTAAGGGGGAGGCCTCTTAGTCTACGGGTGCAAGAGTACGCTACCCGCGTTGGGATGACGGTTCTACTCTTCCTTATGATATTTGCCATAGGGAATGATATCAGACGGGCGCTCTTCTAGTGTCTCGTCTAGTAACATGTTCCATCTGTCGCCAGACTTTAGTTGCGACGAGGATTCGTAGTTTCTATAGTTTTCTCGCCGCTATCGGCGGTGAAAACGAACGGCGCTCGCGCTGCGCCACGCACGGTTCTGATGGAAGGACTTTTGGGATGCAACGCGAGTAGGGCGACTGAGTCGTATGAATATCTTGGCAGTAGATACGAGTGGTTCGTTTTGTAGCGTCGCGTTGTCGACAGGGGGGGTAGTTTGCTCGCTTT
>JBIIEK010000062.1:0-14667 GCA_044237895.1 Bdellovibrionota bacterium
CTGAAACCTCGAACGATGTGCGGGCTCGTGGAAAGTGGTAGGAGCTTTTGAGGGCTTCAGTCGTGAGGAGTGGCGCTAGCCTATGTACTCGCGTTCCACTCCGTAACGTTGCGTTCCCACTGTTTCACATCGTAGCGAGAGTAGTGCTCGGGATACAGGCCTACGCAGACATGATTGTGAGCTCCAGGGATGTTTTGAAGGCGCTCCCACTCCGACGCGAGGCATACGAGGACCCCTTTCCCTGCTCCCAGGGATGGAAAGAACGCTATAAAAGCAGCTTCCTGTGGAGTTCCTGGGTTGAGAACAAAAGGGACGTGCACCGAGAGACTGAGGTCGGCAGCTGCCTTAGAGCAGCAACCGCCTATCCTTGCAGAGTAAATTTTGTTCCAATCTATCTCGTTCATCCCTAATTGTAGCTCACGTTGATATCAACGTATCCATGAGTGAGATCGCAGCCCCATGCCCGGGCTTGTCCTTTGCCGACATTCAAGTTGAGGCGAATCGGTACGTTGCGTACGGAGAGGAGCTTTCGAATCTTGTCGCGATTGTGCGCTACAATCTTACCCCGCTTCATAACGGGCGCGCCAGCGAAGGTGAGATCCACTTTCCGAGGATCTACTGTTAGGGAGGGGTCTTTTCCCGCGGCCGCGAGAACGCGCCCCCAGTTTGGATCCGCACCGTGAATAGCCGTCTTTACAAGGGGAGAATTGACGACGTTGAGAGCGATCCGTCTAGCTTCACGTTCGGTGCGCGCTCCGGTTACCTCAACCTCGATCAGTTTGGTCGCTCCCTCTCCGTCTGCTGCGATAAGTTTGGCGAGGTGC
Source organism: Bdellovibrionota bacterium (assembly GCA_044237895.1). Classification (GTDB taxonomy): domain Bacteria; phylum Bdellovibrionota_C; class UBA2361; order UBA2361; family OMII01; genus OMII01. Next base: position 825 of record JBIIEK010000062.1, read on the forward strand.
TGACACGCTTTCGTGAGAAGGGTGGTGAACGCCTTTTTATCGGCCGCAGAGGAGACCTTTTTGCCTCTCTTGCCCGTTGAGAAGATCGTTACCATGTCGTTTGTCGAGGTGTCCGTGTCCACCGAGGTCATATTGAAGGAATCATCAACTGCACTTCGTAGTGAGCGTTGTAACGTCTGGGAATCAACCTTTGCGTCGGTTACGAGAAAGCCGAGCATCGTTGCCATGTTCGGTGCGATCATGCCCGAACCTTTGGCGCATCCCGCGACGGTGACCCTCTGTCCCGCGATGGTGGCTGACATGAAAACCTCTTTCTGAGTTAGGTCAGTTGTCATGATCGCTTTTGCGGCGGCGTCCCCGTTTCGAGCGAGGGGGTTCTTAAGTAGTTTGTGGAGTCCTGCCTTCACGGTGTCCATCGGAAGAGGTTTGCCGATAACCCCGGTAGAGGCGATTGCGATCTCTGAGGCTTTTATCCCTAACAACGTCGCCGCGACACGAGCGGTCTCTCTTGCGTCCCTTAAGCCTGCCGCTCCAGTTCCAGCGTTGGCGTTTCCTGAGTTGACGATTAACGCGCGGAGCGTTCCCTTCTTCATCGCCTGTTTTGTAAGAAGGAGCGGGGGGGCGGCGAATGCGCTGCGGGTGAATACTCCGGCGCTGCCGTATGCCGAAGGTACAAAGATGAATGCTAGGTCTTTCTTTCCGTTGCTCTTGATCCCGGCCGAGATGCCTGAGGCGTACACGCCAGGTAGGTTTGTGAGGGTTCTTTTAGCCATGTTTTTTGATTAGCACATCGAGATAGTAGGGGATAGGGAGGGAAAGAGAGCGCGTTGCGGGGCGATTCCCGAGGGAGCTTTCGAATGCTCGTTGGTCGATAGCTACTCCTTATTTGGCCGATTTCATGGTCTGATTGCGAGGTTGTGTTCTGGCAGATGCGAGGTCGATAGGTAGTAACGAGATAGTGAGAGATTTCAGGTCCCTCGTTGTCCGGTAGAGAAGTGATTTGGTCGTGCCCCATAAGCCGAGTCGTTCTTGGTAGTTGCAGATGGCTCAACCCTTTGATCTCTCTAGGTAGTTCGGCTATAACCTCCCAGGAAAGGTTTCTTAAGACAGTTGTTGTTGTGTGCGCTGTGCAATACCCATCACGTACGAGCGCCCGGGTATCCCGCGTACACTGCCGAACGAAACTTAAGAGCAGAGCGCCCCGTTGTCGTATCAAGCGTGGGACGACTCCTCGTTCGCATCGATGTGGAGAGTGAAAGATGAATATTGCGGTCGTCGGAACAGGATATGTAGGTTTGGTGGCGGGAGCTTGTTTCGCCGAGACAGGAAACGAAGTCATCTGTGTTGATATCAATCAGAAGAAGGTCGACGCGCTCAATCGTGGAGAGGTTCCGATCTTCGAGCCTGGCCTTGATGATCTGGTAAGAAGCAACGCGAAGGCAGGGCGACTCACGTTTACCTCTTCTATTAAAGATGCCGTTCACGCGTCTGATATTATCTTCATCGCCGTAGGTACACCTCAAGATGAGGATGGATCTGCGGACCTTACGCATGTGCTCGCGGTTGCTAAAGCGATCGGACAGAACATGAACGCCCCGAAGATCGTTGTTGATAAATCAACGGTCCCTGTAGGTACCGCCGATCTAGTAAAAGCTGAGATTGAGAAGGTGTCGAAATTTCCAGTTGAAGTAGTGAGTAACCCTGAGTTTCTGAAAGAGGGTGCGGCTATTGATGACTTCCTCCGACCTGATCGTGTGGTAGTGGGTGTTGCGAGTGAACACTCCGCTAATGTTATGAAGGAGCTCTATGCTCCGTTCGTTCGTACCAATAATCCCATTCTTGTTATGGATATCCGCTCTGCGGAGATGACAAAGTATGCGGCCAACGCGATGTTGGCTCTTCGGGTTTCTTTCATGAATGAGGTCGCTAATCTTTGTGAGGAGTCAGGAGCGGATATCAGTAAGGTTCGCGTGGGTATCGGGACGGACTCTCGAATCGGCATGAGCTTTATCTTTCCTGGTATCGGTTATGGAGGCTCGTGCTTCCCGAAGGATGTGCAAGCGCTTATCCGCACCGGTAAAGACCATAACGTTGATCTTCGCATCGCGCGGGCCGTAGAGGATGTAAACAAAACGCAGAAGAAGTTGATGGTTAGAAAGATCGTCTCTCACTACGGCGAGAAGAACGTGTCAGGCATGACTTTCGCGATGTGGGGACTCGCCTTTAAGCCAAAGACGGATGACGTCCGCGAGGCGCCGGCTCTCTCAATCTGCGAAGAGTTGATCAAGCTTGGCGCGCGCCTCCAGGTATTTGATCCAGAGGCGAACGAGACCTTTAAGGATAAATTCGGTGAGCCGAATGGCATTAAGTATGTCGATAACAATTACTCCGCTCTGAAGGGAGCTGACGCGTTGATCATCTGCACTGAGTGGAACGCTTTTCGTCAACCGAACTTCGCGAAGATTAAGTCTGAGTTGTCGGCTCCGGTGATCTTCGACGGACGTAATATTTACGAGGTTGATGATATGCGAGCGCGTGGCTTTACCTACTATAGCGTTGGTAGGCCCGCAGTTACCGTGTAAGTGGTTTTTAGTTTTAAGGAGCGAGAGAATATGGCACGAATAGTAGTTTCCGGTGGTGCCGGATTTATTGGTTCTCATCTCTGTGATGTGCTCCTCGGGCAGGGTCACGAGGTTATTGCGCTCGACAATCTCTTTACGGGGACAAAGCGCAATATTTACAACCTTATGTCCAATCCGAACTTTGAGTTCGTCCGACATGACGTCACCCAGCCTATATTGCTTGAGTGCGACACGGTTTATCACATGGCATGTCCCGCCTCGCCTGTTCACTACCAGTACAATCCCATCAAAACGATTAAGACGAACGTGACGGGTACGATTAATATGTTGGGGGTTGCGAAGCGAACGCGCGCGAGATTCCTCCTCGCGTCAACTTCGGAGGTTTACGGGGACCCACTGCAGCACCCGCAGAGGGAGAGCTACTGGGGAAATGTTAATCCCATCGGTCCTCGGAGTTGTTACGATGAAGGGAAGCGAGTCGCCGAGACTCTTACCATAAACTACAAAGACCAGGGCCACGTGGATACGCGAATCGTGCGTATCTTTAACACATACGGACCTCGTATGTTGTTCAACGACGGGCGAGTTGTTTCCAACTTCATTGTCCAGGCGCTTCGAAATGAAGACATCACGGTGTACGGGGAAGGGCAGCAGACTCGCTCTTTCTGTTATGTCGATGATCTCGTTTCCGGAATCATCGCGACGATGAACAAAGATGGATTCAACGGGCCAGTTAATCTTGGCAACCCAAATGAGATGACCATCAAGGCTCTCGCGGATCGGATCATTCAGCTCACGGGCTCTCGGTCAAAGATCGTACACAAGCCGCTTCCGACTGATGATCCAACCCGTCGTCAGCCCGACATCTCCGTCGCCAAGCAAGAGTTGGGATGGGAGCCGAAAGTTGACCTCGATGCCGGATTAAAGAAGACGATCGCTAACTTTGAAGAGCGTCTTCGAAATGGAGAAGAGCCGCGATAACGTGGCTCATAGGTAGTAAAAAATTGTGACCACACGAGATAAGATCCGAAATTTTAGCATCATCGCTCACATTGACCACGGTAAGTCGACTTTGGCGGATCGTATTCTTGAGGCGACCGGTGCGCTTCAGGCTCGTGAGATGCAGGCGCAGTTCCTCGATAAGCTCGACCTTGAGCGAGAGCGAGGGATAACGATTAAAGCTCAGACCGTACGACTCTCGTACAAGGCTGATGATGGGGAGACCTATCAGATCAACCTTATTGATACCCCGGGCCACGTCGACTTCAACTACGAGGTATCGAAGAGCCTCTCCGCGTGCGAGGGAGCTTTGCTTGTCGTCGACGCTTCGCAGGGAGTAGAGGCTCAAACTCTTGCGAACGTATACCTGGCGATTGAGAACGATCTCGAAATTATTCCGGTACTTAATAAGATCGATCTTCCTAACGCTAATCCTGATCTTGTCAAAGAGGAGATCGAGTCAGTTATCGGCCTCGATACCTCTGACGCGCTGATGATTAGTGCTAAGACCGGTATCGGGATAAAGGAGCTGCTTGAGGCGATCGTGAAGAGGATTCCGCCGCCGAAGCGGGGATCGATCTCGAGTCCGTTACGGGCTCTTGTGTACGATTCGTGGTTTGATCCCTATGTCGGGGTGGTTGCTCAGGCTCGTGTTATTGATGGAGTCCTGAAGGCGGGAGATAAGATCCGCTTCCTCTCGACTGACACAGAGTACGATGTCTACAAGCTGGGGGTGTTTACCCCGCATGCCCAGGAAGTGCCTGAGCTTGCGAGTGGTCAGGTAGGGTATTTCTCGGCCGCTATAAAAAATCTGCGCGATGTTCGTATCGGAGATACGGTAACCCATGCTCGTGAAGAAGATGTTGAGCCCCTTCCTGGATTTAAGGAGGTCCGGCCGATGGTGTTCGGAGGCCTCTTCCCGGTTGACGCTGATGATTACGGAAACCTGAAGAGCGCGCTGGAGAAGCTGAGCTTAAATGACAGCGCGTTCACCTTTGAGCCGGAAACATCTGCCGCCCTTGGTTTCGGGTACCGGTGCGGATATCTCGGTCTTCTGCACATGGAGATCGTGCAGGAGCGTTTGGAGCGAGAGTTTCAACTCAATCTGATTACAACGGCGCCCTCAGTTGTCTACAAGATCGTTGTCACGGATGGGACCGTTCTTGATGTAGATAATCCGACCAAGATGCCTGAGGTGGTGGATATTCTGCGAATCGAGGAGCCGATCGTCGCTGCTACCATTCACTGCCCCAAAGAGTTCGTGGGTAACGTCCTTAAGCTGTGTGAGGAGCGTCGAGGAGTGCAAAAAGACATAGCATTTCACGGCATTGAGCGGGCGGTTATTCAGTACGAACTCCCACTTAATGAGATAGTCCTGGACTTCCATGACAAGCTTAAGTCCATGACAAAAGGATACGCGTCCTTTGATTATGAGATAGTTGGCTATGCTGAGGCGGATCTTGTGCGCCTAGACATAAAGCTTAACGGGGATCCCGTCGATGCTCTGGGTATCATTGTGCACCGGAGCAAGGCTTTTTTTAGAGGTCGCGAGTTGACGGAGAAGCTCAAAGAGCTCATCGATCGTCAGATGTTCGAGATCGCCATTCAAGCTTGTATCGGTGCCAAGGTTATTGCTCGTAGCACGGTAAAGGCGTTGCGGAAAAACGTAACGGCGAAGTGTTACGGGGGAGACATTTCTCGTAAGAGGAAGCTGTTAGAGAAGCAGAAAGAGGGTAAGAAACGAATGAAACAGGTCGGAAAAGTTTCAATCCCTCAGGAAGCGTTCCTCGCGGTTCTAAAACTTGGGGATGAGAAGTAAAAAGCAGGCTTCTGCCGAAAAGGCTCTTGTTAGAACGATCGCAGAGCGACCGCGTAGGATCTATGCGTTCGGCGACATTCACGGCTGTTACGACGAGCTTGATCGAGTCCTTCAATTTCTCATCAACCAAGAATCCGCTGGTGCGGAAGATCAATTCATTTTTATCGGCGATTACATCGATAGAGGCCCGTCGTCGCGGCAGGTCTTGGAGCGCCTCATACGGTTTAAAGGGGAGTTTCCGAAGACGGTCTTTCTGAAGGGGAACCACGAAGATATGTTGCTCGATTTCCTTGGTTTCGGGGGGAGTTCGGGTGAGGTATACCTTGCCAATGGCGGCATCGAGTTTTTTAAGAGCTATGGGATAGTGCCGGAGGGGGCTTTGTCCGAAATTCGGGCCCGGTTACCTGAGGCGCACCTTGAGTTCGTAAAGAACTTGGAGCACGGGGTATCGCTGGGAGAATTTATCTTCGTTCATGCCGGCATAGACCCGCAAATCGACCTGTCGGCGCAGAAGGCGCATACGCTCATGTGGGTACGTGCTCAATTCATTCAAAAGGAGCATAACCTGGGGAAAACAGTGGTTTTTGGACATACTCCGTTTGAGGACGTGATGCTGCACCTTCCATACAAGATCGGTATCGATACGGGCCTCGTCTATGGAAATCGCCTCACTGTCGTTGAGTTGGTAGAGGGGGGTGTCTATCAGATCGATCGTGGGGGAGAGGATGTCTATGTTTCCTCCCTTAAAGACCGTTTAGATAGTGGATCTTAAAGAACAATTAGCCTATTGTTCCAGGCAGATATAAGGGTGCTCAGCTCCTGGGGTCAATCGTGGTCGCGAAGGATTTCTCCTCGCGTGATTAGCCTCTAAGGTGGTCTCATCGCAGGGTTGTAACAATGATTCCCTCGAGATCCTTTTGAGAGTTCTGGCGAAACGGGCGACGGTGACGTAACAACCGGTGATGTATTCTCGGTGATACATTGGGCATGTTGCGACGCCGTACCTCAGAATGCCGTCAGGCTTTTGGAATGGTCTATCGGAGTTTATTGTTTACCGTCCTGCTAGGCCGAGTAATTGATGCCGGCATGGCGTTTCGCTGAGGGAGCCCCGCTCAAGGGAATTATTATGTCTCAACCTCATGTTGGAATGATCGGACTCGCTGTTATGGGATCAAACCTGGCTCGCAACATCGAGAGCCGTGGATTTCCAGTGGCTGTGTATAACCGCAGCACGAATGTAACCCAAGATTTCATGGCGAAGTTTGGAACGAAGGATGGCAAGTCCGCAGGTTTCGTTGCGTCTGAAACACTCGAAGGGTTTGTGAAGAGTATGAAGGCTCCGCGACAGATCTTCATTATGGTGAAGGCTGGCGCAGGGACTGACGCGGTGATTGATCAACTTGCTCCACTCCTCGATAAGGGTGATATCGTTATTGATGGAGGAAACGCCTACTTCAAAGACACGATTCGCAGAGAGGACAAGCTGAAGAGTATGGGCCTTAACTTCCTCGGGATCGGAATTTCCGGTGGTGAAGAGGGGGCTTTGAAGGGCCCGAGTCTTATGCCGGGTGGCCCGAGAGACGCCTGGAAGATCGTCGCGCCACTGTTAGAGAAGATCGCTGCCAATGTAGACGGCCCATGCACGAACTATGTTGGTCCTGATGGGGCCGGGCACTTTGTGAAGATGGTCCATAACGGGATCGAGTATGGTGATATGCAGCTCATTGCGGAGGCGTATGACATCCTCCGGAATGTTGTGGGATGTAAGCCTGAGGAGCTCAAGTCCATATTTGATAAGTGGAATTCAGGCGTTCTCTCGTCATATTTAATCGAAATTACCGCGAAGATCTTCGCTAAGAAAGATCCCGAGGCTCCGGCGAACTACCTCGTAGATAAGATACTTGATAAGGCGGGGCAAAAAGGAACTGGCACCTGGACGGCGCAGGTCGCGTTGGATCTCGGTGTCTCGATACCCACCATCTCAGCGGCGGTGGATGCTCGAACCCTCAGTAGCATGAAGGATGAGCGAGTCAAGGCATCCAAGGAATTCAAGGGACCCGCTGTGGAGGACTTCACGGGAAATCGCGAAGAGTTCATCAATGCAGTCCACGACGCGCTCTACGCTTCCAAGATCATGTCCTACGCACAAGGTATGGCTCTTATCGCGGCCGCCTCAAAGCAGTGGAATTGGGACCTAAAGCTTCACGAGATAGCCGCTATGTGGAAAGGGGGATGTATCATTCGAGCTAAGTTCCTCGATGAGATACGTCGCGCATTTACAACCTCTGCCGCGCCAAGCAACCTACTGCTCGATAGTTTCATGAAAGCAGAGGTTACTCGGTGTGTGCCAAATCTACGAAAGGTTGTCGGGGCTGCCGTAAGCCGGGGTGTTCCAGTTATCGGATTCTCGGCATCGCTCAGCTACTTTGATAGCTATCGCACGGTCGATCTTCCACAGAATCTTACTCAGGCTCAGCGAGATTTCTTCGGAGCTCATACGTATGAGCGCACGGATAAGGCTGGGGCGTTCCACACCGAGTGGGAGTCGTAGTTTCGCCTCTGTAGCCAGGCCTCTGCGCCTCTTGAGCTTGCCAAGCAAATCTCTATGAGATTGGCGGCTGCGAGGTCATGACCAATGCGGTGCACTAGCATCGCTCAGGGGGGATCTACTCAGTCGTAGCGTTTGAGAAGGAATCCGTTTAGGGCTGTTCCACGGGTTGGCTGCAATCTGTGGGGTTGTGCTGAGTGGCAGAGGGCGGACGTTTATCGATCTCTTCTTTCAAGAAAGCCCAACACTTCGCAATGATCTGACATCGCGAACATGTCAAAGAGTGCGATGTTCGCAAGCTCGTACGAGCCCTGAAGTGCTGCGCAGTCGCGTCCAAACGTTTCGGGGGAGCAGCTTGAATATATAATCGTTGATGGGGCTAGTGCCTTAAGGTGTCGGATTATCTCAGCTGACAAGCCTCGCCGAGGGGGATTCGTCACAATAAGGTCGTACGTTTTATCGGTGTGTTGCTGGAGAAAGTTTTCGGCGTCAGCGCTCAGGAAGGCGGTGTTTGAGTATCGTGCGCGTTGTGCTGAAAATTGGGCGCTCTCAATGGCTTTAGCTGATAGCTCCACTCCGGTGACCTCCTTGCAGAAAGGCGCTATCGAAAGAGAGAAGCCACCAACACCGCAGAAGAGATCGAGAGCTGAGGTGAATTGTCTTTCCCGGACATATTGAGCAGCTTTTTCGTAGAGTGCCTGTGCTATCTCGTGCGTTACTTGCATGAAGGATTGTGGCGCAAACGAGAGTAACGTCTCGCCGTATCGCTCATCTATCATTTCAGTATCGGTGAGAAAGATCTCTTCCGGGCCTTCAAGAATAGCCGCGGGAAGGGGCTGAATGTTGCATGTTATTACTGAGAGCCAGGGGTGGTTATTTTGAAGCTCTCTTGTTCGTTTTTTTATACGCGGGATTGATTCGGAGGTTCGAGTAACAAACCGAAGGATCCCTTGTGAGCCTTCATGATTACTCATCACGATGATATTTTTGAGCTCTCCGCGACGTGTCTCTATGTCGTAGGGGACCAGAGACGCATCTGCTATGAAGTTGCGAAGGTCAATAATGAGGTTGCGGATATGAGGAGATGGGAGAGGGCATTCCGCCAAATCTACAGATGTCCGATCTGCTTTGATGATACCGATAGACGGGGCTGCGGTGGTGCCAGTGACATTCATCTTCACCTTGCACCGTGACCCCCAGGGGTGCTTCGGGATTCGAATAGCCTCAACGGTTTGGGGGCAGGCTCCAGTATCTCTGATGGTCGCCAATACGGTTGTCTCTTTCGATGATAGTCGTGTGCCGGCAGCCCTTCCTAAAAGCGAGCACGAGAGGCACGCCCCGCGACTATAGTAGGGGCATGTAGCGTGCTCGTAGGCTAAAATTGGGTCCATTCCGCTATGATAAGGCGTTCTGCTCCTCTCGCAAAGAGGACTATCTAGAACTTGGGGCAATTCGGTGCTAGCGTCCCTATAGTCGGCTTTTGCCTTGTTAGGGGAGTCTAGGAACGCATGAAATTCTCTCGCTATCACGCGCTGGGTAATGACTATATCGTGATGGAGTCCTCAGATGTTTGCGAGGTGCTCTCCCCCGCTATCACTCAGCGGATCTGTCACAGGCATTATGGTGTTGGATCTGACGGTATCCTCGTGCATCAAGCCCCCTCTAGAATCGGGGCCTTTAAGCTTCAAATCCTAAATCCGGACGGTTCGGAGGCGGAGAAGAGTGGTAACGGACTGCGTATATTCGCCCGGTATCTTTTTGATACTAAACTGATAAACGGCGCCCCTTTTGAGGTTGATACGATTGGCGGAACGGTGACCTGCATCGTGAAGGATTCCGGTCGGTCCGTCACGGTCGACATGGGGAGTGTGAGTTTTCAGAGTGATCGTATTCCTGTCGTTGGAGCTGTTCGTGAGGTCATCAACGAAGAGTTGGTTCTGGGAGATCGTACCGTTCAGTTTTGCGCAGCAACGGTTGGTAATCCCCACTGTGTCGTTTTAAATTGCGAGGTATCTGAAAAGACAGCTAAGGAGCTGGGGCCTCTTCTAGAGCTTCATCCACATTTTCCGAAGCGAACAAATGTTCAATTTCTTCGAGTGATCGACCGAAAAAATATCGCTATAGAGATATGGGAACGTGGAGCAGGATACACACTCGCTTCGGGCAGTAGTAGCTCCGCCGCCGCTGCAGTGGCGCATCGCTTAGGATTGGTCGATGCGTCAGTAACCGTTCATATGCCAGGAGGCCCCCTCTCTATTGAGATAGGTAAGGATTTCAATATTCGCATGACGGGACCGGTCACAAAAATTGCTGAGGGGTTTCTGCACCAGGAATTATTCGCGGATGTTCTGTAGTTTTAGAAGACAAGGATCGACTGATATGGATTATGTATTAAGCTTTTTTGAAACCGTACATCCGGTATGGGGGGCTCTCATAGCCACGACCTTTACATGGTTTGTGACAGCGTGTGGTGCTGGTCTCGTTTTCTTTTTTAAAGAGCTTCATCGTAAAGCTTTGGATGGGATGCTTGGCTTCACCGGTGGAGTTATGATCGCCGCGAGCTTTTGGTCTTTGCTTTCGCCCGCCATCGATATGAGCGAAGGTGAAGGTTTTGCTAAGGCTACGCCAGCCGCGGTAGGATTTTGCTTGGGCGCCCTTTTCTTGTACGCGCTGGATCAGTTTCTTCCTCACTTGCATATTAATTTTCCTAAGTCTCAAGCGGAGGGAATTCATACAAAATGGCGTCGAACAACCCTGCTGGTGCTGGCGATAACGTTGCATAATATACCTGAAGGGCTCGCTGTAGGTGTTTTATTCGGCGGGGTTGCCGCGGGTATTCCGGAGACCTCTATCGCGGCAGCGGTATCTCTCGCGATCGGAATCGGTCTTCAGAACTTCCCGGAAGGTATGGCAGTTGCGTTTCCTTTGCGTCGCCTTGGTTTATCCCGCCGACGGTGTTTCTGGTTTGGGCAGCTATCAGCGGTCGCCGAACCCATCGCTGGAGTGGTCGGCGCTTTAGCGGTCCTTCAGATGCGCCCCGTGCTGCCGTATGCCTTAGCCTTTGCTGCCGGAGCGATGATCTACGTGGTTATCGAGGAAGTAATACCCGAGACGCAGCTCGACCGATCGACCGATGTCGCAACGCTCGGCTTTATTGGTGGTTTCGTTGTCATGATGATGTTGGACGTTGGGCTAGGTTGATCGGGAGGAGAGCACTCCAGATCGTCCTCTCTCTTCCGTACTCCCCCTGTCTTGCGGCACGAATGTGCGTAAGGCGTTAAGGATGGGCCGCTCTCGCCTCTGACAAGCCTTTGACGAATTAGGGTGGCGACTGAGGGTATGTGACCTTATCCGCTTGTCGGAGTGGTGAGCGCTCTCCAGCTTCCGCAAGCTCTCTAAGCCGGCTCCACTGTAATAGGCAATCTAGTTTCCTCTGGGTGTGGATGGCGGAAAGGTTGTGTCCCCATGGTCTTGAGTCGCTGAATTACTCGGTACGCTTCCACAAAATATCGGTGTCGGAATATCTCTGAACGCTGACCTGGGCGCATCTGAAAGATTCCGAGCGGAACTGATAGTGTATACGGGTGGGCATACTGAAAGAAGCGGGTCCATAACTCCATGTCGCTGGCGAGCTCCAGTCGTACGTCGAGAGCGCCCCCCGCTCGTTCCCACAGGGAGCGTCTCCAGAACGTTCCTTCCTGCTGAATAAAGGGCGCGTCGAAGCCATCATTGAAATAGGTCTCGCCAGAGAGACTTGGAATGCCTCCAACCTCAAGCTGGTTGTCGGGGGAGTAGATGCACAGGGAGCCAGTCAGCCAATCGATGTGAGGAGCTCCTGTAAAGATCGCGGCCGCAAGATCAAGGGAGTACGGTGTGAGGCAGTCATCCGCGTTAAGCCATGACATAATCGAACCAGTTGAGCGATTCAGACCCTCTTGTACCGAGGCGTAGTGACCGTCATCAGGCCTCGAGCTCCAGTATGAGAGGTGGGATTCGTACCTCTTGATAATATCCTGCGTTCCATCGGTGCTTCCCCCGTCGAGGATTATGTATTCAAGATTTGGGTACCCTTGAGAGAGTATCGAGTCGATGCAGCGCTCAAGATAGTCGCGGCCGTTGAGCACGGAGGTTACGAGTGAGATTGACGGCGCGGCGGCTCGGCCCCCTCGTAAAAGGTTTGGCGAGACCCTCGGCAACTTTTGCCCCGGTTTTGGTGGCCTGAAGGGATCAAGGATCGGTGGATGTGTTGTCGATGGCCTCTCTGTAAGGCGCTTTCTTTCCCTGCTGATTAAGCTCCTCGCTTCTGCGACCTCTTTTAGCTCCAGCTGATAGCTCCGACCCTCAGCAGGGGTTTCGTCAAGCACGACAGGCACTGCGAGGGTGTGGATGGGATTTGAGCGGAGAATCTTAATCGCAACGTCGAGCGCTAGGGCGTGATCGATTCCAGACTCGAAAGGAAGGCTACTGAGAAGAGTTTGTCTCCTAAAAAAAACACCCCTCCACGAAAAGAGCAGCGTGGGAGCCTCAAGAGTCGCAGGGTCTAGAATGACTGCCTGAGTCCAGCACGGTTGATGAACTCGAGTTGGCTCGAAAACTAGATTGTCCGAACGATACGTTCTCTCGCACTGTATAACATCGGCCGTCGGTACCGAATAAAATGCGGCGGCGATAAAGAGAAGGCCACAGTCTCCCATAACTGTTTCGGGTCGTTCTATGACGGATACGATATCTCCCCGAGCGATGTGAAGGGCTCGCGGTATCTCCTCGCGCTTGCTGAAAGGACGTGAGGCCAAGGGGTGTAGCGACACACATGAGGGAAGTGTCCCCCACATCGGAAGCGGAGTATCAGAAATAAGACAGACCTCGACCTTGGTGTTAACTTGTAACGATATCGATTCTAAGCACCGCTTCCACAAAACCTCCTCGCCAGATTTCGCTACAATGATAAGCGAGATGAGGGGATGTTCAGCGTGCTTCACCTGTTTCGCTCGCATAGCTTCTTCGATCGAGGTCGCGAGATCTTTCGCTTCAGGGCAGTCGAAGAGCGCGTGCTCCTTCCGGGCAGCTTCCAAGGCGAGATATTTGAATGTAATGCCCATCACGAGTTTGGCGTATTCGAGATGAGCACCGCGAATAGGAGGGGTTTGCCTCATAAGATCGGCGAGGAGCGGCAGTGCTTTGTGAAAAAGCTTTTGTTCAGCGAATATGCGGGCTTGCTCAATACTCATGTGAATCCTAGCTAACGGTCAAGCAAGTATCGATCGGAGTTGTGGGGAGGGCAACGAGTAAAGCTACGGATGATGCGAGTCGCAAGAGAGGCCCTTCCCGGTTTCGTAACGAATCTCTAACGACTTCTACCAGAGATGATTTTGAAAACACCTGATGGCGACGGTGCATGAAAAAACGGAGGGCAATGATACAAGAGGGCACTGCGCGCAGGTGTAGCCTCCGTAAAAAATCGAGCACGAGTTGCCGTAAAGATGAGTTTCTCGTTCCTTGCAATGACCCCTAGCCCTCCATTTTTTGGGCAAACTGACACCTTTGCGGTAGGAGGTCTCCTTCAGAAAATAACCCTATTACCCCCCTGTATCAGCCTGCTATGTTCTTCCGATTGGCACACATTCTAGGGAGAGTTTATGACCCCCGTACCAGGAACCTTTCGAGATCTCTTTTGTGCCGGGATAGACAACTTTAAAGTCGCTTGGACTCATTACAAGCCACGAATCGCCCCTGCACTGGTCCTCGCGATAGCACCGAACCTCGTCAACACTCTCGTTGTGCTCTTCACGATTGGCAGCTCCGCTCTTGGCGGCACTCGCGATATGACAATAGCGGATCCCAGTGCGGCTCTCTATCGCCTTGTCCTCGTTGTGCTCCTCCCAGGTTGGATTTTTT
>JBIIEK010000186.1:0-5661 GCA_044237895.1 Bdellovibrionota bacterium
ATTGTTTTTCTAGAGGCCTATCGTCTTGGAGCTTCATGCCTGCACTCGGTTGCACGGTCTGTTTGTGCCACGATTCAAGTCTGTATTTCTCCGCATGGCACGCTTGATAGAGAGGGATCGTGTTCGATCTTGGGTCGTCAGTATCAATGCGTAGTGACCAATCCCCCGTATATTGGACGGCGTAAGTTGTCGTTAGAGATCCGAGAGTTTCTTGATCTGAATTACCCAGATACATCTATGGACCTCTGCGCGGCGTTTATGGAGCGATGCCTAGAGCTTGTAGCTCCCGGCGGGGCGCTCGGGCTAGTGACGGTAGATAAGTGGCTTCGTCTCAAGGGATATGAGCGCTTGCGCAGAGGGGGGGATCATTTTGAGGGGCTCTATAACGTTCTCTCGCTTGATTCCGTTTGCGAGATGGGACATCGCGCATTCAGCGCTCTTGCGGATCTGCATGATGGGGTTGGTATTGCTCTACTTACCGCAACGAAGCAAGCACCAAGCCCCACGCACGTATTTGATTACATCTCATGTGTGGGGAAAAGGACGCTCAACGAGAAAGCTGATAAGCTCTCTTCTGTGACTGAGGAGATAGGAGAGGGGATCGAGAAGGTAGCCCAGAGCGAGCTCCTTTCTGCGTCAGGAGCAGACACCTTTCTACTGGCCGGGACTCTTCCGAAGGGATTGCTCCTTTGTCCCCGTCGTGTTCAAGAGTGCGCAGATGTCGTTGTAGGGCTGCAGACGAGTGATGACCGCCGTTTCGTGAAGTATTATTGGAGTGTTCCCCCCGATCGTCAGCGTTATAAGGTTCACAGCAAGGGGGGAGGATACGGTCGATGGTTCGGATTCAATAGGTATCTGCTTGATTGGGGCGCGGGGGAGGAGATCTTTCGCGCAGATCCCAAATCTGGCGTAAGCGTTGAAGAGTGGTTCTCGAAGCCGGGCTGGACATACACGTGGTTTGCAAACGGAGCGCTCGGATTACGGTACAAGGAACGAGGATGGAGTTTTGGACGAGCCGCCGCATCGGGGTTTTTCCCTCAAGATGATCGACTCGTTGCATTCCTCAATTCACGGTTGGGCTCGTTAGCCATTCGATGCGTCGGAGGCAAGGCGCAACTACCCGAGGGTGTTGTTCGAAAGCTTCCATTGCCCGAATCGCTCGAACCTCTTGATGTGGATCTCGTTCGCTCCGCGGTGGAGCTAAAACGCGCTCTCGTGCAGACCGATCCGACAGACATCACCTTCGGGCCTACTCGCATCTCTGATCCCTTGGAGTTTTTGCGCATTCAAGCGCTCCTCCTTATTGTTGAGGGGAAGCTTGAGGCGCAATCCTTGCTCGCTGCCCAAGCGAGTATCAAAGAGAGAGAACGGGTCTCCTCGCTCATAGCTCCTCCAGTTGCGTGGAACGACCAAAGTTCCTTTGGTGAGGATGATCTCTTCTGGGATGACCGATGGGTCTCTCTCTCTCAGTCGGGCGCTGAGCCAAGTAGGCTTTCAAAAAGGGGGCGCTCATCGCTTGATACGGAGCTCATCGTCGAGGGATACCTCTCTGGTGCCAAGGCGCTCTCGTGTGCTCAGGCCGGGCTTCCTTCGATGATGCCACTTGAGGCGTTGTGTATGGCCGCGGCGCTTCACCCAATCGATGCTTGGATCGCCATACGTAACCTATGTGCCCGTTCGGAGGGAATACGCGCGGCTATCGGGACTCGTTTTGCGCAGGTTCGTATTCTTGAGGTGGTATTGGAGGAGCTCGGTCACCGGTGGTGGGGGGATGCTCGACCGTTTGATCTACGGGGCAGCGGGGAGTGTTCGGTTTCGACGATCGTAGGGCGGCTTAAGAGCGAGAGGTCTTTACCGGAATGGAAGTGTTTGCTCGGGCTAGATCTCTCGGAGTGGCTGCAAAAGAACTTCCTGGCTTGGCAGGATAAGCTCTTTTTAAAGGTGCCGCTGATTCATCGCGGTCGCCGTGCTGATTCCTTCCGCCATGTCTGGATAGATCACGGTTCTCGACTATCGATGGTAGACGCGCGATCCAGCTGGAACGCTCTCGGTTAGCCATACGTTTCCACCAATAACGCTTCCAGCGCCGATAGTTGTCTTTCCACCAAGGATCGTCGCGTTCGCGTAGATGACACAATCGTTCTCTATCGTAGGGTGTCGTTTCGTGTCGGCCATCGACTTGGCTACGCTAAGCGCGCCAAGCGTTACGCCTTGGTACATCTTTACGTTATCGTGAATAACTGACGTTTCACCTATGACGATTCCGGTGCCATGGTCGATCACAAACGAACGACCGATCGTAGCACCCGGATGGATATCAATGCCTGTTAGGGTGTGGGCATATTCCGAGATCATACGGGGGACGATAGGCACGTCATTTTTCAAGAGCCAATGAGCAAGTCGGTATACGGAGATGGCTGTAAAGCCGGGATAGGAGACGATAACCTCATCAACGCTTCTTGCGGCAGGATCGCCTTTAAAAAGGGCTTCAGCATCCTCCGTCAAAAGAGAATGAAAGCGGGGTAACTCGTCCATGAACGAGGTGATAAGCGTGGCGAGACTCTGTGAGGAAACCAGCACCGAAGAACATAGCTCTGAGAGCGAGTTCACGGAGGCGGTTACAAGAGATGAGACCGCCTCGGAGTTTTCGTCAATCTTGCCCGAATACTGCGGGAAGAGGGCCGCAAGGGTGGACTGCACAAAGGGGGGAACCAGAGAGGGATGAGGGACTCGCTGTGACTGGGTTTTTCGAAGGGCGAGTAACTGCTCAACGCACGATCTGGAGATGTTTGTCATAGTTATACTTTCGTTTAGTCGAGAGGCGCATAGGAGAGTGTACAAAAAAAAACGGCATATATCCAAGCCCTGAAACGGATTTGCCACCGGTCGGTTCGTCGTGCGATTCTCGCCATATCGGCCGCGAGCAACCGACACACCCTATGTTATGACCTGAAGGTACTCCGTGAATTCTTTATTACTCCTCCCTGCGGAATGCCTTTCGATGGAAAAAGCCGAGCTTCAGGGACCTCGTGCGTTGTATGCCTACGATACCCACGGAATTCGAGAGGGACAGACCGTGCGAGTAGGAGTTCTTGGAGGACTCAAGGGGGAGGCGAGAGTTTTGAGCGCGACCCAAGCGGCGATCGCTCTTGAACTCTCGCTATCGGAAAATCCCCTTCCTCCGGAGCCTATAGACCTCATCGTCGGAGTTTCTCGACCTCAAACTATCAAGAAAGTTATCCAGGCGGCGGTGATGCTCGGGGTTCGCTCTCTCCATTTTGTTCGGAGTGAGCAGGGAGAAAAAAGTTATTTACAGTCACGTTCTCTTGATGAGGATCAGATCCTCGATGAGAGTATTAAGGCGCTGGAGCAGGTCTGGGATACTCGTGCTCCAGAGATACTCGTTCACAGAACATTCGCGTATTTCCTTGAAAAAAAATATCCCGTGCTTATTTCTGAGGTGGGTCGGACACTTTCTCTTGTCGCCCATCCGACTGGAGAGCCCCTTTCCGCTCCTGATAGATCGCGGTTCAGCGATTCTCACGTTGTTGTCGCTATCGGGCCCGAGCGGGGATGGAGTGCTCAAGAGATAGAGCTCTTCGCGCAGGCGGGATTTAAAGTTATCGGCCTTGGCGATAGAGTTGTTCGAGTTGAGATCGCGCTTGTGCTCCTTATGGGGCAGCTGCAGTTGCTCCGAAGATAGTGGATGAGCGTTACGTTCAGGAAAGATCTACGGTTGTGTATTTTGATATCGTTGAAGTGACCTCGTTGGAGGTTTTCAAAAATTCCTCAACCTATTGTCGCCGAGACTGCTGCGTCTTATTTGGTAGTTTCGCCTCGTGTCGCCTTGGGTTCTCAAATGTTATCGACGGCGCCATATCCGCCCCATAGGGAGTGACTTCCCCCGTCGTAGGCTTGTGCTGGGCAGAGTTGCTCCTACTGTAACCCTCTAAATTGATAGGTGTTTTTCGTAGGTCGAGAAAAACGCGAGAAAAACCTGAAGTATCTCTGGGGTCTATGCCGATAAGCCTTTAGAGGGTTCTCGTAGAGTTTCGAGTTTTCACGCAGGTGCGGTGAAGCTTGAACGGACAAGATAGAGGGATATGTTTCAGAACAACACCTTTGCTCGAAGTCACAGGCGTAGATCGCAAGCGATGCTGATGAAGTTCGGCCTTGCCGGCTTTATGGTTGCGATCGCCGTTGGCGGAGTGATTCTCTCGATACATCTGTCGAGTCAGCCCGGAGTGGCAAAAACGGTGGTTCCTCAAGAGAAGGTTATTGAACCCGGTATGGTTGAAATAATCGTTCCGCTGGAATCTATTCCACCAGGTGCAACCCTGGAGCCGAAGATGTTTCACCGCGTGAAGAAACCTGACTTGGTAGTTGGCCCAGACACCATTCGTGACTTCGATGATATTAAGGGTCTGTACAGTCGCGGAGTTCTTGTAGCAGAGCAGCCGGTTCATCGAGATTTCTTGACCAGTCTTCAGCCGGTAAATGCGTTGACTGCTAGCATTCCGGCTGGCTACCGAGCCATCGCTATCTCGGTTGATGCCATTAGTAGTGTTGAAGGATGGGCTCAGCCGGGTGCTCGTGTAGATGTCATCTGGGTAACGAAAGATCTCGGATCTCAGATGGCGTACGCTATTGCGCCAAACGCAAAGGTGCTGTCGGCGAACAAGCGAGCGGAGGGCGCGCGAGTAGATTCAAAGAATACCGACTCGGAGGTTCCTCAAACGGTTACATTGCTCCTGTCGGTTCGTGACGCGATGAGAGTTCGATTGGCCTCTCTCAATGGACGGCTCGCCTTAGTGTTGCGGGGTTCTGATGATGCTGGGCTCGCCAAGATGAGCGGTCCGATCGGAGAGGGAGCTCTCTTCAACGTGAGTAAGGGTGTGCAACCCCTGAATCGTAACCTAGTAAGCGTAAAGGTTCGAGATCGTAGAACTGGCAAAGAGGAGCTCCTGACCTTCGAAGACGGTGAACGCGTACGGGAGTAGAGGCGCCTTTCTTTCCTCTCCCTTAATAACTCTTCCCTGATATCGTCCTCATGCACTAGACTCTCCGGTGAGATATCTATCGTCACTACCACCATGAGCCCATCCAATCTCAATCCCTTTCTTGTCCGTATTCACCGCGAGTTGGGTATTCCTGACGACTATGAGCAGCGTACGCGGCTTTCACGCTTTGAAGAGGTTGCTCTATCAGACCTTATCGTTGCGCAACTGGATGAGGCTGGGCGACCCCTCGTCCTTACAAAATCTGCAGCTAACGCATGGGTGGCGATGCGAGGCGCTGCTGAAAAAGACGGGATCAGTCTTCATCCCTTTTCGGGATTTAGGTCGTACCTATATCAGAAAGGACTTTTTCAAGCGAAGCTTGCGAGGGGAGTGTTGATTGATGAGATATTAAAATCGTTAGCCGCTCCAGGGTATTCCGAACACCACACCGGAGAAGCGCTCGATATTACCACGGTAGATTGCCCGGCGGGGGAAGAGGTATTTGAAAGCACTTCCGCGCACGCATGGCTTGCGGCTCATGCAGGAAGCTTCGGGTTTACAGAGAGTTTTCCGCGAGGAAACCCACACAATTTGGTCTATGAACCGTGGCACTGGAAATATCATTCGAAGTAATTCATCTCTTTTAGAGGCGTCGATGCAT